>NZ_JARXXY010000032.1:0-71796 GCF_029893845.1 Micromonospora sp. A200 | reverse complement strand
GATATACTGCGCCCCCCCCCCCCCCCCCCATTGCCCCCCGGTGGGGGGGGGGGGCGGGCCGTCCCCCAACCCCCCCAACCCCCCCCCCCCCCCAAACCGGCGGGGTGGGCCAGGCCGATGCGGCCGAGGTCAACCGCCCGCGTCGGGCGGGGTGGTCACCAGCTGGTGGGCAGCGGCATGCCCTCGGTGTAGCCGGCGGCGCTCTGCACGCCGACCAGCGCGCGCTCGTGGAACTCGTCCAGGTTGCGGGCGCCCGCGTAGGTGAAGGCGCTGCGTACCCCGGCGATGATCTCGTCGATCAGGTCCTCGACGCCGGGCCGGGTCGGGTCCAGGTACATCCGGGCCGAGGAGATGCCCTCCTCGAAGACCGCCTTGCGGGCCCGGTCGAAGGCGCTGTCCTCGGCGGTACGCGCGCTGACCGCCCGCGCCGAGGCCATGCCGAAGCTCTCCTTGTAACGGCGGCCGTCCGGCTCGGTGTAGAGGTCGCCGGGGGACTCGTAGGTGCCGGCGAACCACGACCCGATCATCACGTTCGACGCCCCGGCGGCGAGCGCCAGCGCCACGTCCCGGGGGTGCCGCACGCCGCCGTCGGCCCAGACGTGCCGGCCCAGCGCCCGGGCCGCCGCCGCGCAGTCGAGCACCGCGGAGAACTGCGGCCGGCCCACGCCGGTCATCATCCGGGTGGTGCACATGGCACCCGGACCGACGCCGACCTTCACGATGTCGGCCCCCGCCTCCACCAGGTCGCGTACGCCCTCGGCGGTGACCACGTTGCCCGCCGCCACCGGCACCGCGGGGTCGAGCTTGCGTACCGCCCGCAGCGCGGAGATCATCCGCTCCTGGTGGCCGTGCGCGGTGTCCACCACCAGGGTGTCCACCCCGGCGGCCAGCAGCGCCTCGGCCTTGCCGGTCACGTCGCCGTTGATGCCGACGGCGGCGGCGACGCGCAGCCGGCCCCGGTCGTCCACGGCCGGCCGGTAGAGGGTGGCGCGCAGCGCACCCTGCCGGGTCAGCACGCCGATCAGCCGGCCGTCGGCGTCCACCACCGGAGCCAGCCGGCGCCGCCCGGCCGACAGCCGGTCGAAGCCGGTACGCGGGTCCGCGTCCGCCGGCACGGTGTGCAGCTCGGTCGACATCACGTGCCGCAGCTGGGCGAAGCGGTCCACGCCGACGGTGTCCGCCTCGGTGACCACGCCGAGCGGGCGGCCCGCCTCGTCGACCACGATCACCGCGCCGTGCGACCGCTTCGGCAGCAGGTGGATGGCGTCGCCGACGGTGTCGGTCGGGCCGAGCGTGATGGGCGTGTCGTGCACCAGGTGCCGCTGCTTGACCCAGGCGACGACGTTGGCCACCACCTCGATCGGGATGTCCTGCGGGATCACCGCGATCGCGCCGCGCCGGGCGACGGTCTCCGCCATCCGGCGGCCGGACACCGCCGTCATGTTGGAGACCACCAGCGGGATGGTGGTGCCCGTGCCGTCGCCGGTGGCCAGGTCGACGTCGAGTCGCGAGCCCACCTCGGAGCGGGCCGGCGCCATGAAGACGTCGTTGTAGGTCAGGTCGTGCGCGGGGACCGCGCCATGAAGGAACCGCACCCGGCCATCATTCCTGCTCGCGGCCCCATCCGCCGCCGCTGGTGGCCCAAACCACCCCCGCCGGGCCGCCGCCCGCCGCCGGCAGAGCGACCCGGGGGTACGGCCCGCCCGCCGGCGGGCAGGAGCGGGCCGATGGTGGGTGTCGCGTCGGCGTGTCGCGGCGACCGGGCAGATGACTGGTCAGCGATATGCCTGAGAGGCATAAATATGACTCCCAGGCATATCGCTCACAGTGGTGTTGCGCCCCCGGCGCACCGGAGGAGGGGCGTGCCGACCGGGGTCAGGCGATGGTGCAGATCGCCGCGCCGGCGGTGATCACCGCGCCGACCTCGGCCGACAGCCCGCTGACCGTACCGGCCTTGTGGGCGTGCAGCGGCTGCTCCATCTTCATCGCCTCCAGCACCACCACCAGGTCGCCCTCGGCGACGGTGTCCCCGTCCGCCACGGCGATCTTGACGATGGTGCCCTGCATCGGGGAGGCGAGCGCGTCGCCGCTGACCGCCGCGCCGGCCTTGGCGCCGCCGCCCCGGCGGGCCGGCTTGCGGGCGGCGGGCGCGGCGCTGGTCGTACCCGCGCCGAGGCCGGCGGGGAGGCTGACCTCCAGCCGCTTGCCCGCCACCTCGACCACGACGGTCTCCCGACCGGCTGGCGCCTCGGCGGCGCCGGCGGCGGCGGTGAACGGCGGCACGCTGTTGTCGAACTCGGTCTCGATCCACCGGGTGTGCACGGTGAACGGCTCGGTCGTGAACGCCTCGTCCCGGACGACCAGCCGGTGGAACGGCAGCGCGGTGGCCATGCCCTCGACGACCATCTCGTCCAGCGCCCGGCGCGCCCGCTCGATCGCCTCGGCCCGGGTCTCGCCGCTGATGATGACCTTGGCGAGCAGCGAGTCGAAGTTGCCGCCGATCACGTCGCCGGCCGAGATGCCGGTGTCCACCCGCACGCCCGGCCCGGTCGGCAGGCGCAGGGCGGTGATGGTGCCCGGGGCGGGCAGGAAGTTGCGGCCCGGGTCCTCGCCGTTGATCCGGAACTCGATGGAGTGCCCGCGCGGGGTCGGGTCCTCGGAGAACCGCAGCTTCTCGCCGTCGGCGATCCGGAACTGCTCGCGGACCAGGTCGACGCCGGCGGTCTCCTCGGTGACCGGGTGTTCGACCTGGAGCCGGGTGTTGACCTCCAGGAAGGAGATGGTGCCGTCCGCGCCGACCAGGTACTCCACGGTGCCGGCGCCGTGGTAGCCGGCCTCCCGGCAGATCGCCTTGGCGCTCTCGTGGATCTGGGTGCGCTGCGCGGCGGTGAGGAACGGCGCCGGGGCCTCCTCGACCAGCTTCTGGTGCCGGCGCTGCAGCGAGCAGTCGCGGGTGCCGACCACGATCACGTTGCCGTGCTGGTCGGCGAGGACCTGCGCCTCGACGTGCCGGGGCTTGTCCAGGTACCGCTCGACGAAGCACTCGCCCCGGCCGAACGCGGCGACCGCCTCGCGGGTGGCCGACTCGAACAGGTGCGGGATCTCCTCCATGGTGCGGGCCACCTTGAGGCCGCGCCCGCCGCCGCCGAAGGCCGCCTTGATGGCGACCGGCAGGCCGTGGTCGACGGCGAAGGCCATCACCTCGTCGGCGTTGCCGACCGGGTCCGGGGTGCCGGGGACCAGGGGCGCGCCGGCGCGCTGGGCGATGTGCCGGGCGGTCACCTTGTCGCCGAGGTCGCGGATCGCCTGCGGGGTGGGGCCGATCCAGGTCAGCCCGGCGTCGATGACGGCCTGGGCGAAGTCGGCGTTCTCGGAGAGGAAGCCGTAGCCGGGGTGCACGGCGTCGGCGCCGGACCGGCCCGCGATGTCGATCAGCTTGTCGATCCGCAGGTACGTCTCCGCCGCGGTGTCGCCGCCGAGGGCGTACGCCTCGTCCGCCAGCGTGGCGTGCAGGGCGTCCCGGTCGGAGTCCGCGTAGACGGCGACGCTGCCCAGGCCGGCGTCGCGGCAGGCGCGGATGACGCGGACGGCGATCTCGCCGCGGTTGGCGATGAGTACCTTGCGCACCTTGAGGGCTCCTCCCGGGAGGTCGTTGACCGGGAGTGTATCGGTCACTCTGATGGCCCTAACGATCGCTCAGTGTGGGATGGCGCACTGTTCCGGCCGCGCCCTAGTCAAACTTGTTTATTACGCTTGCCCGGTGTCTGCGACTCGGATGATGATTCTCGGCCTGGTCCGGTGGATGCAACCGGTACACGGCTACGACGTGCGCCGCGAGCTGCTCAGCTGGAACGCCGACCGGTGGGCCAACGTGCAACCCGGATCGATCTACCACGCCCTGCGCAAGCTGACCGAGGAGGGGCTGCTGCGCGAGGTGGCGACCGAGCAGGTCGGCGCCCGCCCGGCCCGCACCACCTACGAGGTGACGCCGAAGGGGGAGGACGAGTTCGAGACGCTGCTGCGCGGCCTGTGGTGGCAGTTGCACGAGACGCCGGACCCGTTCGTCGCGGCCTTCTCCTTCCTGCCGGCGATGCCCCGCGAGGAGGCCGCCGCCGCGCTGCGGAACCGGGCGAACCTGCTGCGCGCCGGTGTCGAATCGATGCGTGCCTCGTTGGACTCCGACTGGATGCGCAACACCAAGCCGGTGCACGTGGCCTGGATGTTCGAGCTCTGGGCGGCCCGCGCCGAGGCGGAGGTGGCCTGGTGCGACCGGATCGCCGAGCGGATCGAGTCCGGGGTGTCGTACCTGCCTGCTGGACTCGCCGGGGCGGAGGGCTGGTCGGGGTGGACCGACGGCGCACCGCCCGCGAGGTGAACGCGGAATAATCAACGTTGACCACAAGAGCTATATCGCGTTAGCCTCTTCGCGCACCACGGGGGAGCGCGCCGTCCGGCGGCCCCGGGGGACAGGCGGCCGGCGCGACCGGCCCGGACGACCAGGAGCAGACATGATCGAGACCAGGGGGCTGCGGAAGTCCTTCCGCTCCCGCGCCGGTCGGGAGACGAAGACGGTCGACGCCGTACGGGGGGTGAACCTCCAGGTCGCCGAGGGCGAGATCTTCGGCTTCCTCGGCCCCAACGGCGCCGGCAAGACCACCACCCTGCGGATGCTCGCCACGCTCATCGAGCCCGACGGCGGTGAGGCCACCATCGCCGGCGCCGACCTGCGCAAGGACCCGGCCGAGGTGCGCCGCCGGATCGGCTACGTCGCCCAGGGCGGCAGCACCTGGGACGAGTCCACCGCCCGCGAGGAGCTGGTGCTGCACGCCCGCATGTACGGCATCGCCAAGGCCGAGGCGCACCGCCGGGCCGCCCGCGCCCTCGACTCCTTCCAGCTCACCGAGTACGCCGACCGCAAGTGCAAGACGTACTCCGGCGGTCAGCGGCGCCGGGTGGAGATCGCCCTCGGCATCATCCACGAGCCGAAGATCGTCTTCCTGGACGAGCCGACCACCGGCCTCGACCCGCAGAGCCGCGCGCACATGTGGGACGAGATCCGCCGGCTGCGCACCGAGGGCATGACCGTCTTCATCACCACGCACTACCTCGACGAGGCGGACGCGCTCTGCGACCGGATCGCGATCATGGATCACGGCGAGGTGGTCGCCGAGGGGACCCCGGCCGCGCTGAAGCGGGAGATCTCCGGCGACGTGGTGCTGGTCGGCCTCGACGTGGCCAGCACGCCGCAGGCCGCGCAGGTGCTCGACGGCGAGGAGTTCGTCAAGAAGCTGGAGACCGCCGATGAGGGTGGCCTGCGCCTCTACGTCGACGAGGGCGCCATCGCCATCCCGCAGATCCTCCGCCGGCTCGACAGCGCCGGGCTCACGCTCTCCTCGATCGAGCTGCACCGCCCCAGCCTCGACGACGTCTTCCTCACCAAGACCGGCCGCTCGCTGCGCGAGTCCTGAGCATCCACCACAGGAGAATCGTCATGAAACTCGCCCGCGACACCTGGCTCATCTTCCAGCGCCAGATCCAGCTGCTGCTGCGCAACCCGGTCTGGGTCTTCGTCGGCATCTTCCAGCCGGTGATGTACCTGCTGCTTTTCGCCCCGCTGCTCAAGCCGGCCCTGAACGCGCCCACCCAGGCCGCCGCCTACAAGATCTTCGTACCCGGCCTGCTGGTGCTGCTGGCCATCTTCGGCGGCCTGTTCCAGGGCTTCGGCCTGATCGCCGAGCTGCGCGCCGGGGTGATCGAACGCTCCCGGGTCACCCCGGTCAGCCGGCTGGCCCTGCTGCTCGGCCGCTCCCTGCGCGACGTGGTCTCGCTGCTCGTGCAGGCGGTCATCATCACCCTGCTCGCGCTCCTGTTCGACCTGCGCGTCTTCATCGGTGACCTGCTGCTGGCGTACCTGATGCTCGCCCTGATCGCGCTGATGACCTCGGCCGTCTCGTACGGTGTCGCGCTCAAGGTCAAGAGCGAGGACGCGCTCGCCCCGCTGATGAACACCGTCGCCCAGCCGGTGCTGCTGCTCTCCGGCATCCTGCTGCCGCTCACCTTCGCCCCCGGCTGGCTGCAGGGCATCGCCGACTGGAACCCGTTCTCCTGGGCGGTCGACGGTACCCGGGCGCTCTTCGCCGGGGACCTGGGCAACGACAAGGTGTGGCAGGGGCTGACCATCACCGCGGTGCTCGCCGTCGCCGGCGTCATCTGGGCCGCCCGGCAGTTCGCCCGCAGCGTCCGCTGACGAGAGCTGCCTCTCACCAGAGGCGGGGCACCGGCCAGCCGCTTGTAGCGTAAGGCCGGTGCCCCGCCTCACCCGTGACAGGACCACCTGGCTGACCTACGCCCAGCTGGGGCTCTGGGGCTTCTTCCTCTACGGGTTCGGCCCCGTCGTACCGCTGCTCCGCGACGAGCAGGGCACCAGCGCCGCCGTCGCCGGCCTGCACAGCACCGCCATCGCCGTCGGCGCGCTGCTCGGCGGGGCGCTCTTCGCCCCGCTGGCCCGGCGGATCGGCCGGGCCGGGGCGATCTGGGCCGGGCTGGCCGGGGTCGCCGCCGGCGTCACCGCGTTCGGCCTGCTCCGCCCGCTGCCCGCCACCCTCGCCGCGGTCGCCGCCGTGGCCACCGCCGGCATGATCGTGGTCAGCGGCGTCGCCGTCGTCCTCACCGCCCGGCACGGCCCCGCCGCGCCCGCCGCGCTCACCGAGGCCAACGCCGTCTGCGCCGGCATGGGCATCCTCGCCCCGCTGGTCATCGGCGTCAGCGTCGACGCCGGCTTCGGCTGGCGGCCGGTGATGGCCGTCGAGGTCGGGCTGATCGCGCTGGTCGCGCTCGCCGCCCGCCGCTCCCGGGTACGCCCGCCGCAGGCCGCCCCCGCTGCCGCGGCTGCCGCCGACCCCGCCGGGGCGACCGCCTCGGTGGCTGTGCAGGCCGACGACGTTTTCGCACCCCCCAGCGGCCGTGACGGCGAGAGCCGCAGCGGTGCCGGCGCGAACGACCGGCTGCCCCGGGCGTACTGGATCGCCTGGGTGCTGATGTCGGTCACCGGCTCGATCGAGGTCTGCCTGTCGCTCTGGACCGCCGACGTGCTCCGCTCGCACGCCGGGATGACCGCCGCCGCCGCGTCGGCCGCCGTCGCCGCGATCGTCTGCGGCATGTTCCTCGGCCGGCTGGCCGGCGGCCGGATCGCCCTGCGCTGGCCGCCCGCCCCGCTGCTGCTCGGCGCGCTGACCGTGTCGCTGGCCGGGTTCGCCCTGTTCTGGCTGGCGCCCGTCGGCTGGCTCGCCGTCACCGGCCTGGTGGTGCTGGGACTCGGCAACGCGCTGCACTACCCCCTCGCGATCTCGATCGCGCTGGCCGTCGCCGGGCCGGCCGCCGACAAGGCGGCCGGCTGGTCCGCGTACTCGATGGGGGTGGGTTTCGGGATCGCGCCGGTGGCGCTCGGCGCGGTGGCCGACGGGGTCGGACCGCACCTGGCCTTCCTGCTGCTGCCCGGCTTCATCGCCGCCGCCCTGCTGCTGACCGTGCGACTCGGCCGCGCCCTGCGCGCCGCGTCGATGGACGACGACCGCGCCCCGGCCCTCGTCGGCGCCTGACCCTCCGCCGGCAGCCAACCCCGCCCGCC
This sequence comes from Micromonospora sp. A200, assembly GCF_029893845.1. NCBI lineage: Bacteria > Bacillati > Actinomycetota > Actinomycetes > Micromonosporales > Micromonosporaceae > Micromonospora > Micromonospora sp. A200. The sequence goes on along the minus strand of NZ_JARXXY010000032.1, from coordinate 64,169 downwards.
CTCCGGCCCGGCCCGGCGCGGTGGGTCGGGGGCGCGGTTTGCGGCGTGTTGCGGTGTCCGGGCGGCTCGACACCGCGACACGCCGCAAGGTGCGTCAGTGGACCCGGGCGAGGGTCACGCCGTCGGCGATGGGGAGCATGACCGCCTCGACGCGCACGTCGGCCAGCACCTCGTCGTTGAACGCGGCGATCGCCCGGTCGTCGGCGTTCTGCGGGGCGAGCACCCGGCCCCCGCGCAGCGTGTTGTCCACCGCGATGACCGCACCCGGGCGCATCCGGGGCACCAGCTCGTCCCAGTAGACCGGGTAACCCGTCTTGTCCGCGTCGATGAAGGCGAAGTCCAGGTGCCGCTCCTGGGGCAGCTCCCGCAGCGTCTCCCCGGCCGGGCCGATGCGCAGCTCGATCCGGTCGGCGACGCCCGCGCGCTCCCAGTACCGCCGGGCGATGCCGGTGTACTCCTCGGAGATGTCGAAGCAGGTCAGCCGGCCGTCCTCGGGCAGCCCCCGGGCGATCGCCAGCGAGGACAGCCCGGTGAAGGTGCCCACCTCCACCGCCCGCCGCACGCCGAGCAGCCGGGTGAGGAAGGTCAGGAACGCGGCCTGCTCCGGCGCCACCTGCCTCATCGCCTCATCGGGGAGGGCAGCCAGCGTCTCCTGGGCCAGGTCGCGGATGATCTCGTCCGGCGGCGAGCCGTGGGCGACGAGGTAGGCGTGCAGTTCCGGAGTCAGCGGCAACGGCTTGGTGGTCATGAACGGACGCTAGCCGAGATGCTCGACCTCCTGGCCCCCCGGCGCGACCTTCGTCCACAGGTCCGTGATGCTCAGCTCCAACTCGCCGAGGAGTCGACGCAGCAGCGGCAGCGACAGCCCTACCACCGTGCCCGGGTCACCCTCGATGCCGGTCAGGAACGCACCGCCCAACCCGTCGATGGTGAACGCCCCGGCCACCGCCAGCGGCTCGCCCGTCGCCACGTACGCGGCGATCTCCTCGTCGCTGATGTCGGCGAAGTGCACGACCGTCGACGCGACCGCCTCCGCTCGCGCCTCGTGCGTCACGTCGATCAGGCAGTGCCCGGTGTGCAGCACCCCGCTGCGCCCGCGCATCCGTCGCCAGCGGTCCGTGGCGTCGGCGGCGTCCGCCGGCTTGCCCAGGATCTCCCCGTCGAAGGCCAGCACCGAGTCGCAGCCGAGCACCAGCGTCCGCTCGTCCGGGGTGGCGCGCAGCCGGTCGAGCACCGCGAGCGCCTTGAGGCGGGCGAGCTCCAGGCAGAGATCCTCCGCCCGGTCGGCGACCACTTGGGACTCGTCGACGCCGCTCACCAGTACGTCGGGTTCGATCCCGGCGGCCTGGAGGAGCTTGCGACGGGCAGGACTCTGGCTGGCGAGCACGAGGCGCAGTGGCAGGGAGTTCGGCACGATTCCGACGCTACCGGCTGATCCTCGGTGGCGGGTCGTCGGCACGTCGACGGCGCCGCCAGAGCAGGTAACCGCCGCTCGCTGCCACGATTGCGCCCAAGGTGGCGAGTCCACGGGCGGTCGCCCCGTCTCCGCTGTCACTGCTGGGGCTGGCCGCTGCGGTGGTCGGGCTGAGGCCGGAGGGCGCGCTCGGCGCAGTCGACTCGAACCCGAGTGGCGGTACGTCTGCCGTCAGGGCAGCTACCAGGTTGATGACTCCATACCCGTATTTGTCATCCCGGCCAGGCGGTCCCTTGTCGACGGCGGTGGCAGTCAGGCGGTGTGCCACTTCTTGCGCTGGCAGGTAGGGGTACTTGGATCGGATCAAAGCAGCAGCCCCGGCGACGATCGCGGTGGCGTCCGACGTCCCGGTGCCCTTGCGGTACTTGCCGTCGATGCTGGTGCTGTAAATGTCGACCGCAGGAGCAACGACATCGATTTCAGGCCCGTCTACAGACACGGTGGCGTGGTTGCCGCTTCTATCTGTTCCGCCTACTGCGATGACACCGGGATAGGCGGCGGGGAAGCCTACCTGACGTTCCCTTGGTCGATTCCCCGCTCCGGCAACCACGATGATGTTCGCTCTGAGTGCGGTCTCGACGGCCTGCTGTAATCTTAAGTCTGGTCCACTGACCGAGGAAATGCTAATTACTTCCGCCCCGTGGGCGACCGAATACTCGATCCCGGCCGCCAAATCATCGCTGTTACCTTGTTCGTTAATTCGCTTGACGCGCACCGGCAGAATCTTCGCCTTGGGTGCGATTCCGAGCGCGCCGCGGTCACCATTGCCGTGAGCGGCGATCAATCCTGCCATGCCCGTGCCATGGCTGTCCTGATCTTGGCGGCCGTCCCCGTATCTGCCTAGAAAGGTGTCGGTGCCAGGCAAAACGTTGCCGATTAGGTCCGCGTGGGGAGCGACGCCGGTGTCGGGCACTGCCACCACCACGCCCTCGCCCTGACTAATTCTTTGAACCTTCGGCACTTCTAAGTAGCGCAGGTGCCACTGGTCACCGCGGACGCGGTCAGCCCCCTCCGGCTCTTTCGCATGGAGTGGCGCAGCGGTTAACAATGTCGAGGAGAGGGCGAATATTGTGAGCAAGATCTGTGCAGATGAACCCATTAACGACCAAATCCGATGGCGGGTCCAGGGTCGATTGGCCCGTCCTTTGGCGGGCGGACTATCGGATTTACCCCCTCGTCCGTCTCCCACGGATTATCGGGATCCCAGCGGCGCGATTCACCTTCTACTGCTTCTCGGCGGCTCGGTCGTCCCATTGACGTACCTGTCCCAGGACCGCTAGCCATGCCCGGAGCGCCTCCCATTGGCGAAATCCCAAGGGCGCCCCCTGCATAACTCGCCCGTGCGCCTCCGGGCCGTGAGCCTGCTGCGCCTGACGGCGCCGTTCCTGCCCCACCTCCTCCGATCACGCCCCCAAGCGGATTGATACGGCGAGGCGGAGTGGTCCCGCCAGGCTGGCCCAAAGCCATTCCAGGTGTGCCGCCGATCATGCCGCCCGGTGGCATTGGCCGGGGCGGGCTGCTGTTGCCGCCACCAATCCCGCTGCGGGCTGCTGGACCCGGCTGCCCTCGCAACGGGTTGGACAATCCGTTACGACCCGGCGTTCCTGGAAGCGGCGGCAAGGAGGGAGGGGGTCCCACGTTCGGGGTCACCCCCTGGGGCGTTGAAGGCGTCATGCCAGGCGCTGCTGGGCTCGCTGGCGTTGGGGCAAGCCCGGTTCCGGCCCCGCCAAGAATCGGGCCTGAATTGGGTGCTGTCGGCGATGGCACTGCTCGTACTGAATTCTCGGCTCGGGTGGCTCTGGAAACAGCAGGCGAGGGTGGGATGGGCACCGGCACAACTGGCGGAATGACGGGTGCAGAAAGATTAGAGGCGTACACGTCGGGGTTGTTCTGGTCCACTCCTGGCGAGGGCTTTGGCCGCGGAGGAGGCTGGCGGAGCATCACCTGGGCCTGCTGGAGTTCGCTGCTCAGCCCGTACATGATCCCCCGGGCCTTGGTGTTCAGCTGCTCCAACTCCACGTCCGTCACCGGCGGATCGACCACCCGGCTGCCCGCCGCTGCCTTCGGATCCGCCAGCGTCGCCTCGTACGACCGCTTCTGCTGGAGCTTGGTCGAGTACTGCTCGTAGAGCCTCTTCAACTCGGGCCGAGCGCTGTCGATGGCGCGGGTGGCGGCGGCGAGCGCGTCGTGGTTGGCGGCGGCGGCGTCATGGGTGTGCTGGACGCGGTCGATGAGCTGGTCGAGTTCGGCCAGGTACGCCCGCGCGGCCGCGTTGGTCTCCGGGGGCCATGCCTCGGCCAGGCCGCGCCGGTACTCGTGCAGCCGCCGCAGGTGGGTCATCGCGAGGTCGCAGACCTTGCGCCAGCCGGAGACCTGCTTCCAGTGCCCCTGGGTCTCGTGGTCCTGGACACAGGCCCACATGCTGAGCACGTCCATCAGTTGCCAGTCGGTGAGGCCGGACGTCCGGCCACTGCCCCTGTCGATCACGGCAGCACCACCGGCCCGCCGTTCGGGCTGGTGGGGTCGGGCAGCCGGGCCCGGCCACCGGACATCGTGGAGTACGGGTTGGCGAGCGCCGCCTCCACGTCGGCGACCCTGGCCGAGGCGAAGGCGTCGGCGCCCCGGTAGTCGGAGGCGATCCGGCCGGCCGCCGAGGCCAGGTGGCCGGTGGCTCCGCCCAGGTCGTGCACCATGTTCGCGGTGGCCTGCTGGGTCTCCCAATGGGCGTGCAGGAACTGCACCAGCTCGACGAAGGCGTCGCAGGGGTTGGGTACGGGTGCTCTCATGTCGTCGGCGATGTACGACAGGTGTGGCGCGTAGTTGCGTTCGACCTCGGCCTGGAGCCGGTCGGCGAACTCGCTCATCTGGCGGATGTCGGCCTCGATGCCGCCGTAGTCGCGCAGCCAGGAAGCTGGCCGGTCCTCCTCAGGGATCATCGATCCTCCCTACCTGTCACGGCCCCGTTTCCCTGAGTGAGGTTAATGGGTGCGGAGCGATCTCGGCAGTCCTCAGGACATCACCGTGGCCCCGCCCCAGCTCAATCCGGTCGGATTGGCGGAAGGGTCAGCGGGGGAGGCCGGAGGCGCGCCAGGCGCCGGGTCCGGCGGAGGGCGCCGCGACGGTCGGTCGGGCGCTGCGCGCCCAGGCGGACGTGGTCACCGGCGCGGGCGCGGCGGCAGGTCGGGACCGGACGACGATCGCACCCACCAGCGCGGCCAACTCGTCGGCAGTCGGGACGCCCCGGACGACTCGGAACAGCGGCTCTTCGGCAGACATGGCGTCAGCGTACGCGTCGCGAACTTGACCTTCGCCGCACAGTGGCGTGCCGGCGGTGTGAGCATCGGTGGCGCCGGGTACGGTCTCTGCGATGTCTGACGCGCTTCCCCGACTTGTCGCTGACCGGTACCGGCTCATCTCGCCGCTCGGTCAGGGCGGCATGGGCCGGGTCTGGAAGGCGCGTGACGAGGTGTTGCACCGGGACGTGGCCATCAAGGAGCTCGTCCCGCCACCCAGTCTCACCAACGACGAGCGCCGCGAGATGCGGGAACGCTCCCTGCGTGAGGCCCGGGCGATCGCCCGGTTGAACCACGTCAACGTGGTCCGCATCTTCGACGTGCTGCGCACCGACGGCGACCCGTGGATCGTCATGGAGTACGTCGCGTCGAAGTCGTTGCAGGACACTCTCGCCGAGGACGGCCCGGTGTCGCCGGCACGCGCGGTGGAGATCGGGCTCGGTGTGCTCGGCGCGCTGAAGGCGGCGCACAAGGCCGGCGTGATGCACCGCGACATCAAGCCCGGCAACGTCCTGCTCGGCAACGACGGCCGGGTGGTACTGACCGATTTCGGTCTGGCCACCATCCCCGGCGACCCGAACGTGACCCGCACCGGCATGGTGCTCGGCTCGCCCGCGTACATCGCGCCGGAGCGGGCCAAGGACGGCACGGCCGGTCCGGAGGCGGACCTGTGGTCGCTGGGCGCGACGCTCTACGCCGCCGTGGAGGGCAAGTCGCCGTACGCGCGGTCGTCGGCGATCGCCACGCTGGCCGCCCTGGCGACCGAGCCGCTGCCGCCGCCGAAAAACGCCGGGCCGCTCAAGCCGGTGCTGCAGGGCCTGCTCCGCAAGGACCCGACCGAGCGGATCACCGCCGAGGTGGCCGAGCGCCTGCTGCGCCGGGCCGGCGGCAAGCGCGTCAAGGGGATCTCGCTGCTGGACGGCGTACGCCGGCCGGGGCCGAACGGCCCGCGCGAGCCGCGCAAGCCGCTGGTGCCGGCCCCGCGTCCGGCCGAGCAGAGCGCCGAGTCGACCCCGAAGCCGCCCGCGCCACGCGCCGAGTCGGCTGCGGCGGGCGGCGCCGCAGCGGCCGGCGTCGCCGCCACCACCACTGAGGACGAGACGAGCAAGGTGCCGGCGAGCCTCGACGCCGAGCCGACCGCCAAGGTCGACCCGCCGCGTCCGGCTGCCGACGCCGAGCCGACGACGAAGGTGCAGGACCCGCCGAAGAAGCCGAGCACTCCCACGTCGGTCATGCCGGCGCCGGTGAGTCCCGCGCCGGCGCCCGCCGAGCACCTTCCCGGTTCGGTGTACGACGGGACGAAGCGCGGCAGGCAGAAGCGGAACCTGCTGATCGGCGCGGTGGTGCTGGTGCTGCTGGTCGGCTTGGCGGTGCTCGTGCCGCTGCTCGGCCGGGGCGGGGACGACCCGGAGCGGGGCGGGCAGCAGGCCGGCGGTCCCACGGGCGCCGCGGCGCCCTCGTCGGCCGCCGCCCCGACGTCGGCTCCGGGCGCGCCCGCGCCGACCAGTGCCGCCCCGCCCAGCCCGACGCCCTCGGCCACCCCCTCGACGGACCCGAACGCGCTGCCGGCGGGCTGGAAACTGCACAAGGGGCCGACCTTCTTCGTCCCCCTCCCGCCGAACTGGGAGGTCAGCCGCACGGGCTCGGACACGGTCGTGTTCTTCCAGCAGGGCGGGGCGGGGGAGATGCTCGTGCAGTGGACGAGCAACCCGAAGCCCGACGCGTACGCCGACTGGAAGGCGATCGAGCCGGACCGCCGCAAGTTCGTCAACAACTACCAGTACCTCAGCATCAAGCGCTGCGACTGGCACCGGACCTGCGCCGACTGGGAGTGGCTGGAGACCCGGGACAACACCCGCATCCACGTGCGCAACCGGGGCTTCGTGACGGCCAGCAACCGCGGCTACGCCATCCGGTGGGAGGTCGCCGACAAGGACTGGCAGGCCCAGCTCGCCAACTTCGACGTGATCGTCAAGGGGTTCAAGCCCGACCGGCAGGGCTGACGCCGGGAATCGCGTCCGTGTGAAATGGATTCGCATGACCTTCCCTCGTTCGGGGTATCTCTCCCGTGACGACGGAAGGAGGCACGACATGGGTCACCGACGCAAGGACGCCCGCCCCCGGCTGGCACTGTGGATGCTCGTTGCCCTCGGCGACATCGTCCTGCTGCTGGTCAGTGCCGGTATGCCGGCGCTGGTGGCGCTGCTCGCCGTCGTGGCGGTCGCCGCCGCCGGAGTCGCCGCCTGGCGTCTGTCCCGGCGGTCCGCACTGGCTGGCGAGGAGGCCGTGCCCGTGTCGATGGCCACGCGACGGAGGGCCTGAGCGCGAACGGACGACGGCGGCAGCCGGACCGGTTGTCCACCTTGATGGGTGATCATCGGTCCCGCTGCCGCCGACGCGCGTGGGGCTGCGGATCAGGTGTTGTTGGCCAGCGCGATCAGCCGGGTCCGGTCGCCGTTCCAGTAGTTGCGGTCGACGTCACCGCTGATCCCGGAGACCCGACCGGTGGCGGTGTACTGCCAGAAGCTCCAGAACGGGGCGCCGGCCGGCAGGGTGCCGACGGTGCTCGACCAGCGGGCGACCCAGAGCGGGTGGTTCGCCCAGGGGCCGGTCCAACTGCCGGTGCACTGGTTCCAGAAGCTGGTGGTGGTGTAGATGACCGCGTACCGCCCGGTGCGCGAGCGGTAGGTATTGAGGAAGTCCTGGACCCAGTTCCGCATGCCGGTCGTGCTCAGGCCGTAGCAGTAGCCGCCGCTGTACGGGTTGGCCTCGAGGTCCAGCGCCGCCGGGAGGGTCCGGCTGTCCGCCGACCAGGCGCCGCCGTTGGAGGCCAGGTAGTTGGCCTGGGTCGAGCCGGCGGAGATGTTCGGCCGGGCGAAGTGGTACGCCCCGCGGATCACCCCGGCGTTGTACGCGTTGACGTAGTTGCTGTTGAAGTTCGGGTCCTTGTAGCTCGTACCCTCGGTGGCCTTGATGAAGGCGAACTGGATGCCGGCGTTGCGGACGCTGGTCCAGTTGATGGTGCCCTGGTAGCGGGAGACGTCGATGCCGGGGGTGGTGGCCGCGGCCGCCGGTCCGGCGGTGGCGACGAGGGCCGCCGCCGCGGTGGCGACGACGGTGAGGCCGGCGGCGAGGAGCCGGCGCAGCGAAAACTTCGGACGGGTCATGGATGCCTCCAGGGACGCCGATTGATTGACGCCAATCTTTGGAGGTAGTTGCCCTAGATCGCAAGAGGGGTTAAGAAAATTTTCATCGACGTCCGTATGTGGCTCCCTGCCTGATCAGTATCGGTCAGCCGCGGCATGCCGGTAGGCTCCCCGCCCATGGTGTCGATCGACGGGCTGGGCGACCTCTGGGACAGACTCCTCGGCGCGCAGCCCGACCCACCCCCGCTGCTCGTCCTGATCACCGCCGTCGTCGCGCTGGTGGTGGTCGCCACCCGGCTGCCCTGGCGGGTCGGCCGCAACGCGGTGACCATCGCGCACGAGGGCGGCCACGCCCTCGCCGCCCTGCTGACCGGGCGCCGGCTGCACGGCATTCGGCTGCACTCGGACACCTCCGGCCTCACCCTCTCCGCCGGCCGCCCCACCGGCCCCGGCATGATCCTCACCCTGCTGGCCGGGTACGTCGCCCCGTCGCTGGTCGGCCTCGCCGGGGCCTGGCTGCTCGGCGGCAACCGGATCACCCTGCTGCTCTGGCTGGCGGTGGCGCTGCTGCTGGCCATGCTGGTGCTCATCCGCAACGTCTTCGGCGTGCTGTCGCTGCTGGTCACCGGCGGCGTGGTGCTCGCCGTCTCCTGGTACGCCGCGCCGCAGGTGCAGGCCGCCTTCGCCTGGACCGGCGTCTGGTTCCTGCTCCTCGGCGGGGTACGGCCGGTGGTGGAGCTGCAACGGTTGCGCAGCCGGGGACGGATGCCGCAGTCCGACGCCGACCAGTTGGCCCGGCTGACCCCGTTTCCCGCGCTGTTCTGGGTGACCGTGTTCGCCCTGGTGAACCTGCTCGCCCTGGCCGTCGGCGCGGCGCTGCTCGCCGGCCCGATCCTCACCGACGCCGGCCTGACCCTCTGACCGGTCGGGGGAGCAGAATGGCCGCATGCGGTACGTGATCATCGGAGCGGGCGCGGTCGGCGGCACCATCGGCGTACGGCTGGGGGAGGCCGGCCACGACGTGACGCTGGTGGCCCGCGGCGCGCACCTGGACGCGATCCGGCGGCGCGGGCTGACCCTGCGCACCCCGGACCGCACGGCGACCTGGCGCGGGCCGGCCACCGACGCTCCCGGGGAGCGGCCGCTGGCCGCCGACAACGTCCTGGTGCTCACCGTCAAGTCACAGGACACCCCGGCCGCGCTGGCCGCCTGGGCGGACGCGCCGGTCGTCGGTGGCGGCACGGCGGGGGAACGGCTGCCGCTGTTCACCGCCCAGAACGGGGTGGCCAACGAGCCGACGGCGCTGCGGCTCTTCGCCCGGGTGCACGCGGTCTGCGTCTGGCTGCCCGCCACCCACCTGGAACCGGGCGTGGTCGTCGCCAACGGGTACCCGCACCCGGGGATGCTGCACCTCGGGCGCTACCCGGCCGGCTCGGACGCGCTGGACCACACGGTGGCCGCCGACCTCACCGGCGCCGGCTTCGTCGCCCCGGTGCGCGACGACGTGATGCGGTGGAAGTACGGCAAGCTGCTGGCCAACCTCGGCAACGGGCTCCAGGCGCTGCTCGGCGGGGACGTCCCCGCCGACCTGCGCGACCGGGTCCGCGCGGAGGGGCAGGCGGTGCTCGCCGCGGCCGGGATCGCGCACACCAGCAGCGAGGAGGAGGCCGCCGAGCGGGGCGACCGGGTCGGGCACCGGCCGGTCGACGGGCAGGAGCGGTCCGGCAGCTCCACCTGGCAGAGCCTGGCCCGGGGTGTCGGCTCCACCGAGGTCGACCACCTCAACGGGGAGATCGTCCTGCTCGGTCGGCTGCACGGGGTGCCGACCCCGGCCAACGCCGCCGTCGCGTACGCGGTGCGCCGGGCGGCCCGGGAGCGGATCCCGGCCGGCGGCTTCCCGCCCGCGGAACTGGCGAAGATGATCGGCTGATCCGGCAACCGGCGTGGTGCCGCCGCGCGTGTCTCCTCCGAACGCCACGGGAGGTGAGCACGTGCCCGACGTCGACGGGTTCGACGAGTTCTACCGGGGCAGCCGGCAACGGCTGCTCGGCTTCGTCTACGTGCTGACCGGCAACGTGACCGAGGCGCAGGATGCCGTCCAGGAGGCGTACATCCGGGCCTGGCAGCGCTGGTCGACGGTGAGCGGGTACGACGACCCGGAGGCGTGGGTGCGGGTGGTGGCCTCCCGCATCGCGGTCAGCCGCTGGCGCAGCCTGCGCAGTCGCGCCCGGGCGTATCTGCGGCACGGCGTCGAGGAGAGCGTGCCCGGCCCCGGCGTCGACACCGTCGAGGTGGTCGCCGCGCTGCGCCGGCTCCCCGAGGAGCAGCGCACCGCGCTCGCCCTGTACTACCTGCTCGGCATGCCGGTTGCCGAGGTGGCCCGGCAGACCGAGGCCCCCGTCGGCACGGTGAAGGCCCGGCTCTCCCGGGGGCGCGCCGCGCTGGCCGGGCTGCTCGCCGTCTCTGACCTGGAGGAGGCCTGATGCGTGAGGACACGAACTTCGTCGATCGGCTGCACCGGGACCTGGGCGGGGTCCGCTGGGCCGAGCCGGAGGAGATCCGCGCCCGGGCGCGGCGCCGCAGCCGGCGTACGGCAGTGCTGGCGGCGACCGCCGTACTCGCGGTGCTTTCTGGTTCCGGGTACGTGGTGGCGGGTCGGTCAGGGGCGACGGCGCCTCCCGCGCCGCCGGTGGCGGCCGTCTCCGCGTCGACGGCGACCGCCGGGCCGGCCGAGATCCCGCGCGAGGCGCTGCTGTCGGCGCGGGACGTGCGGCTGAAGACCGGCACGCAGATCGGGGCGGCCGGCCTGGGCGAGGCGGTACGGGTCGATCCGGTGCTGGAGGCGTGTGGCCGCGAGCGGGGTGTGCCCTCGGCGGCGACGTCGCGCTATTCGCGGTCGCAGACCCTGCTGCGGCCGGCGGCCGACGGGGTTGTGCCACCGGTGCTCACCCAGGACGTCTACCGCATCGACCCGGCGCAGAGCCGGCTGCTCTTCGGCACCGTCGCCCTGCTGCTCGACGCCTGCGCCCAGTGGGAGATCAGCGGGTCGGGGCAGTTGGGCGGCAGGACGGTGCCGACCGTGACCCCGCACCGGTGGGAGCGGTCGGCCAGCGGGTTCGCCGGCGACGAGTCCGTGCTGCTGCGCCACGTGTCGCTGCCGCCGGCCAGCGTCGCCGACGGCACCGCGTTCAAGCTCCCGCCAGAGGTCGAGGCCACCATGGTGGTGCGGGTCGGTGACCTGGTCACCGTGATCACCACCGGGCCGGACACCCTCAAGGCCGACGGCACCGGTCCCGGCCCGGGCCTGAGCCGGGCGGACCTGGAGGGGCTCGGTCGCACCGCCGCCGGTCGGCTCTGCGCCGCCGCCGACCCGCGCTGCTGAACCGGAAGATCCCCGCGACCACCAGGGACGCGGGGATTCCGGTAACGCTCGCTACAGCGGGATGTTGCCGTGCTTCTTCGGCGGCAGGGTTTCCCGCTTGGTGCGCAGCACCCGCAGCGCGCGGACGATCTGGGCGCGGGTCTCGTGCGGCGGGATCACGCTGTCGACGTAGCCGCGCTCGGCGGCGATGTACGGGTTGGCCAGGGTGTCCTCGTACTCGGCGATCTTCTGGGCCCGGACGGCGGCCGGGTCCTCGGCGCCGGCCAGCTCCGAGCGGTAGAGGATGTTCACCGCGCCCTGCGCGCCCATCACCGCGATCTGCGCGGTCGGCCAGGCGAAGTTCAGGTCCGCGCCGAGGTGCTTGGAGCCCATCACGTCGTACGCGCCGCCGTAGGCCTTGCGGGTGATCACGGTGACCTTCGGGACGGTCGCCTCGGCGTACGCGTAGATCAGCTTCGCGCCGCGCCGGATGATGCCGTCCCACTCCTGGCCGGTGCCGGGGAGGAAGCCGGGAACGTCCACGAAGGTCAGCACCGGGATGTTGAACGCGTCGCAGGTACGCACGAACCGGGCGGCCTTCTCGCTGGCGGCGATGTCCAGGGTGCCGGCGAAGTGCATCGGCTGGTTGGCCACCACGCCGACCGGGCGCCCCTCGACCCGGCCGTAGCCGATGACGAGGTTCTGCGCGTAGAGCGGCTGCACCTCCAGGAACTCGCCGTCGTCGAGCACGTGCTCGATGACCCGGTGCATGTCGTACGGCTGGTTGGCCGAGTCCGGGATCAGCGTGTCCAGCTCCCGGTCCTCCGCGGAGATGTCGAGATCGGCCGGGGCCTCGTACACGACGGGCTCGTCGAGGTTGTTCGACGGCAGGTACGACAGCAGCGCCTTGACGTACTCGATCGCGTCCTCCTCGTCGGTGGCGAGGTAGTGCGCGTTGCCGCTGCGCGAGTTGTGGGTGCGGGCACCGCCCAGCTCCTCCATCGCCACGTCCTCGCCGGTGACCGTCTTGATGACGTCCGGGCCGGTGATGAACATGTGCGAGGTCTGGTCGACCATCACGGTGAAGTCGGTGACCGCCGGGGAGTAGACCGCGCCGCCCGCGCACGGGCCCATGATCAGCGAGATCTGCGGGATGACGCCGCTGGCCCGGACGTTGCGGAAGAAAATCTCGCCGTAGAGCCCGAGGGAGGCGACCCCCTCCTGGATCCGGGCGCCGCCGGAGTCGTTGATGCCGACCACCGGGCAGCCGATCTTCATGGCCAGGTCCATCACCTTGACGATCTTCTCGCCGAAGACCTCGCCGAGGGAGCCGCCGAAGACGGTGAAGTCCTGGGCGAAGACGCAGACCTGCCGGCCGTCGACGGTGCCGTAGCCGGTGACCACGCCGTCGCCGTACGGGCGGTTCCTCTCCAGCCCGAAGGCCGTCGACCGGTGCCGGGCCAGCTCGTCCAGCTCGACGAAGGAGCCCTCGTCGAGCAGCAGCTCGATCCGCTCCCGGGCGGTCTTCTTACCCCGCGCGTGCTGCTTCTCGACCGCGCGCGCCGACCCGGCGTGCACCGCCTCGTCGACCCGTCGCTCCAGGTCCGCCAGCTTGCCCGCGGTGCTGTGGATGTTGATCCCGGTCTCGGTAGTCACCCAGGGAATATAACGATGGTTCAGGACGATGCCGCTGTGCAGTACGCCTCAATACCCTCCGTCGCCCGGCCGTAGGCTGACGGGATGCCGGGCTCGCCGTACACCGATCTGGACCGCCCGCCGCTGTCGGCGGCGCGGCTGGCCCGCGCGCTGACCGCGCCGCACGGGCCCTGGCGCCGGCTCGACCTGCGGGCCGAGACCGGCTCCACCAACGCCGACGCGGTGGCGGCCGTCCGGGCGGGCGAGCCGGAGGGCCTGGTGGTGGTCGCCGAGCGGCAGACCGCCGGGCGCGGCCGGCGCGGCCGGGTCTGGCAGTCGCCGGCCCGCGCCGGCATCGCGACCAGCGTCCTGCTCCGGCCCGGCGAGGCCGTCGCCGACCGCGGCTGGCCGCCGGCCCCCGCCACCGGGTACGGCTGGCTGCCGCTGCTCGCCGGCGTCGCGCTGGTCGAGGCGGTGGCCCGGCTGGCGGAGCTGGAGGCTCGGCTGAAGTGGCCGAACGACCTGCTGGTCGACGACGCCAAGTGCGCCGGCATCCTGGCCGAGGCGGTGCCGGGCACGTCCCCGGCGCAGCCGCCGGCGATCGTGCTCGGGATCGGGCTCAACGTCACGCTCCGCGCCGACGAGCTGCCGGAGAACCCGACCGGCCTGCCGGCCACCTCGCTGCAACTGGCCGGCGCGACGGCCACCGACCGGGATCCGCTGCTGCGCGCGCTGCTCCGCTCGCTGGCCGACTGGTACGACCGCTGGCGCACCGCCGGCGGCGACGCGGTGGCCAGCGGGCTGCGGGACGCCTACGTCGCCTCCTGCGCCACCGTCGGCCGGCGGGTGCGGGTGCTGCTGCCCGACGGCGCCGAGCTGACCGGCCTCGCCACCGGCGTGGATTCCGACGGCCAGCTGCTGGTCGACACGGGCGCCGGGGAGCGGCGGTTGGCGGCCGGGGACGTGCTGCACCTGCGCTGAGCGCTCGGGTGGCGGTCCGGTTCGGGCGCGGCGCCGCGATCGGGCCGCGCGGCTGATCCGGCGGCTCGCGGTGACCGGTTACGGTCAGCGCGTCCGATCCGTGCCGAGGAGGTTCCCCGTGGCGTTTCCCGAAGACGTGCTCACCGAGGACGAGCACGTCGTCCTGCATCTGCACCCGCACTGGAAGGCGCTGCTGCGGCCGATCCTGGTGCTGGTCCTCGGCGTCGCCGCCGTGGTGGCGGGCTGGGTCCTGCTGCCCGACGGCGACGGCGCCACGATCGCGCTGTACGTGATCGCCGGGCTGGCCCTGGTGCTGGCGCTCTGGCTGGGCCTCTGGCCGTTCCTGGTCTGGCGCACCACGCACTACCTGTTCACCGACGAGCGGGTGCTGCTCCAACAGGGCGTGCTCTCCCGGGATCGGCGGGACATCCCGCTCACCCGGATCAACGACCACGCGATGAGCCAGCGCTTCGTCGAGCGGCTGCTCGGCTGCGGCACGCTCACCATCGAGTCGGCGGGCGAGCGCGGCCAGTCCGTGCTGCGCGACGTCCCGTCCGTGGGCCAGGTGCAGACCAAGCTCTACGAGCTGGTCGAGGCCCACCACGACGAGCACTCGCTGGGCGACGGGGAGATGCGCGACATCCTGGCCGACATGCGCGAGGGCAAGCCGCTGCGCGACCCCACCAGCTGACTCCTGTCCCGACTCCGGCCTGATCGACCCCGGTCCGCAGCGGTGGCGGTGTCCGAACGGACACCGCCACCTGGCGACCTTCGGGTGCCCGGGTCGTCCCGGGCGGCGGGGTCAGCGGCGGGGGCGGCGGGTGCTGGCGTGCAGTTCCGCGGCCAGCTCGGCGTCGAGGTCGGCGCCAACCGTGCTGCCCAGCCCGGCGTCCAGCGGGGCGGGACGTCCGGTCGGCTGCGGGAAGACCGGTTCGGCCTTCAGGCTGCCGGGCCGCTGCGCCGCCTGCTGCTGGGCCTCCTCCAGCTCACTGACCGACTCGGCGAGCTCGGCCACCGGGTCCAGCTCGGCCATGGTGTCCCACTCGTCCCGGTGGATCGTGTGCCAGGTCTCCTCGGCGTGCACGGGCACCGGCTGGAACACGAACGTCCGGTACGACCAGAACCGGAACATGGTCGCCAGCAGCACGCCGCCGGTCTTCGCCACGTTGAGCGCGAGCAGGCTGTTCACGCCCAGGCCGTACTTGGCGGCGGCAAGGACGCCCAGCTCGATCAGCAGGCCGGTGGCGTTGAACAGGAAGAACAGGACGTATTCCCGCTTCAACGCGGATTTCGGTCGATCCCGGTACGTCCAGTGCCGATTCATCAGATACGACGTGATCGTCGCCACCACGGTGGCGATCACGGTCGCCTTCAGTTGACCGTTGACAAAAACGGTGAGTGCCAGGACATTGAACACGGCGTAATTGATGACGGTGTTGATGCCACCGACGACGCCGAATTTGAGCGCCTCGTGGATGAACTTCTGCCAGCGCTCGGGCAGCAGACGGACAAGACGCATGCGGAACACCTTAGGGCAGTGGTTGGGGCCGGCAGGTCCCGGCCGGACGAGGTGGGCGGCAGGTCACGCCCCCGGCGGCCGGTCGTGCGCCGCCTCCGGAACCGGGGGATTTCCCGCTTCCACGAAGACGAACCGTCGGTACGACCAGAACCGGAACAGCGTCCCCAGGCCGGTGCCGACGATGAAGCTGGCGATGTTGTCGGCCAGCGGGGTCTGGAACACCTCCGGCCAGATGCTGCCCAGGCCGTACCGGCTGAACGCCAGACAGGCCACGGCGATGCCCAGGCCCACCGCGTTGAAGAAGAAGAACAGCGCGTACTCGCGGGCCGGGTTGGAGCGCTTGCGGTGGCGCCAGGTCCAGAACCGGTTGCCGACGAAGGCGACGCTGGCCGCGATGACGGTGGAGATCGTCTTGGCGGTCACCTGCTCGACGTCGCGCACGGTCGTCAGGTAGTTGAAGAGCGCGAAGTCGATGAGGAAGGCGATCCCGCCCACCGTGGCGAACTTGCTCAGCTCGCGGACGAGGTGACCGAAGCGGTCCAGCAGGGTGCGGACCAGGCCCGGGCGGGTCGGCGGAGACCCTGGCTGGTCCCCGGTCATCGTCGCGGCCACCCGCCGAGCGTACCGGTCGGGAGCGAGCCGGACGCGCAGCAACGGCGAGCCGGCCCGGATCGTCCCGACGCGGGTCGTGACCGGCCCGTCCGCTGCCGCCGCAGGTGAGCAGAGCGTAACTCTTTGTGGACCGATCGCCGATCGGTTCGCCCAATCGACGTGCCCGTCACCGGAAGCCCGGTTCCGCTGTCCGTCGTCGTCCGTTCCGGGTGGCCGACAACAGTTCGCCGCAGGATTTGCGTGAAACTGCGCGGGAAAGCGGGTATTAGCTCGTGATGCCGCAGCCGGGCCGTACCTTGTGCAGTTCTTCACAACCAGTCCCACTGACTCGCGGCTCGGCCCGGTTTACGCTGAGCGCAATCCCAGGTTTCCACGATGGCGACGCGGCTCGCGCCCGCCAGACTCGTGCACCCATAGAACGGTCAGCGTCGACCACAAGGAGATGTGTCATGGTTGCTCCGGCTACTGTTCGGGGTATCGATCAGGCCCCGACTACCCACCCCAAGCTGCTCGCCTGGGTCAGAGAAGTCGCGGAACTGACCACCCCCGACCGCGTGGTGTGGGTGGACGGGTCCGATGAGGAGTGGCGGCGCCTCACCGACGAGCTGGTCGAGTCCGGCACCCTGATCCGGCTCAACCCGGAGAAGAAGCCCAACTCGTTCTACGCGCGCACGGACCCGACGGACGTCGCCCGGGTCGAGGAGCGCACCTACATCTGCTCCGTCGACGAGGCGGACGCCGGCCCCACCAACAACTGGATGGCGCCGGCCGAGATGAAGCGGACGATGACGGAGCTGTACCGCGGGAGCATGCGCGGGCGCACCATGTACGTCATCCCGTTCTGCATGGGCCCGGTCGAGGCCGAGAGCCCCATGTTCGGCGTCGAGATCACCGACAGCCCGTACGTGGTGGCCTCGATGCGGATCATGACCCGGATGGGCGCCAAGGTCCTCGATGCGATGGGCGACGACGCCGACTTCGTGCACGCGCTGCACTCCATCGGCGCCCCGCTCGCCCCCGGCCAGCAGGACGTCGCCTGGCCGTGCAACGAGACGAAGTACATCTCGCACTTCCCGGAGAGCCGGGAGATCTGGTCCTTCGGCTCCGGCTACGGCGGCAACTCGCTGCTCGGCAAGAAGTGCTACTCGCTGCGAATCGCCAGCGTGATGGGGCGCGACGAGGGCTGGCTCGCCGAGCACATGTTGATCCTCAAGATCACCTCGCCGGAGGGCAAGGTCTACCACATCGCCGGCGCGTTCCCGTCCGCCTGCGGCAAGACCAACCTCGCCATGGTGGAGCCGACCATCCCGGGCTGGAAGGTCGAGACCATCGGCGACGACATCGCCTGGATGCGCTTCGGCGAGGACGGTCGGCTCTACGCGGTCAACCCCGAGTACGGCCTCTTCGGCGTCGCGCCCGGCACCGACTGGAAGACCAACGCCAACGCCATGCGGACGCTGGACCGCGGCAACTCCATCTTCACCAACGTGGCCCTGACCGACGACGGGGACATCTGGTGGGAGGGCATGGGTGAGCCGCCGGCGCACCTGATCGACTGGAAGGGCAACGACTGGACGCCGGAGAGCGACAGCCTCTCCTCGCACGCCAACAGCCGGTTCTGCACCCCGATCACCCAGTGCCCCATCCTCGCCGAGGACTACTACAACCCGAACGGCGTGCCGATCGACGCGATCCTCTTCGGCGGCCGTCGCAAGGACACCATCCCGCTGGTCACCGAGGCCCGCGACTGGGTGCACGGCGTCTACATGGGCGCGACCCTGTCCTCGGAGACCACCGCCGCCGCCTCCGGCGCGGTCGGCGTCGTCCGGCGCGACCCGATGGCGATGCTGCCGTTCATCGGCTACCACGCCGGGGACTACTTCCGGCACTGGATCGAGATGAGCAAGGGCACCGACGGCGACGAGGCCAAGCTGCCCAAGATCTACTACGTCAACTGGTTCCGAAAGGACCCGGAGGGCAGCTTCCTCTGGCCGGGCTTCGGCGAGAACTCCCGGGTGCTCAAGTGGGTCGTCGAGCGGATTGAGGGCACCGCCGACGCGGTCGAGACCCCGATCGGCATGGTCCCGGCGCAGGACGCGCTGGACGTCGAGGGCCTGGACATGACCCCGGAGGACGTCCGGATCGCCCTCAAGGTGGACCCGGAGGAGTGGCGCAACGAGCTTCCGCTGGTCACCGAGTGGTTCGAGAAGTTCGGTGACAAGCTGCCGGGTGTCCTCTGGGCCGAGCTGGACGCGCTGCGCGCCCGGCTCGACGCGGAGCAGCCGCAGAAGTAGGTGTGACGGTTGCCCGTACCGGGCAACATCGGATCCCATGAGGACGGCCGCCGAGACCACCGAGGTCCGGCGGCCGTCCGCCGTCCGGGCGCTGACCACGCTGCTCGCCGTCACGGCGGCGGCCACCGTCGTGGTCGAGCTGCTCAACTGGTGGTACGCCCCGGAGCAGGAGTTCGGCCTGGCCGTACGCACCGGTTGGGCGATGCTCCGCTCACTCGCCTTCCTGGTGCTGATCGGGCACGTCAACCGCGGTCGTACCGTGGCCCGGCCGTTCGGGCTGATCCTCGCAGTGACCACCATCTTCGCGGTGGGCCGGTTGGTGGTGCCGCGGCAGGGGGTGCCGCCGCTGCCCGGGCTGCTCGGCTTCGCCCTGCTCACCGCGCTCTGCGTGAGCGTGGTCGCGCTGCTCTACCGCTCCGAGGCGGTCGGCGCGTACCTCGTCCGGCACCGCAGGACCCTGGTGGTCTCCGGCGGCACGATCTCCTGGCGGGAGGCCGCCCCGAAGCGGCCGTCGGTCACCGGGTGGCTGCTCACCAGTCGGGTCGCCGCCTTCACGTACAGCCCGTTGATGCTGGTGCCGGCGCTGGTGGCCGGGGGCGCGATCCTGGACGGCCGGCTGGCCGCCGCGCCGGCGGTGGTGTTCTGGTTCCTCGCCGGCATCGCGGTCAGCTACGCGGTGCTCCTCTGCACCGCGTTCCTGATGCGCGGGCGGCGCTGGGCCCGCACCCTGCTGGTGGCGATCACCGTGGGCGTGCTCGCCGTCGACCTGCCGCTCTGCTGGTGGCTGCTCGGCGTCGACGGCCTGGTCCGGGACGGGGGCCCGCTCGTCGCCGCCGCCGTCCTCGCCCTCTACGGCCTTTGGCGCGCCACCCGCGCCGAACCACCCCCACCCCCCACCTGACCCCCCGGCCACCGGGCCCCGAGCCGCCTGACCCCGTTGATCAAGAGGTTTGCGTCAGGATCCCGCCCTGTTCCGACGCAAACTTCTTGATCAACGGGGTCAGGCGGGCGGGGGTGGGCCGGGGGTTGGGGTGGGTGGTCGGGGTGGCGGCGGGGTTCGGGGGCGTGGGGCGGGCAGGATGGGCCGGTGGGCGGCTGCGGGCGGGAGGCGACGCGGTGAGCGACGAATTCGACCTGATCGTGGTCGGGGCGGGTCCGGCCGGGGCGGCCGCCGCGCTGGCCGCCCGCCGGGCCGGTGCCCGGGTGCTGCTGCTGGACCGGTCCGACTTTCCGAGGGACAAGGCCTGCGGGGACGGCATCGCGGCGCACGCGCTGGACGTCCTCGCCGGGCTGGGGGTGACCGATGCGGTGGCCGGGTACGCCCCGCTGCCCGCGCTGCGCCTGGTCGGTCCGGGCGGCCCGGCGGTGGCCCGGGCGCTGCCCCGGCCCGCGTACACGGTGCCCCGCGAGGTGTTCGACGCCCGGCTGGTCGCGGCGGCGGTGGCCGCCGGCGCCGTGCTGTGCCGGCACACCGTCCGCCGGGTCGAGCCGCGCCACGACCGGGTGGTGCTGGACGGGGAACTGGCCGCGCGGGCGGTGGTCGGCGCGGACGGGGCCGGGTCGATCGTCCGCCGCGCGCTCGGCCACCCGCCGAACCCGGACCGCCACCTCGCCCTCGCCATCCGGGGGTACGCCCCGGCGCTGCCCGGCCCGCCCGAACAGTTCATCGTCACCTCGGGGCCGCGCTGGCCGGCGTACGCCTGGTCCTTCCCGATCGGCGACGGTCGCGCGAACGTCGGGTACGGGGAGGTGCTGCGGGGCGAGCCGCTGAGCCGCGCGCACCTGCTGGACCGGCTCGCCGCGTTGCTGCCGGCGACAAACCCGGCCACGGTCACCGGGCTGCGCGCCCACCACCTGCCGCTGTCGACGCACCGGCCGTCGCCCGGTCGGGGTCGGGTGGTGCTGGCCGGCGACGCGCTCTCCCTGATCAACCCGTTCACCGGCGAGGGGATCTTCTACGCGCTGCTCTCCGGGGCGCTGGCCGGCGCGGCCGCCGCGGCGGCACCGGAGCGGGCGGCCGACCGGTACGCCCAGGCGCTGCGCCGGCGGCTCGGTACGCACCTGCGGCACAGCTCGATCGCCGCCTGGCTGGCCCGGCACCGGCGGGTGGTCGACGCCGCCGTCCGGGCGGCCCGCCGCGACGACCGGGTCTACCGCAGCGTCGTCGAGTTGGGGCTCGGTGACGGCCGGCTGGACGCCCGCACCCTCGCCATGATCGGCATCGGTCTCTCGGCGCGTAGTTAACCTCCGAGGTCACCATCGGCCGGGCGGGTCGCTACCCTGCAAGGTGATGACTCTGCGGAACCTCCTCTACTCCGTGTACGAGCGCCGGCTGACGGCGTCGCTCGCGGGCAAGCCGGTGCCTCGGCACGTCGGCGTCATGTGCGACGGCAACCGCAGGTGGGCGCGGGAGATGGGCTTCGTCGACCCCAACGACGGGCACCGGATGGGCGCTGAGCGGATCAAGGAGCTGCTGCGCTGGTGCGACGCCGCCGGTGTGGGCCACGTCACGCTCTGGCTGCTCTCCACCGACAACCTCTCCCGGCCGGCGGAGGAACTGGATCCGCTGCTCCAGATCATCGAGGACCTGACCACCGAGCTGGCCGAGGAGGGCAACCCCTGGCGGCTGCGGATGGTCGGCGCGCTCGACGTGCTGCCTTCGCACCACGCGCAGGCCCTCAAGGCCGCCGAGGAGCGCACCCGGGACCGCGCCGGTGGCGCCCAGGTCAACATCGCCGTCGGGTACGGCGGCCGACGCGAGATCGCCGACGCGGTGCGCTCCCTGCTGCTGGAGCACGCCGCCACCGGCGGCACCATCGAGGAGCTGGCCGGCGCGCTGGACGTCGACCACATCTCCGAGCACCTCTACACCAAGGGCCTGCCGGACCCGGATCTGATCATCCGGACCAGCGGTGAGCAGCGCCTCTCCGGCTTCATGCTCTGGCAGTCGGCCCATTCGGAGTTCTACTTCTGCGAGCTCAACTGGCCCGACTTCCGCCGCGTCGACTTCCTCCGCGCCCTGCGCTCCTACGTCAACCGCCAGCGCCGCTTCGGCGCCTGACGGGCTCGCCCGCGCCCACGGCGGCCGCCGGTCAGGTCAGGTGGGGCAGGGCCCTGGTGAGGAAGTCGCCGAGGGCGGCCGGTGAGTCGAGGGTGAGGTCGGCGGCGTCGGCCACCTCGTGACCGGTCTCCGGGTTGGCCACGGCCACGCAGACGCCGAAGAAGTCCGGGTCGGCGGCGGCGCGGGCCCGCAGCGCGGCGAAGGCCTTGATGTCGGAGACGTCGTCGCCGAAGTACCAGGCGCCACCGGCGTCGCGAACGATCTCGCCGATGACCAGGCCCTTGTCCCGGTCGACCGGGGGCTTGAGCTCCAGCACCATCCGGCCGGCCTGCACCTTCAGCCCCAGCCGCTCGGCCTGCGCCCGTCCCCACTGCTCGACCTGCGGCCCCAGCCCCGGCGCGGTACGCCAGTGCAGGGCGACGCTCAACCGCTTGAACTCGACCAGCGTGCCGGCCGGCAGTTCGGCCCGGGCCAGGTCGGCCAGCTCGGCCATGGTCGGCACCCAGGGCAGGGCGGCCGGCTCGGTCACCGTCTCGCCCCCGGAGTGGCTGTGCTCCAGCCCGTACAGGCCGTACAGGTCGATGCCGGCGAGGCCACCGAGGTGGTCGCGGAGGAAGTCGACCGGGCGGGCGGAGACGATCGCCACCCGCTGCACCACCGGGGCGAGCGCCTCCAGCGCGGCGAGCACCTTGGGCGCGGGCTGCACGGCGGTGGGGTCGTCGTCGACCGGCGCCAAGGTGCCGTCGAAGTCGAAGAAGAGCACCGTGTGGGCCGCCCGCGCGGCGGTGGCCCGCCAGGCGTGTTCGGCGTCCAACGGAGTCTTCGGCTGTTGGTTGCCCAGATTCAACGGCGGCACGCGCGACAGCGTACCCCGGCGGCGACGGCTCATTCGTGGCCGCGAGATGACGTCTTCTCGCCTCCGGCGGTGGGCGATTTCCGGTGGCCGGTCAGCGTTCGGCGGCTCCCCGGCGCGGGCGCCCGAACGGCACCACGTCGGCCGCCTGGCCGTGGCTGAGCAGGTAACCCTCGACGAATCCGGTGTTCCGGTCGCCGGCGTGCGTCTCGATCTCGTTGAGCCGGGCGACCAGGAACTCGGTCAGTGCGCTGACCCGGTCGTTGAGCCGCTCGTGCAGCTCGGCGACCACGGCCAGCACCACCGCGGTGCCGGCGGTGGTGAGCGCGAGGAGGTTGACGACCAGTGGCATCTGCTCGCCCTCGACCGCGCCTATCGCGACGTTTGCGGTCACGAACGATGTCACCGACACCGCCGCGAC
Organism: Micromonospora sp. A200; assembly: GCF_029893845.1. NCBI lineage: Bacteria > Bacillati > Actinomycetota > Actinomycetes > Micromonosporales > Micromonosporaceae > Micromonospora > Micromonospora sp. A200. The sequence goes on along the minus strand of NZ_JARXXY010000032.1, from coordinate 41,519 downwards.
CACGACTGCCCACCATTTCAGGGTCATGGACAGACCCCTCCTTCTGTCCCGCAGGGCTGGGTTCGGCCTTGTCCCGTCCCCCCGCCGATGACGAGCCCAAGCAGTACGAATACGGACGCTAGCGCGCCCGATCCCGGCCCGTAGCGAAACGAAGAGGTCTGACCAGGCGTTCTTTCGCCATCTGAGGAACTACCCGGCCTGTTCGTCTCGTTTTCGGACGTCGGCCGGCAGAGTCGGGCGATAAGCGAGGTAACGAATGGTTTCTCGAATGTGGAACTTCTCCGCTTCCGAGACGGCGGGATCGACCAGCCGGCGCAGCAGGGCCTCCACGTCCGGGTCCATCGGGGGTGGCGTCGCCGCGGCGCGGGGCGCGGCGGCCCGGTCCCAGCCCAGCGCGGCGAAGGCGGCGGCGGGGTTGAGCCCGAGCCCCTCGCAGAAGGCGACCACCCGCTCCACCTCCGGGTCGCTGGCCCAGTCGCCGCGGACCCACCGGTTGATGGTCTGCCGGGAGACGCCGGTGCGGCGGGAGACCTCGGTGCCCGTCCAGGCCCGCATCGCCCGGGCGTCGTCGAGCGCCCGGCGGACGAAAGTGGCGAAGGCGATCTTCCGGGCGGGGGCGGTCTCGGTCACCCCGTGACGGTACGGCCGGACGGCCGTGGTGGGGAGTCCGTGCGTACGGGTGTCACGCGAACGGGACGACTCTCTCCGGGCGCGTGTTAACGATCCAGGGGCCTTTCCGAGGGGTGTCACCTGGGCAGAATAGAAGGACTTAGGTGCGGCGGTAACCGGACGAAAAGCTGATACTGTCACGCTCGTGGGACAATCTACGGTGTGTCACGTGCATGAGACGATTAGTGCTCACATGCGTCACGCCCCCAGCGCGAGGGAGGTGCGGTGACCGAGCTCGCGACCCGTGCCCAGGCCTTCGGCCTGATCGCGGAGGGGGTGGCCGCGGGACTGAGCGCACCCTGGCGCCTCTACCTCGCCCGAGGGTGCCGCTACCTGTCCCTGAGCGTGGGGGACCGGGACGAGTGGAACGCCTGGCGTACCCATCTCGGTTGCCCGGAGCTGAGCGTCCGGGTCTACGACGCCGGCGGAGAGATCCGCCGCTCCTCGGTCGCCGAGATCGTCGTGGACGGGTGCCGGATCAGCGTCGAGCTGGTGGAGGAGGTCAGCACCGACGACCTGGAGCGGCTCCTGGTCGTCGACCCCACCACGATCGAGCCGGAGGACCGGTGACCGGGCCGGCGCGGCGCGGCGGAGCCGCCGGATGAGCCCGTTCCTCGCGGTCTTCCTCGTCCTCGTCCTCGGCGCCACCAGTTACGCGGCGGGCCGGCTGCATGGCCAGCTCAGCTACCGGATCGGCTATCGCTTCGGCTACCGGCAGGGCTACTTCGACGGCGACCGGGGGGCGTGGAACCGGCGACGCCGCGACGCCCAGGCCGCGATCGCCTCGGCCCTGGCTGGGCCGGTGAGCGGGCCACCGGTGGTGACCACCGCGACGGTCACCACCACCGCGGTCGCCCGCCAGGGGACCACGTACACCGGCTCCTCGTTCACCGCCCCGGTCCCGCCGGTCACCGGCCGGCACCCGACCGGGACCCTCGTCCGGCGGCAGGGCTGACGACCCACGCCGGCACCGACCCGGTGCGTCGTCCGCGGCGGGCACGCACCGTCGGGGCCACGTCAGACCGGTGACGGTGGCCCCACCGGCCGGGATGCGCGCAGGGGGCATGCATCCCGGCCGGTCCGCCGCCGCCGTTCACGTCCCGGTCGAGGGAGATCCATCTCCACCTCTAGCCGAGGTGGCCCGGCGCCGCTAGCGTCTAGGCATGGCACGGGGTTCTCCCGGGCCAGCCGGTCCGCCCGGAACTGCGACCTCGCGCACGGGGTTCCGCATCCGACCCCGTGTCCCCGGGCACCGGAGGAGGCGGAACACGGGTGGCGGGTGCCCATCCGTCGGAGCAGGCCTGTGACGACTCGCCGTACGCCCGCCGGTGCCGACCAGACCCCGGCCGCGACTGCCACGACCCGCCGAGCCACCCGGAGCCGCCGTACGACGGCCGCCGCCCCGGCCGGCACCGAGGAGCCCCGACCAGCCGGCCAGGCGTTCGTCCTGGACACCTCGGTGCTCCTGTCCGACCCGGCGGCGTTCCACCGCTTCGCCGAGCACGAGGTGGTCCTGCCCCTGGTGGTCATCTCCGAACTGGAGGGCAAGCGCCACCACCCCGAGCTGGGCTGGTTCGCCCGGCAGTCCCTGCGCATGCTGGACGAGCTGCGGGTGCGGCACGGGCGGCTGGACCGTCCGGTGCCCGCCAACGACGCCGGCGGCACGCTGCGGGTGGAGCTCAACCACTCGGACGACGGCGTGCTGCCGCCGGGCTTCCGCACCGAGTCCAACGACGCCCGGATCCTCTCCGTGGCGTTGAACCTGGCCGCCGAGGGCCGGGAGGTGACCCTGGTCAGCAAGGACATGCCGCTGCGGGTCAAGGCCGCCTCGGTCGGGCTGCGGGCCGACGAGTACCGGCACGGGCAGGCCAGCGACCCCACCTGGACGGGCATGGCCGAGCTGGAGTTGGGCGAGGAGGAGATCGGCCGGCTCTACGCCGGTGAGACCCTCGACCTGGACGCCGCGGCGGGCCTGCCCTGCCACACCGGCCTGGTGCTGCACTCGGCCCGCGGCTCGGCCCTGGGCCGGGTGCTGCCCGACAAGACCGTCCGGCTGGTGCGGGGCGACCGGGAGGCGTTCGGCCTGCACGGTCGCTCGGCCGAGCAGCGCGTCGCGCTGGACCTGCTGCTGGACGAGTCGATCGGCATCGTCTCGATGGGCGGGCGGGCCGGCACCGGCAAGTCCGCGCTGGCGCTCTGCGCCGGCCTGGAGGCGGTGATGGAACGCCGCCGGCACAAGAAGGTGATCGTCTTCCGCCCGCTGTACGCCGTCGGCGGCCAGGAACTCGGCTACCTGCCCGGCTCGGAGTCGGAGAAGATGTCGCCCTGGGCGCAGGCGGTCTTCGACACCCTCGGCGCGGTGGTGCACGAGAACGTGCTGGAGGAGGTCACCTCCCGGGGCATCCTGGAGGTCCTGCCGCTGACCCACATCCGGGGCCGGAGCCTGCACGACGCCTTCGTGATCGTCGACGAGGCGCAGTCGCTGGAGCGTGGCGTGCTGCTCACCGTGCTGTCCCGGATCGGTCAGGGGTCCCGGGTGGTGCTCACCCACGACGTCGCCCAGCGGGACAACCTGCGGGTGGGCCGGCACGACGGCGTGACGGCGGTGATCGAGGCGCTGAAGGGCCACCCGCTCTTCGCGCACGTCACGCTGAGCCGTTCGGAGCGGTCGCCGATCGCCGCGATGGTGACTGATCTGCTGGAGGACATCCCGCAGTAGTCGTCTCGGGCGTCCGTTGCGCCCACTTCCGTCCACATTCACCTTGTGGCGCAGGTCACAAATGGGTCTCTTGGTTTCCCATCAGCCTCACTGTGCGCGATGGTGTCCAACGAGCGCCCGCGCCCCGACAAGATCGTCGAGTATCGTTCGTCCCACCCCAGGACGAGCCCCGGCGAGAGTCGGTGCGTCGGATGCGACCGGCTCCGGTCGGGGCGCTCGCGGCACGACCGCGTCCGGAGACGGCCGGCCCGCGCCGCGTCCTTGCCCCCGACGAAGGGACCACTTCGTGAGTCGGCTGTGGAGCCGGTTCGGCGCCCGTACGGCCGCCGTCGCACTGCTCTCCGTGGGCGTTGCCGGCGGCTTCTATCTGGGCGAAGACCGGGAAACCCAGCAACAGGGCCTGACCGCGCAGGTCGGCCTCCAGGTCGACCAGGCCGAGTACGACTACCAGCGCGAGCGGCAGGCCGACCACCAGCGCAGCTCCGCCAAGCAGCGGGCCGCCGAGTACCAGGCGAAGCTGCGGGCCGCCGCGGCCGCCAAGGAGGCCGCCGAGCGGGCCCGCGAGGCCGAGGCCGCCGCGGCGTCCCGGAAGAAGGCGCGGGAGGCGGCGGCCAAGGAGGCCGAGGCCAAGACCCAGCCGTTCACCGGTCCGATCCCCGCGTCCTGCAACGAGTTCAGCGGCAACCGCGAGATCGGCTGCGCGCTGCTGCTCGACGCCGGCTTCAAGATTGACCAGATGCCGTGCCTGGACAAGCTCTGGACGAAGGAGAGCGGCTGGAACCACAAGGCCAGCAACCCCTCCTCCGGGGCGTACGGCATCCCGCAGGCCCTGCCGGGCAGCAAGATGGGCACGGTCGCCGACGACTGGCGGACCAACCCGGCCACCCAGATCAAGTGGGGCCTGGGCTACATCGAGGGTCGGTACGACACCCCCTGCGGCGCCTGGGCGCACAGCCAGAACGTCGGCTGGTACTGATCGTGCGAACGAGGGCGGGGCGGGTGGGCGACCACCTGCCCCGCCCTCGTCGTGCCCCGGGCCGGCGCGCCGCCCAGGTGGCGGTCGGCCACGAATGCTGATACCCCTGTCAGGGTGACCCTGCACCCACCGGGCGGCGACCCGGCCCGGTTCGGCACCGACGCGTTCTACGCCGCCCTCGGCCGGGCCTTCGTCGCCATGTGCGCGGTCGTGCCGTTCCTCTTCCTCATCGAGGCCCTCGACCAGGGGCTCGACTTCGGCCTCGACGTGGCGGCGGGGATCATCCCGCACCGCATCCAGGGCCTGGACGGGGTCTTCTTCTCGCCGTTCCTGCACCACGGCTTCGAGCACCTCTACAGCAACAGCATTCCGCTGATCCTGCTCGGCACCTTCGTGCTCGCCGCCGGCACCCGGCGCTTCCTCTGGTCCACCCTGATCATCGTGCTGGTCAGCGGGCTCGGCGTCTGGTTCACCGGCGCGCCCAACTCGGTGGTCGTCGGCGCCAGCGGGGTGATCTTCGGCTACCTCGGCATGCTGCTGACCCGGGGCCTGGTGGAGCGCAGCTGGTGGAACCTGGCGGTGGTGCTGCTGGTCGGCCTGCTCTACGGCTGGCAGCTGCTCGGCATCCTCCCCACCGACGAGCGGATCTCCTGGCAGGGGCACCTGTTCGGGCTGCTCGGCGGGGTGGTCGCGGCGATCCTGTTCCGGCGCCGCCGGCCCGAGCCGGGCGGGCCGTACCACTCGGAGTCGACCCTCACCATGCCCTGAGCCGGGCGACCCGCCGCTGGGCCACCGGAGATCGGGACATGCTTGCCCGGCCGGTGCGGCGGGCCTACCGTCGGCATCAGCACGCGTTGATCCGCCAGCGGAAAGCGACGGTACGCCCATGCGCGAGGTCGATGTCGCGGTGATCGGGGCCGGCCCGACGGGCCTGTTCGCCGCGTACTACGCCGGGTTCCGCGGGCTGTCCGTGGCGGTCGTCGACGCGCTGCCCGAGCCGGGCGGGCAGATCACCGCGATGTACCCGGAGAAGCTGATCCTGGACGTCGCCGGCTTCCCCGCCGTCAAGGGGCGGGACCTGGTGGCGAACCTGGTCGCCCAGGCCGCGCCGTTCCACCCGGAGTACCTGCTCGGCACCCGGGCCGAGAAGCTCGCCCACGTCGACGGCCGGCCGGTGCTCGGGCTCGCCGGCGGTGACCAGCTGCGCTGCGGCGCGGTGGTGATCACCGGTGGGCTGGGCAGTTTCACCCCGCGCCCGCTGCCGGTGGCGGAGAGCTTCGTGGGCGGCGGGATCGTCTACTTCGTACCCGAGCCGACGGCACTGGCCGACCGGGACGTGCTGATCGTCGGCGGCGGGGACTCGGCGTTCGACTGGGCGTTGACCCTGCAACCGCTGGCCCGCTCGGTGACGCTGGTGCACCGGCGGGAGAAGTTCCGGGCGCACGCGTCGACGGTCTCCCGGGTGCTGGCCCTGCCCGTGCGGGTGATCGTCAACGCCGAGCTGACCCGGCTGCACGGGGACGCGACGGTGACCGCCGCCGAGATCACCGTGCGCGGCGGCGACGCGGAGACGCTGCCGGTCGACACGGTGGTGGCGGCGCTGGGCTTCACCGCCGACCTCGGACCGCTGGCCGAGTGGGGGCTGCGGCTGGACCGCCGGCACATCGTGGTCGACAGCGCGATGGCGACCAACCTGCCGCGCGTCTTCGCCGCCGGGGACATCACGGAATACCCGGGCAAGGTGCGGCTGATCGCCACCGGCTTCGGCGAGGCGGCCACCGCGGTCAACAACGCCGCCGTCGCCATCGACCCGAGCGCCCACCTCTTCCCCGGCCACTCCTCCGACGCCGGCTGACCCACCCCACCGCGCCGATCTTGCACTTTTGGACCTTGGTGTGTCCCCTATGGCCGCTTTGTCGGGGCAGCAAGTGCAAGATCGCGGGAGACGGGGACGGGTGGTCAGTGGGGGAGGCCGATGAGGTCGGCCATCAGGCCGGTCTGGTGGTTGAAGTACGCGTCTCGGTGCGGGAGCGTCCGGTTGATCCGGCCGAACAGCTCGAAGCTGATCAGGCCGAAGAGCTGGGTCCAGCCGGCCATGCCCCTAGCCAGCAGCGACTCCGGCAGGCCGGGGAAGAGCCCGGCGGCGATCTCGGCCAGGTCGGCGCGCACCGGTTCGGGCAACTCGTCGTCGGGGGCGGCCAGCCGCCCGTCGACCAGCCCGTCGCGCAGGATGCCGACCAGGGTCACCGGCGGGCGCTGGGCCGGCAGGACGGTGTCGTCGGGTGCGGCGTACCCGGGCACCGGGCTGCCGTAGAGCAGGGCGTACTCGGCGGGGTGGGCGAGCGCCCAGTCCCGGGCCGCCCGGCACACCGCGTGCCAGCGGCCGCGCAGGTCCTGCCGGTCGGCGTCGGCGTCGGCCGACTCCACCGCGTCGCCGAGCGCGTCGTACGCCTCCAGGATCAGCGCGGTGAGCAGGTCGTCGCGGCTCGGGAAGTAGCGGTAGATGGCGGAGGAGACCATCCCCATGTCCCGGGCGACCGCCCGCAGCGAGAGGTTGGCGCCGTCGGTGGCGAGGTGGCGGCGGGCCACCGCCTTGATCTCGTCGAGCATCTCGGCGCGGACCCGGGCGCGGATCGAGGAAGCGGGCATGGGTCCACTCTGCCACGGACTGGAGCGGCAATCAAAAAAGAGAGCACTGCTCTTGACGACCCGATGGGCGAACGGGCATGCTGGTGTCGGCAAGTGAGAGCAGTGCTCTCGGTTAGTATCCCCGCTTCGAAAGGCGTCCCATGTCGCTGCACGTGATCGTCGGCTCCGGTCCGGTCGGCACGGCCACCGCCCGTCTCCTCGCCGACCGGGGTGAGCGCGTCCGGGTGGTGACCCGCCGGGGCAGCGGGCCGGAGCACCCCGCCGTCGAGCGGGTCGCCGCCGACGCCGCCGACGCCGACCGGCTCACCGCGCTGACCGAGGGCGCGGACGCCCTGTACAACTGCGCGAACCCGGCGTACCACCGGTGGCCGACCGACTGGCCGCCGCTGGCCGGCGCGCTGCTCACCGCCGCCGAGCGGACCGGCGCCGTGCTCGCCACGGTCGGCAACCTCTACGGGTACGGGCCGGCCGACGGCCCGATGACCGAGCAGACCCCGCTCGCCGCCACCGGCACCAAGGGCGGGGTGCGCAACCGGATGTGGTCCGAGGCGCTCGCCGCCCACCGGGCCGGCCGGGCCCGGGTCACCGAGGTGCGCGGCTCCGACTACCTCGGCGCCGGCGGCACGTCCCTGCCGATGCTGGTGCTGCCCCGGGTGCTCGACGGGCGGCGGGTCTTCCTCCCGGTCGACTGGGACGCCCCGCACACCTGGACGTACATCCCGGACGTCGCCCGTACCCTCGTCGTCGCCGCCGCCGACGCGCGGGCCTGGGGCCGGGCCTGGCACGTGCCCAGCGCACCCGCCGCCGGCATGCGCGAGCTGGCCACCCGCGCGGCGGCGTTGGTCGGCGCGCCCGCGCCGAAGCTGACCCGGATGCCCTACCCGGTGCTCTGGCTCGGCGGCCTGGCCGACCCGTTCGCGCGGGAGCTGCGCGAGACGGCCTACCAGTTCGACCGGCCGTACCTGATGGACTCCACCGCCGCCACCGCCACCCTCGGCATCGACGCGACGCCGCTGGACCGCGCGATCGAGGAGACGGTCACGGCCCTGCGCCGCTGACCCGCCGGCACCCGCCGCGAGCCCGGCCCGGGCTCAGCGGCGGGGCGCCGGGCCGAGCGCGGCCACCAGCACCGCCACCAGGGTCAGCGCGGCGCCCGCCAGGGTCGCCGGCCCCGGGTGCGAGGCCGCGGTGGGCAGGACCAGGTCCAGCAGTACGGCCCCGACGATCTGCCCCGCGATGGTGGCCAGCCCGAGCAGCAGCACCCCGGTGAAGCGGACGATCGCCGCCGCGATCGCGATGAACACGATGCCGATCGGCCCGCCCAGGTAGAGCCACGGCTCGGCGGGCAGGGCGCCGGCCGGCCAGCCCCGGACCGCGCCGTCGACGGCGAAGGCGACCAGCAGGGCGATCGTGCCGACGGTGAAGTTGACCAGCGTGGCCGCCAGGGCGCTGCCCGAGGCGACCCGGACTCGACCGTTGACCGCCTGCTGCCAGGCGATGCCGACCCCGGCCAGCAGCGGCAACAGGGCCAGCATCAGGGCTCCCCGGTCGCCCAGCCGGTCGCCCACCGCCAGCAGGACGGCGAGCACGGTCAGCGCCGCACCGGCCAGCCGGCTCGGCGTCACCGGCTGCCGGCCGGCCGGGCCCACCCCGGCCCGGTCAACCGCCAGACTGCTCGCGGACTGGCCGGCGACCACCGCCACCGTGAAGACGGCGACCCCGAGCGTGCCGATGGTGAGCCCCTGGGTGGCGACCAGGAACGCCCCGCACAACCCACCCAGGCACTGCCACGGGCGCAGGGCGCCGTCCCGCAGCGCCGCGCGCAGGTCGCGCAGTCCCCGCCGCCCACCCGGGGTGGCGGGGACCAGCACCAGCAGCACCAGCAGGCCCAGCCCGAACGAGACCACCGCGGCGGCGATCCCGTCGGCCAGGCGTACGCCCAGTTCGCCGTTGATCCGGGACTGCACGGCCACCGTGACCCCCGAGGCGGTCGCCAGCCCGGTCGCGGCGATCCGCCGGGACGCCGGGACGGTCGGACGGACCGCCGTCCCGGCCGTGCTCACTCCTGCTCGGCCAGCGGCCGGCCGTCGAAGTCGACCGCCGAGTAGAGGGCCAGCTTCTCCAGCCGGTGGTACGAGTCGATCACCCGGATCGTGCCGCTCTTGGAGCGCATCACGATCGACTGCGTGTACGCCCCGCCCGCCCGGTAGCGCACGCCGCGCAGGAGGTCACCGGAGGTGACACCGGTGGCCACGAAGAAGCAGTTGTCGCCGGTGACCAGGTCGTCGGTGCTGAGCACCCGGTCCAGGTCGTGCCCGGCGGCCAGCGCCTTCTCCCGCTCCTCGGCGTCGCGCGGCCAGAGCTTGGCCTGCATCGCCCCGCCCATGCACTTGAGGGCGCAGGCCGAGATGATCCCCTCCGGCGTGCCGCCGATGCCCATCAGCACGTCGACGTCGGACTCGCCCCGGGCGGCCGCGATCGAGCCCGCGATGTCGCCGTCGGAGATGAACCGGATGCCCGCCCCGGTCCGCCGGATCTGCTTGACCAGGTCGTCGTGGCGGGAGCGGTCCAGCACGCAGACCGTCACCTCGGAAACGTCGGTGCCCTTGACCTTCGCGATCCGGCGCAGGTTGTCGGCCACCCCGGCGTTGATGTCCACCACGTCGGCGTACATCGGACCGACGGCGAGCTTCTCCATGTAGAAGACCGCGCTCGGGTCGAACATCGCGCCGCGCTCGGAGACCGCGAGCACCGCCAGCGCGTTCGGCATGCCCTTGCTCATCAACGTGGTGCCGTCGACCGGGTCCACCGCCACGTCCACCTCGGGACCGGTGCCGTCGCCGACCTCCTCGCCGTTGAACAGCATCGGGGCGTTGTCCTTCTCGCCCTCGCCGATCACCACGATGCCCCGCATCTGGATCGAGTTGATCAGCTTGCGCATCGCGTCGACGGCTGCCCCGTCGCCGCCCTCCTTGTCGCCCCGGCCGACCCACCGGCCGGCGGCCATCGCCGCTGCCTCCGTGACCCGGACCAGGTCGAGGGCAAGGTTGCGGTCGAGATCCTGGGGGATCCGCGTCCTGGTGTTCGTCGTCATGACGGCTTCCTCCTCGCGACGTTGCGGGGTGGACCGGCAGGGTTCTGCGGTCGCCGCTGCCGGCTTTGTCGCTGATCCTCACACGATGACAGGTCCGGGGCCGGGGCGGGGCGGTGGTGGGCGGGATCGGTCACCCGCGCGGCTGCGAGAATGGACGGGTGGACCCCGCACAGCCTGCCGACCGCGTACCCGCCGACCAGACCCCGCCCGACGGCCAGCCGCCGGTGACCCCGACCGGGGCGACCGACGCGGTGGCCGGGTCCCGCCCGTCGAAGGGACCGGCCGGCGGCGGCTCGGCGACCGGGGCCGGCACCGAGGCGGCGCTGGTCGAGACGCCCGCCGGCGACGGCGACCTGGCGCTGGTCGAGCCGACGCCCGACGCCGCCGCAGTGGACGCCGACGTGCCGCCGGCGCGGCCGGCCGCCGGGGGGCGGCCCGCCGGCAAGGAGAAGTCCCGCTCCGAGCGGTCGCCGAAGGACATGGCGCTCTCGCTGCTGGTGCTCCTCGTCCCGATCGCCCTGCTGGTCGCCTTCTACCGGGGTTTCCTCGGCGGCGAACAGCCGACCGTGATCGACGCCGCGCCCGCCTACGAGCAGGCCCGCGCGGCGAACGCCTTCCCGGTCAGCGAGCCGGCCCGGCTGAGCTCCGGCTGGCGTACGGTCAGCGCCAGCTACCGCACCGTCGAGGGTGGCGCCAACCTGCGCGTGGGCTATCTCACTCCGGAGGGGCGGGGCGTCCAGCTCCTGCAGAGCAACGTGCCGCCGGAGAAGCTGCTGCCGGCCGAGCTGACCGCCGAGGGGCAGCCCCAGGGGCCCACCGACCTGGGCGGGCGCAACTGGCAGCGGTACACCGGCCGGGGCAACGACCAGGCCCTGGTGCTGCTCGAACCGAACCGCACGATCCTGGTGATCGGCGACGCCCGGGAGAACGAGTTGCGGCAGCTCGCCGGCTCGTTGCGCTGACGCCGCCGGGCCTGGGCGGGCCTGTGCAGAAGCCCCCGGCGAAGCCGGTCGTCGAGGCGTCCGACCAGGTCTACGAGATGTTCAAGGACTGACGCCTCCGGGGTGGGGTGCGGCGTGGTCCGTCGCCCCCACCCGAGAAGTAGTGTTCCATCAGGTGGACCGGACAGGGATTGCCGAACGCGGCGTCAGGGAACAGAAGGTACGCGACCTCGCCGGCTCGTTCCGTCGGCCGGACGGGACTCGTGCGGCGGGGCAGGTGCAAGGCCTCGACGCCACGCCTCCGGCGCCCCCGCGGGCCGGACGACCCACTTGAGAGGTTCACGTGACCATTCGGCGCTTCAGCGCGGCGGTCTTCGCCGCGACGCTGCTCACTCCTGGGCTTGCCGCCTGCAACAGCACCGGGACCGGCGAGGCGGGGGCCTCCGCGTCCCCCACGGTCTCCGGCAGCGCCTCGCCGGGCGCCTCCGGCGCGATCAACGGCGACGCCAAGCAGGCCCTGCTCAACTCCACCAACGAGATCAGGAACGGCAACTTCCGGTTCACCATGTCCGGCGCCGGTTCGAGCGCCGAGGGGCAGGTGCACGAGCCGAGCCAGAGCGCCGAGATGCGCGTCCTGATCGGTGACGCCTCCTCGGACCTGTCGATGAAGCTCGACCTGATCCACGCCAAGCCGGACAGCTGGGTGAAGCTGGAGCTGGGCGGCAAGTCCGCCGGCAGCATCCCGGGGGCGCAGAAGCTCAACCTCGGCAAGTACCAGCACCTCGACCAGACCCGGATCAAGGGCAACAAGGCGCTGGGCTTCGACTTCGACAAGATCGACCCGGCCGGCAGCGAGGTGCTGACCCAGGGCATCACCGAGGTACGGCAGACCGGCGAGGGCACCTACGCCGGCACGCTCGACGTGTCGAAGGCCGCCGAGGCCGGCTCGGTGGACCAGTCCGTGATCACCGCGCTCGGCCCGCAGGCCAAGTCGGTGCCGTTCACGGCGAAGCTGGACCCGCAGGGCCGGCTCAGCGAGATGGTGGTCCAGATTCCGGCCGCCGGCCAGAACGCCGCGCAGGACATCAAGGTCACCTACTCGGACTACGGCAACGCCGCCGCCGCGCAGAAGCCGCCGGCCGGCCAGGTGGTCGAGGCGCCCAAGGAGTTCTACAACCTGTTCAACTGAGCCGTCGATCAGTGGCGGGGTGGCTGTCGCCGCCCCGCCGCTGCTGTCCACCGCCCCGGTCGGGCGGGCGTCAGGAGTCGGCGGCCTGCCGGGCGGCGTCGATGCGGGCCCGGGCGCCGTCCAACCAGCGCTGGCAGACCTCGGCGAGCTTCTCGCCGCGCTCCCACAACGCCAGCGACTCCTCCAGCGAGGTGCCGCCGGCCTCGAGCTTCTCGACCACCTGGGCCAGCTCGGCGCGAGCCTGCTCGTAGCTGAGCCGCTCGTCCTTCGTCTCGTCGGTCATCGCACCCATCCCACCACACTCCTCAGCCGTCGACGGTCGCGGTCAGCTCGCCGTCGGCGAGGCGTACCCGCAGGGGATCGCCCTTGGCCACCTCGGCGGCGGCGCGGACGACGTGGCCGTCGGCGCGCTGCACGATCGCGTACCCGCGGTCGAGGGTGGCCGCGGGGGAGAGGGCGCGCAGCCGGGCCAGGGTGTGCCGCAGGTCCTCGCCGGCCGCGCCGAGCCGGTGGTCCAGGCAGCGGCCCGTCCGGTCCCGCAGCGCGCTCACCTCGGCGGCCCGCTGGTCGACCATCACCTGCGGGCGGGCCAGCACCGGTCGGGAACGGAGCAGGTCGAGCCGGTGCGACTCCCGGTCGACCAGGTTGCGGACCGCGCGTTCCAGCCGGGACCGGGCCTGACCGATGAGGCGGACCTCCTCGGTGAGGTCGGGTACGACCCGTTTGGCCGCGTCGGTCGGCGTGGACGCGCGGACGTCGGCGACGTAGTCGACCAGCGGTGCGTCCGTCTCGTGGCCGATCGCGCTGACCACGGGGGTGCGGCAGGCGAAGACCGCCCGGCACAGCGCCTCGTCGGAGAAGGGCAGCAGGTCCTCGATGCCGCCGCCGCCCCGGGCCAGGATGATCACGTCGATGCTCGGGTCGGCGTCGAGCACCTTCAACGCGTCGACGATCTGCGGCACCGCGCTCGGCCCCTGCACCGCCACGTTGACCGTGCGGAACTCCACCGCCGGCCAGCGCCGCCGGGCGTTGGTCAGCACGTCCCGCTCGGCGGCCGAGGCGCGCCCGGTGATCAGCCCGACCCGCTGCGGCAGGAACGGCGGGCGGCGCTTGCGGGACCGGTCGAAGAGCCCCTCCGCCGCGAGCAGCTTCTTGAGCTTCTCCAGCCGGGCCAGCAGCTCGCCGAGCCCCACCTGGCGGATCTCGTCGGCGCGCAGGCTCAGCGTGCCGCGGGCCGCGTAGAACTCCGGCTTGGCGTGCAGCACCACCCGGGCGCCCTCGCGCAGCTCCGGCGCGCCGGAGTCGAGGACGTCCCGGTTGGTGGTGACGGTCAGGCTGAGGTCGGCGGACGGGTCGCGCAGGGTGAGGAAGACGGTGCTGGCGCCGGGGCGCCGGCTGATCTGCGCCACCTGCCCGTCCACCCAGACCCAGCCGAGCTTGGCGATCCAGGCGCCGACCTTCTGGCTGACCACCCGGACCGGCCAGGGCTCCTCGGGGGTGCTGCGCGGGGCGTCGGTCACCCGCCCACCCTACGGTCAGCCCCCGACGACCTGCGGCAGCCCCGACAGCGCGTGCCGCTCGCCGGGCCGGGCGGTGAGCACCCACGGGCCCTGGTCGGTGATCGCCGTGGCGCGCGTCCTTTCGTGCCCGAAATGTGGGTTTCGGATGGTGGCCGGTGGCCGTACGCGCTGCCGGTCCGCCCATTTCTGCCAGTCCCGACCCGGCTGTGGTGAGGGTCGCAGCCGCTGCCGGCGGAAAACCCGGCACGTACGATGGTCGGGTGACCCAGGCTGAGACGACCCCCCGGACCGGCAAGCGCGTGCTCCTGGCCAAGCCCCGCGGCTACTGCGCGGGCGTCGACCGGGCGGTGCAGACCGTGGAGGAGGCGCTCAAGCTCTACGGCGCCCCGATCTACGTGCGCAAGCAGATCGTGCACAACAAGCACGTGGTGCGGACGTTGGAGGCCCAGGGCGCGATCTTCGTCGAGGAGAACGAGGAGGTGCCGGAGGGCGCCACCGTCATCTTCTCCGCGCACGGCGTCGCCCCGGAGGTCTACGAGCAGGCGAAGGCGCGCTCGCTGAAGGCGATCGACGCGACCTGCCCGCTGGTGACCAAGGTGCACCAGGAGGCGAAGCGGTTCGCCGCCGAGGACTACGACATCCTGCTGATCGGCCACGAGGGGCACGAGGAGGTCATCGGCACCGCCGGCGAGGCCCCCGCGCACATCCAGCTGGTGGACGGCCCCGAAGGCGTCGACAAGGTCACCGTGCGGGACCCGAACAAGGTCGTCTGGCTCTCCCAGACCACCCTGTCGGTGGACGAGACGCTGGAGACGGTCGCCCGGCTCAAGTCTCGGCTGCCGCTGCTCCAGTCGCCGCCCAGCGACGACATCTGCTACGCCACCTCCAACCGGCAGCACGTGGTCAAGGAGATCGCCCCCGACTGCGACGTGGTGATCGTCGTCGGCTCGCGCAACTCCTCCAACTCGGTGCGCCTGGTCGAGGTCGCCCTGGACGCCGGCGCCCGCGCCGGGCACCTGGTCGACTTCGCGCACGAGATCGACGACGCCTGGCTGGCCGGTGCCGGCACGGTCGGCGTCACGTCCGGCGCGAGCGTGCCGGACGAGTTGGTGCAGGACGTGCTGACCCACCTCGCCGCGCGGGGCTTCACCGACGTCGAGGAGATCACCACCGCCAACGAGCGGCTGACCTTCTCGCTGCCGCAGGAGCTCAAGCGCGACATGAAGGCCGCCGCCGCGCGGGCCTGACCGGGAACGGATCGCCCGCCGGTCACGTCCCAGTGGGCATGAAGACTCCTCGGATGGTCCTCGCCGCCCTGGTCGCCTGCGCGGCGCTGACCGCCTGCGGCGGCCAGGACGGCGACGACCGGACGGGCACCCCCAGCCCCTCGGAAGGATTGCCGGTGACCAGCGCGCCCAGCAGCGGCCCGGCGCAGCCGGGCGACCCGACCGCCGTCCCGCCGACCGCTCCGCCCCCGACCGCGCTGCCCCCGACCAAGCGGCCGCCGGTCGGCCCCAGCGTGCCGCCTGGCCCCGGCCCCGGCGCCACCACCATCACCGGCACCGTCCAGGCCGGGGTGGAGCCGAACTGCCTGCTGGTCGAGGGCTACCAGCTCATCGGCGGCCCCCGGGACGTGCTCACCGTCGGCGCCCGGGTCACCGTCACCGGCCAGCCCAAGCCGGACATGATGACCACCTGCCAGCAGGGCACCCCCTTCGTCGTCGAGTCCGCCCGCCGCTCCTGAGACCAGCGCCGATCTCCACTGAGGTAAGACGGGTACGCCCCTGTCCCGCGCGCTTTGCTCTGCTGCCTCCCGGCAACGGCGAAGCGCTCCCAGTGTTGCCCCCGCCGCAGCAGAGCAAAGGGGGGCGAAGGGAGGAGCCCGCCCCCGGGGATCGGGGACGGGCTCCTCTGGTGCTCGGCGGTCCGGGGACCGCCGTCAGGCGGTGCTCAGTTCACCGCGCCGATCGCGACCGAGCCACGGCCGACGACCGCGCCCTCGGTGGTGGTGACGGCCAGGTCGCCGTAGAGCTCCCGGCCGGCGGCCGGGGCGGACAGGGCGGTCACCGTACCGGTCAGGGTGGCGGTGTCGCCGTTGTCCAGCGGCAGCGGGGTGGTCGGGGCGGCCAGCGTGCCCAGCGACGGCGCCGAGAACGAGTCCCGGTAGTCGTAGGCGGTGCTGGTGCCCGGGCCGTCGACGGCGTACCCGTCCACCACGACCCGGTAGGTGCCGGCGACCGGGTTGTTCAGGGTGACCGCCTCCTCCGAGTCACCGTCGGCCGAGATGCCCACCCGGGTGGCCCCCCGGAAGACCGACAGGTCCAGGTCGGCGCCGAGGTTGGCGGTGTTGCCGATCCGGGCGGTGAAGCTGGTCGCCCCGGCCGGCACCGTCACGGTGTACTCCTGCTGCGCGCCCTCGGCGATGGTCGGCCGCTCGGCGTGCACGCTGGACAGCGGGCCGCCCCTGCCGGTCACCGCGACCGGGCCGAAGGTGTTGGTCAGGTCCCAGGTCACCTCGGTGGGGGTGCCGGCGGTGACCGACGGCAGCTCCACCACGGCCGGCTCGACCTTGACGCCCTGCACCCGCGCCTGGAACTGGTACGGGTTGTTCAGCGCCGGCGAGGTGCGCCGGGACTCCACCTCGATCTCCCAGATGCCCGGGATCGGGTTCTGGTAGTCCCGCTCCTGCGGCTTGCAGACCGCCGCGTCGGAGAAGTTGGTGTAGCAGGCGGTGCTGGCGGTGCTCTCCACCGGGACGCCGTACGGGTTGATGGCGATGAACCGCGTCTGCGAGCCGGTGGCGATGCCGGAGAGGTTGACCTGGAGCGCGCCCGCCCCGGCCGGCACCGTCACGAAGTACGACGTGAAGCTGTTCCGCTCGACCGAGCCCTCGGCCGAGTAGGAGTACGCGGGCTTCTTCACCTCGTTGCCGACGACCACCACGGTGGAGACCTCGAAGTCGACCACCGAGGTGGCCGGGTCGTCGATGGTCATCAGGGCGCCGTGCGCGCCGTCGGTGCGGGGCTTGGCGACCACGTTGACGGTGACCGTCTTGTTCAGCGGCAGCACCACCGACCGCGGCGCGGTGAAGGTGCCGTCGTTGCCGCGCAGCGTGACGTCGTGCCGGATGCTGCGGGCCGGCCCGCTGGTGCGGGTGATCTTGACCTTGTACGTCCGGGTCTGGTCGACCTTCTGGCCGCCCAGGCCGGCTGCGCACCGGTTGTAGACGCCGGTGCCCCGGTTCGGGTTCGGCACGAAGCGCCCGGTGCCCGCGTCGTAGCGGGTCAGGTTCTTCGAGAGCTCGGTGCAGACCGGCGCGTCGGAGGCGTACGAGCGGGTTTCGACGCCGTCGGCGAGCAGGTCCCAGGCGCCGGGCACGTTGAGCATGCCGTAGCCCTGGGCGTACGTGGCGACACCGGCGATCGGCTGGGCCGAGGTGAAGATGGCCCGGCGCAGCGCGGCCGGGGTGACGCCCTGGTCGTTCGCCTTGGCGGCGGAGAGCAGCAGCGCGGCGGCGCCGGCGGCCTGCGGGGAGGCCATCGAGGTGCCGTTGAGCATCTGGTAGCCCGGCGGCAGCGGGTAGCCGGCCTCGGGGACCGGGTTGCCCGCCTGCCAGGTCGGCGCGGTGGAGATCGCCGAGCCGGGGGCCGCGATGTTCGGCTTGAAGCCGCCGTCCTCACGCGGGCCGCGCGAGGAGAAGTTGAACAGCGCATTGTCCTTGCGGACCACCGAGCCGTAGTTGGCCAACCAGGTCTGCTTGCTGATGCTGGCCGCGACGCTGACCACGTTGGACGCCACCGACGGGTCGCCGATGGTGTTCAGGCCCGGACCGGAGTTGCCGGCCGAGATGAACAGCTGCACGCCGTAGGTGCTGATCAGGTCGTTGTAGAGCTGGGCGCGGGCGTTGGAGCCGTCGTTCAGCGCCGGCAGGCCGCCGATCGACATGTTGACCACGTCGACCTTGCGGTTGATCACCAGGTCGGCCATGCCGGTGGTGAGCGCCGCGGCGGTGCAGCCGCCGCCCCAGGAGCAGGCCCGGGCGGAGACCAGCTTGGCGCCGGGCGCCGCGCCGTCGAGGGCGGTGTTGCCGAGCATGTCGTTGGCGGCGGTGATGCCGGCGACGTGCGTGCCGTGGGTGGCCTCGATAATGCCGATGTTGACGTAGTCGACCAGGCCGGGGCCGCCCACCGGCGCGGTGTCGACGTCCTCGCGGTACTCGACCACGAACGGGATCTGCTCGCGGACCGCGGTGGCCGGGTTGTCGGTGCCGAAGTGCCCGACCTGGAACTTCTCCTTGTACGGGCGCATCAGCTCGTCGTCGGTGAAGTTGCGGTTCTGGTTGACGTCCACCCAGATGTCGTGGCTGGTGGTGTCGTAGAGGACACCCCACGAGTCGGTGGTGTCGCCGTCGCGGTTGACGTCGCCGGCCGGGTCGCTGCCCACCGTGATCGACTCACGGAAGGTGGCGAACCGGTAGGTGCCGGCCGGGGCCGTCCAGGCGGTGGTGCCGATGGTGAACGTCGGGCCGGTCACCTCGGTGATCATCGCCCGCCAGGTGGCGTCCTCCAGCGGGTCGGTCGCGGTGACCCAGTCGACGATCTTGCGCTCGCCGGTGGTGGTCTTCTGCAACGCCGGCTGATCCAGGTCCACACCGGAGTCCATGATGCCGATGGTGACCCCGCGCCCGTCCCACTCGGGGTGGGTGGCCTTGAAGGCCTCCGCGCCGGTCTCGTTGGTCGGCATGTACGGGTTGACCGCGCCGGTGCCGACGCCCGGCCCGGCCAGGGTCTCGCCCTGCGCGGCGGCGGTTGCGCCGTTCGGCGCGGACTCCGGGGTCGGGTCGGGGAGCTGGATGGTCTCGTCGAGGTCGACCGCGGCGACGCCCGGCAGCGTGGCGGCCTTCAGCACCTTTGCGGTAGGCACCTTGGCCAGCACGTAGCCGATCGAGTCGAAGCGCTGGCTGACCGTGCCGCCGAGGTCCTTCATCGCCGCGGCGACGTCCTTCGCCTCACCCTTCTCGGTGGCGACGATCAGGGTCACGGTCGGCGCGTGCTTCGCCTCGGCCTCGGCGAGCAGCTTGGCGTCGTGCGAGCCGAGCGCCTCGACGGCGTTGGCCGGGGCGTCCGGGGTGGTGGCGGGCGCGGCGCTCGCGGTGGCGGCGCCGCCCGCGCCGGCCATGGCGCCGGCGGCCACGACCGAGGCGAAGAGCCCGGCGGAGGTACGCCGGCTCAGGTTGCGGGGTTTGCTCACGTTCTCTTTCCTCCAGAGAACAGGGCCCTGAGATGACAGGGCACGCGTGAGCGAATCCTTTGTGCTGCGTTGTGGCGGTGTCACTACCGAACGCTGCCTTGTGACCACTTCGTGACATGCACAGGTGCGCACTGTCACATCCAGGACGCTAGCTGGACCGGTCCAGGTTGGACGTGCCATCCAACAGCTCCGGGGCCTGCGGCTGCCGGGGCGCGACCTCCACCTGGGCCGGGGCCGCCAGCTCCTGGTCGGAGACGCCCAGCTCGGCCAGCTTGCGGGCGCTGACCAGCACCCGCGCCTCCAGCGAGCCCACCGCGCGGTTGTAGGCCGTGACCGCCCCACCGAGTGAGGTGCCCAGCTTGCCGACGTGGTCGCCCAGGGTGGACAGTCGCCCGTAGAGCTCGCGGGCCAGCGAGTGGACGGCGACCGCGTTGCGGGCCAGCGCCTCCTGCCGCCAGGAGTAGGCGACCGTGCGCAGCAGGGCCACCAGGGTGGCCGGGGTCGCCAGCACCACGTCCCGGGCGAAGGCGTGCTCCAGCAGCGTCGGGTCGCGCTGCAACGCCACGTCCAGGAACGGGTCGGCCGGCACGAAGAGCACCACGAACTCCGGTGTCGAGTCGAACGCCGCCCAGTACGACTTCGCGGCCAGCGCGTCGACATGCGCCCGCAGGTGCCGCGCGTGCGCGTCGAGGTGCGAGTCCCGCCCCCGCTCGTCGCGCGCCTCCATCGCCGTCAGGTAGGCGTCGAAGGGCGCCTTGGCGTCCACCACCACCGTCCGGCCGCCGTGCAGCCGGACCACCAGGTCGGGGCGCACCCCCTGGTGGTCGGTGGCGGCGGTGACCTGCTCGTTGAAGTCGCAGTGCTCCAGCATGCCGGCGGCCTCGACGATCCGGCGCAGCTGGTGCTCGCCCCAGCGGCCCCGCACCTGCGGCGCCCGCAGCGCCGCCACCAGCTGCTTGGTCTCGGTGCGCAGCTCGCCGGAGACCGTGCTCATGGCGCGGACCTGCTCGCGCAGCTCGGCGTAGGCGTCGACCCGGTCGCGCTCCAGCTCGCCCACCCGCTGCTCGTAGCGGCGCAGGGTGTCGTGCAGCGGGGCCACCGCCCGGGCCACCGCCTCCTGCGACTGGGCGGTCGCCTCGTAGCTCAGCGCCCGCATCGACTGCTCCAGCCGCCCCTCGCCCTCGCGGGTGGCCGCCAGGGTCGCCTCCAGGCGGGCGATCTCGGTGGCCGACCGGGCCCGGGCGGCGTACCAGCCCGCCGCGCCGCCCCCGGCCAGGCAGACGACCACCACGGCCAGCGTCGAGAAGTCCATCACCAGAGCTTGCCAAACGGATACGACCGGACGTCTGCGGGTACGTTCAGCGGCATGGAATTTCTGCTCGTGGCGATTCTCGTGGCCCTCCTGGTCGGCGGGTTCGTCTGGTGGCGGCGGGAACAGGCCGCCCGCGAGGCGCGCAGTCTCGCCGACGTGCGCGCCGACGCCCAGCGCTGGTACGAACGCCTCGGCGGCCAGGTGATGAACCTGCACGGCGACGCCCCGGCCGTCCGCCAGGCGCTGGTCGACGCGGCGGAGCGCTACAACGCCGCCGGCAGCCAGCTGGAGCAGGCCGGGACGGTCCAGCAGTACCGGCTGGCCCGGGAGACCGCGCTGGAGGGGCTGGCGTACGCCCGGGCGGCGCGGGTGGCGCTCGGCCTGGACCCGGGGCCGGAGCTGCCCCCGCTGGCCGCCGCGCAGGGCGCCGGCGAGTTGACCAGGGAACGTCAGGTGCAGGTGCAGGGGCAGACGTTCAAGGCCGGCCCGCAGCCGGGCCAGGACACGCCCTACTACTACCCGGGCGGGCGCTACCAGGGGCGGCCGGTGCCGGCCGGCTGGTACTCCACCCCCTGGTGGAAGACCGCGCTGGGCGCGGGCGCCGGGGTGCTCGGCGGGCTGCTGATCGCCGACGCGCTCTTCTCGCCGGCCTTCGCCGACCCGGGCTACGGCTACGAGGCCGGCTACCAGGAGGGCTTCGGCGACGCCGGCGACCAGGGCGCGGACGCCGGCGACCAGGGCGCGGACGCGGGTGACCAGGGCGACTTCGGCGCCGCCGACCAGGCCGGCGACTTCGGCGGCGGGGACTTCGGCGGCGGCGACTTCGGGGGCGGGGACTGGTGACTGCCGCCTCCGGGTGCGCCTGTTGTCGCTGGAACGACAACAGACGCACCCGTTGCAGTCCGATGCCCGCGGCGGGAAGAGCGCGCTGAGACCGCGTCCCTGCGGTCCCGGCCGCCCGCCGGCCAGCCGCGAACGACGTGACGACGGCCCCGGTCCTGGCGGACCGGGGCCGTCGCCTGTCGTACCCAGATGTCAGCCGGTGTTGCGCATCCCGGCGGCGATGCCGTTGACCGTGGTGAGCAGCGCCCGCTCCAACGCCGTACCGTCGCTCGGTGCGCGGCGGCCGCCCGGCGCGGTCGCCATCGCGCGCCCGGCAGCCCCGGAGTCCCGGTACTGCCGCAGCAGCGCCACCTGGAGGTGGTGCAGCGGCTCCAGGTAGGTGTCCCGGACCGCGAGGGTGCGCTGGAGCACCGGCGAGTTCTCCAGCAGGGCCGGTGCGGCGGTCACCGCCAGCACCTCCTGCTTGGTCAGCTCGTACTCCTGCTCGATCTTGTCGAAGATCGGGTGCAGCTTCTTCGGGACCAGAGTCTCCACGTAGCGGCGGGCGATGCTCAGGTCGGTCTTGGTGAGCATCATCTCGACGTTCGACAGGAACGTGCGGAAGAAATGCCAGTTGCGGTTCATCTCGGCGAGCACGTCCTCCAGCCCGGCCGCCCGCGCCGCCGCCAGCCCGGAGCCGACCCCGAACCAGCCCGGCACGATCTGCCGGGTCTGCGTCCAACCGAACACCCACGGGATGGCCCGCAGCCCGCCCAGCCCCGCCCCGGTGTTCGGCCGCTTCGCCGGCCGGGAGCCGATGTTGAGCGCGCCGAGCAGCTCGGTGGGGGTGGAGGCCCAGAAGTACGCCGGCAGGTCCGGGTCCTCGACCAGCCCCCGGTACGAGCGGAACGCCGACTCGGAGACCACGTCCATCGCCGCGTCCCAGCGCTCCAGCATCTCGGCCGGCTGGCGGGGCGCGGTGTGCAGCAGCGTCGCCTGGAGCACCGCCGCCACGGTCAGCTCCAGGTTCTCCCGGGCCAGCGCCGGCAGCGTGTACTTGTCGGAGATGACCTCGCCCTGCTCGGTCACCTTGATCGCGCCGTCCAGGGTGCCGTACGGCTGGGCCAGGATCGCCTCGTGGGTCGGCCCACCGCCGCGCCCGACCGTGCCGCCCCGGCCGTGGAAGAGCCGCAGGTGCACGCCGTGCCGGGCGGCCACGTCCCGCAGCGCCCGCTGTGCCCGGTGGATGGACCACTGGCTGGTGGTGATGCCGGCCTCCTTGTTCGAGTCGGAGTAGCCCAGCATCACCTCCTGCACGTCGCCGCGGGCCGCGACCAGCGCCCGGTACGCGGGCAGCGACAGCAGCTCGTCGAGCAGCTCGCCGCCGGCGTTCAGCTCGGCCGGGGTCTCCAGCAGCGGCACGAAGCCGATCCGGGCCCGGCCGCTGTGCACGTCGATCAGCCCGGCCTCGCGCCCCAGCACCACGGCGGCGAGCACGTCGTCGACGCCGAGGGTCATCGAGATGATGTACGACTCGATCACCTCGGCGCCGAACCGGTCCTGCGCCTCGCGGATCGCGCCGAACACGTCGAACGTCTTCTGCGCGTTCTCGGTCAGCGGGGTGTCCAGCGTCGACAGCGGCCGGCGGCCGGCCAGCTCGTCGGCGAGGAGCTTGGTCCGCTCCAGCCGGGTCAGCGACGGGTAGTCCGACACCTCGCCGACCGCCGCGTAGAGCTGGGCCAGCACCGCGTGGTGCGCCTCGGCGTGCTCGCGGACGTCCATGGTGGCCAGGTGCAGGCCGAACGCGGAGACCGTACGGATGGTGGAGGCGAGCCGGCCGACCGCGGTGAGCTGCCCGGAGTTGCGCGCCAGCGAGGCGCGCAGCAGCTCCAGGTCGGCGATCAGCTCGGCCGAGCCGCGGTAGTCCCGCCCCGGCACGTGCGGGGTGCCCCGGCGCAGCCGCTCCCGGGTGTTGGCCAGCTTCGCCTTCACGCACCGCGCCTTGAGTCGGTACGGCTCCTCGGCGTTGACCCGGCGGAACCGGGGCGCCACCTCGGGCAGCGCGTCCAGGTCGGCGGCGAGGCTGGCGGAGAGGTCCAGCGACACCGCCCGCAGCCGCCGGGAGACCGAGACCTCGTTGATGAGCTGGTCCATCGCCTTCTCGGTGGCGCTGATGCCGTGCTCGTGCTGGATGTGGAGCACCTCACGGGTGACCGTCGGGGTGACGAACGGGTTGCCGTCCCGGTCGCCGCCGATCCAGGTGCCGAAGGTCAGCGGGCGGGCCGTCGGCGAGGTCTCCACGCCGAGGGTGCGCAGGGTGTCGGCGAGGTCGTCGAGCACCTGCGGGGCGGCCTCGGCGTACAGGTCGCGCAGGTAGTAGATGGCGTTGCGGGCCTCGTCTGTCGGGTCCGGCCGGTCCAGCCGCAGCTCGTCGGTCTGCCACATCAGGTCCAGCAGCTCGGCCAGGCGCCGGTTGGCCGGGCCCTCGTCGCTGGCGCCGTAGAGGATGGCGTTGGTGGTCTCGGTGTCCAGTTCGTCGGCGATGGCGCGCAGCTTGGACAGGATCGAGCGGCGGGCCGCCTCGGTGGGGTGGGCGGTGAAGACCGGGCGTACCGCGAGCCGGCGGGCCGCCGCGGCGATCTCCTCGGCCGGCACGCCGCGCTCGGCGATCATCTTGGCCGCCTGGTCCAGCCACCCACCGTGCGCCGCCCGGCGTCGGCGCAGGTCCCGGGCGCGGTGCACCTGTTCGGTGATGTTGGCCAGGTGGAAGTAGGTGGAGAAGGCGCGGGCCAGCTTGGTGCCGGTGGTGACGTCCAGCCCGCCGAGCCGCTGCGCGGCGGCGGGGGCGTCCGAGCGGACCTGGGCGCGGATCTCCTCGACCAGGTCGAGCAGGGGGCGGCCCTCCTGGCGGGCCAGGGTCTGGCCGAGCAGAGTGCCGAGGCGGCGGATGTCGGCCCGCAGGGCGGCGTCGGGGCCGTCGTGGTCGTGCTGGTCGGTCACCATGCGCTCCTTACGTGAGTACGAAGGACAGCGCTGTCCGACTCCGTCGATCGTATCCGTGGGGACCCGCCGGTAAGGAGGGGGCCCGCAATGTCACCTTCCCCACGATCTCCGCCGGGCTCACGCGTCCGGCCTGGTGTCCAGCTGCCGGCCCGGCCGTCGAGCGGCCCGGCGGCCCCGCACCAGGGTGGCGGTGAGCAGGCCGACCAGGCCGAGCGCGACCCAGACCAGCAGCCCGGCCAGCGGCCATCGGGCGGACCGCAGGTCGAAGTAGACCGCCGACTTGACCAGATCGGTGGCCAGCCCGGGGACGTTCCAGCGGTGCATGCCACGCAGGAACGCGGGCAGGAACTCCGGGGCGTAGATGCCGCCGGAGCCGGGGTTGCCGAGCACCACCAGCAACAGGATCACCAGTCCGGTGCCGAGCAGGCCCAGCCAGGCCTGGACGGCGGCGGCGACCATCGCGGCGGCGAAGGTGGTGAGCATGCCGACGGCGGCGAGCGTCGGCAGGTCGTGGTCCCAGACGTCGAGCACCGGCCCGACCAGCAGCGTGGCGATGACCGCCAACAGCACGGCGTGCACCGCCAGCGAGGCGATCCGCAGGCCGGCCCGGCGGAGACTGTGCGGGGCGGTGCCGAGCGAGATGCCCAGCGCGGTCGACCCCAGGTAGCCGCCCAGCACCAGGCCGACCGCCAGGTAGAACGGCACCACGCCGCGCGGGTCGTCGGCGGCGACCGGCACCTCGTCGGTGACCTCGATCGGGGTCTGCGCGCGCTCGGCCGCGGTGGTCAGCACCTGCGTGACGAGTTCCGTGGCGGCGGGCGCGGAGGCGGTGGCGGTGGTCAGCAGGAGCTTTCCCTGAGGTGTCGAGCTGAGCACCGCGTACACCTCGCGGCCGATCAGGCCGTCGTCGGCCGCACCCGGGTCGTCGTACTCGATGGGTTTGATCGTGCCGGTCCGGCCGCGCACCCCGGCGAGCACGGCCTGGGCGCGCTGGTCGCCGAGGACCACGCCGACCGGGACGTCGCGCGGGGTCGGCTGGTGCAGCGCCCCCACGTAGGCCGCGATGAACGCCGTGGCCAGGGTCAGGGTGCCGACCAGCAGGGCCGCCGTGCGGGGTAACCACTCGCGGGTCCGCAGCTCCGGCTCCTCCTCCACGTCGCCAGCCTAGGGCCCCGCTTGCCCGTGTTCGGGGCGTTTCCGCCCGCCCTGCCTGGCGGGGGCCCGCCACCTGATCGCGGTCGGCCACACGACCGGAAAACCCGTTGGCCGCGCTCGGTAGCGTCCGGACATGACCTTCCCGACCTACCCGCGCAAGCCCCGCCCCGGCGACCGGGTCGCGGTCGTCTCACCCTCCGCCGGCCTGCCGGGTCTCTTCCCCCACGTGTACGAGCTGGGCCTGCGCCGACTGCGCGAGGAGTTCGGCCTGGAGCCGGTGGAGTATCCGACGACCCGGACAATGGGCGCCGACCCGAGGGACCGGGCCCGGGACCTCACCGCCGCCTTCGCCGACCCGACGATCACGGCCGTGCTGGCCACCGTGGGCGGCGACGACCTGATCACGGTCACCCCGCACCTGGACGACGCGGTGCTGCGGGCCAACCCGAAGCCGTACTTCGGCTACTCGGACAACACCAACGTCCTCAACCACCTCTACCGGCTGGGCATCGTGGCGTACCACGGCGGGTCGGTGCTGGTGCACCTCGGCCGGTCCGGCCGGCCGCACCCGCTCACCCTCGACTCGCTGCGCGCCGCCCTCTTCACCTCCGGCTGGTACGACCTCACGCCCGCGCCGGAGTGGGGCGACGAGCCGCGCGACTGGCGCGACCCGGCCACCCTGGCGCAGGAGCCGGTGATGTTCCCCGGCACCGGCTGGCACTGGCAGGGCCCGTCGACCGTGGTCCAGGGCCGCACCTGGGGCGGCAACCTGGAGATCCTGCACTGGCTGATGGCCGCCGACCGGGTCCCCGCCGCCGCGGAACTGGCCGGCTCGGTGCTGGTGCTCGAAACCTCGGAGGAGCTTCCGAGCGCCCAGGAGGTGTTCCGGATGGTGCGGAACATGGGGGAGCGCGGACTGCTCGCGGCCTTCCCCGCCGTCGTCGTCGGCCGCCCCAAGGCGTGGGACTTCGACAGCCCCCGGTCGGTCGCGGATCGGCTGGCGTGGGCCGAGGCGCAGCGGGAGGCGGTCAGCCGGGCGCTGGCCCCGTACCGCCCCGACGCGGTCGCGGTCTTCGACGTCGACCTCGGCCACACCGACCCGCAGCTGATCATCCCGTACGGCGGGGAGATCCGGGTGGACGCCGTCGAGCGCCGGATCTCGGTCCGGTACTGAGCAGCGGTGGGCAGCCCTGTCCCAGCCCTGCTCGCTGTTCCTGGGTGCCCGCGTCCGGTGGGCGCCGAGGAGTCGGGTCAGCCGACGACGGCGAAGGCGCGAACCGGGAAGGTGCCCATGCCGGCCACCATGGGCGGAGCGGCGGTGAAGCGGAACCCGTCCGGGGGCAGGGCGTCCAGGCCGGTCAGGTGCTCCACGATCGGGATGCCGGCGGCCAGCAGCGCGCTGTGCGCCGGGCGCTCGCCCCCGGACGCCGGGCTCATGTCGTCGATGTTGATCGAGTCGACGCCGACCAGCGCGGCGCCCGCCTCGACCAGGGCGCGGGCCCCGTCGCCGGTGAGGTAGGGGGCGTCCGGCGCGCCGTACCGGTCGGTGCCGAAGTGCGCGGACCAGCCGGTGTGCAGCAGCACCGCACGCCCGGCGACGTCGTACGGCGCCAGCAGCAGCCGGTCCACCGCTCGCGTGCCGGCCGGCACCCGGACCACCAGGCCGGGCAGGTCGGCGAGCCGGTCCAGCGGGACGCCGGTCAGGTCGGCGCCCTCGGACCAGCGGTGCGCGGGAGTGTCCAGGTACGTCCCGGTGTTGGCGATCATGTCGATCCGGCCCACCTGGAACTCGGTGCCCGGGGCGTAGTTCGCCCGGGACGCCTCCCGGGTCAGCCACTCGCTGATCCGGGGGCCCGGCCAGCCGGGCAGGGTGGTCATGCCGTCGGTGATCACGTGACTCAGCTCGACCAGGCGTCGCCCCGTGTCACCGGGCTCGGCGCTGACGGCCCGGCCGCCCTTGTGCGGCTCCTCGATGATCGTCCGGCCGGTGATCCGTACGTCGGCGACCATCAGCAGCCCGAGGTGCCGGACGAAGAGTGCGGCCAGCGCCTCGTCGTCGATCTCCCGCCCCGGGATGTCCAGCCGGAACCCGTCGGTCCGCAGCCCGCCCCCGTTGGCGAAGGTGACCTCCGCGTCGAACTGCGCCCGATACTGCTCTCCCATCCACCCACCCGACCACGCCCACCCACCCCAGTCAAGATCCACCGACCCGGCGGCCCCTGCAAGATCCGCGCACTGTCGGAGAACTCGTGGCCTCCGCCGCGCCGACCTGGTCCGGCATCGTTCCTCCCGTCGCCGCGGCCGCCGCGGATCCGGTACCGGCCCGGCCGCCACGGCTCCAGCCCGGATCGTCTTCCGAGCGGGATAGTCTCGACAGGTGCACCCCCCGTCCGGCTGGACGCGGGGCAGTCGCCGTGCGTCGATTTCCTGGAAGTGATCACAGATGCTCACCGGACTCTTCTCCGCCGCCCTGGCCGATCCCGGGCTGGCCCGGGCGCGTGACCTGGCGCGCTCCGGTGCCGCCCAGGTCGACGGCCTCGACCTCACCGCCCCGGCCGCCCTGCGCCCGTTCGCCGTGGCCGCCGTCGCGGCCGATCCGGTCGACGCCGGCGCCGGCCGGCCCGTGCTCGCCGTGACCGCCACCACCCGCGAGGCCGACGACCTGGCCTCGGCGCTGGGCAGCCTGCTCCCGCCCGAGCAGGTGGCGGTCTTCCCGTCCTGGGAGACGCTGCCGCACGAGCGGCTCTCGCCCCGCTCCGACACCGTCGGCCGCCGGCTGGCCGTGCTGCGCCGGCTGGCGCACCCGCAGTCGGCCGACGCGCACGGCCGTACCGGCCCGCTGCGGGTGGTCGTGGCGCCGGTGCGGTCGCTGCTGCAACCGCAGCTCAAGGGGCTCGGCGATCTCGAACCGGTGCAGCTCACCGCCGGCGACGAGGCCGACCTGGAGGAGGTGGCCCGCCGGCTCACCGACATGGCGTACGCGCGGGTCGACCTGGTCACCAAGCGCGGCGAGTTCGCGGTGCGCGGCGGCATCCTGGACGTCTTCCCGCCCACCGACGAGCACCCCTCCCGGGTCGAGTTCTGGGGCGACGAGGTGGAGGAGATCCGCACCTTCGCCGTCGCCGACCAACGCACGATCGAGCAGGTCCCGCAGCTCTGGGCGCCGCCCTGCCGGGAGCTGCTGCTCACCCCGTCGGTGCGGGAGCGGGCCGCCGCCCTGGCCCAGGAGCACCCGGAGCTGGCCGAGATCCTCGACAAGCTGGCCGAGGGCATCCCGGTCGAGGGGATGGAGTCGCTGGTCCCGGCGCTGCTCGGCAACGAGAGCCTGGAGCTGCTGCTGGACTGCATGCCGGCCGGCACCCACGTACTGCTCTGCGACCCGGAGCGGATCCGCACCCGGGCGCACGACCTGGTCCGTACCTCGGACGAGTTCCTCCAGGCCAGTTGGGCCGCGGCCGCCGTCGGCGGCCAGGCCCCGGTCGACCTCGGCGCCGCCGCCTTCCGGACCCTGGCCGAGGTACGCGCGTCGGCCCGCACGCTGCGCCAGCCCTGGTGGACCCTCGCCCCGTTCGGCCTGGTCGAGGCGGACGCCGCCGCACCGGTCCGGCAGCCCTGGGAGGACGAGCCCACCGAGGTCGACGTCACGCCCGACGACGCGATCGCGGTGAGCCTGGCGGCGCGGCCCGCCCCGCTCTACCACGGCGAGACCTCCCGGGTGGTGGACGACCTCAAGCGCTGGGCCGGCGAGGGCTGGTCGATCGCGCTGGTCTTCGAGGGGCACGGCCCCGCCCAGCGGGCCGTCGAGGTGCTCCGCGACGCCGGTCTGGGCGCCCGGCTGGTCGAGGAGGTGCCGGCCGCGCCCGCCCCCGGCGAGGTGCTGGTCAGCTGTGGCTGCCTGACCGCCGGCTTCGTCGACGAGGCGTCCCGGTTCGTGCTGCTCACCGGCAACGACGTCACCGGCGGCCGGGGCACCTCGACGCGCGACATGCGCAAGATGCCGAGCCGCCGCCGCAACACCATCGACCCGCTGGAGCTCAAGGCCGGCGACCACGTGGTGCACGAGCAGCACGGCATCGGCCGGTACGTCGAGCTGGTGCAGCGCACCGTCAACGGCGCCTCCCGGGAATACCTGGTCATCGAGTACGCGCCGAGCAAGCGCGGCCAGCCCGGCGACCGGCTCTTCGTCCCCACCGACCAGCTCGACCAGCTCAGCCGCTACGTCGGCGGCGAGCAGCCCACTCTGCACAAGATGGGCGGCTCGGACTGGCAGAAGTCCAAGGCCCGCGCCCGCAAGGCGGTCAAGGAGATCGCCGCGCAGCTGATCCAGCTCTACGCCGCGCGCAAGGCGTCCAAGGGGCACCAGTTCGCACCCGACACCCCGTGGCAGCGGGAGCTGGAGGACGCCTTCCCCTGGCAGGAGACGCCGGACCAGCTCGCCGCGATCGAAGAGGTCAAGCGGGACATGGAGCAGACCGTCCCGATGGACCGGCTGATCTGCGGCGACGTCGGCTACGGCAAGACCGAGATCGCCGTCCGGGCCGCCTTCAAGGCGGTGCAGGACGGCAAGCAGGTGGCCGTGCTGGTGCCCACCACGCTGCTGGTGCAGCAGCACTACAACACCTTCGCCGAGCGGATGAGCCAGTTCCCGGTGACCATCCGGCAGCTGTCCCGCTTCCAGACGCCGAAGGAGTCCGAGCGGACGTTGGAGATGATCGCCGACGGCACCGTCGACATCGTCATCGGCACCCACCGGCTGCTCCAGACGGCGACCCGGTTCAAGCAGCTCGGCATGGTGATCATCGACGAGGAGCAGCGGTTCGGCGTCGAGCACAAGGAGCACCTGAAGACGCTGCGCGCCTCGGTGGACGTGTTGAGCATGTCGGCCACCCCGATCCCGCGGACGCTGGAGATGGCGATCACCGGCATCCGGGAGATGTCCACCATCGCCACCCCGCCGGAGGAGCGGCACCCGGTGCTCACCTTCGTCGGGGCGTACGACGACCGGCAGGTGGCCGCCTCCATCCACCGCGAGCTGCTCCGCGACGGGCAGGTCTTCTACCTGCACAACCGGGTCGAGTCGATCGACAAGGCGGCCCGGCGCATCCGCGAGCTGGTGCCCGAGGCGCGGGTCGCGGTGGCACACGGCCAGATGGGCGAGGACGCCCTGGAGAAGGTGATGGTCGGCTTCTGGGAGAAGGAGTTCGACGTCCTGGTCTGCACCACGATCGTGGAGTCCGGCATCGACATCCCGAACGCCAACACCCTGATCGTGGAGCGGGCCGACCTGCTCGGCCTGGCCCAGCTGCACCAGATCCGGGGCCGGGTCGGTCGCGGCCGGGAGCGGGCGTACGCGTACTTCCTCTACCCGCCGGAGAAGCCGCTGACCGAGCACGCCCACGAGCGGCTGGCCACCATCGCCCAGCACACCGAGCTGGGCGCCGGCATGTACGTGGCGATGAAGGACCTGGAGATCCGGGGCGCCGGCAACCTGCTCGGCGGCGAGCAGTCCGGCCACATCGAGGGCGTCGGCTTCGACCTGTACGTCCGGATGGTCGGCGAGGCGGTGTCGGCGTTCAAGGGCGAGCGCCAGGAGGAGGAGGCCGACGTCAAGATCGATCTTCCGATCGACGCGCACCTGCCGCACGACTACGTCGGGGTGGAGCGGCTGCGGCTGGAGATGTACCGCAAGCTGGCCGAGTCCCGCGACGAGGAGCGGCTGCGCGAGGTGGTCGCCGAGATGACCGACCGGTACGGCGAGCCGCCCGCCCCGGTGCAGAACCTGGTCGCGGTGGCCCGGTTCCGCCTGCTGGCCCGCCGGTACGGCCTGACCGACGTGTCGATGCAGGGCAAGCACCTCCGGTTCGGCCCGCTGCCGCTGCCGGATTCCAAGCAGCTGCGGCTCAAGCGCTACCACCCGGACTCGGTCTACAAGCAGGCCACCGACCAGGTCAGCGTGCCGCGGCCGAGCACCCGCCGGGTCGGCGGCGAACCGCTGCGCGACCAGGCGCTGCTGGAGTGGTGCGCGCAGCTCCTCTCCGACGTGCTGGGCGAGCCGGCCGCGCTGGCCGGGGCGTCGGCGTGAGACGCTCCCGTCCGTGGTGGGCGGCGTCACACCGCCGTACCGGGCATGAGAGAGTGACCCGCATGCGTGCACGCCGTCTCATCGCCGCCGCCAGCGTCGCGGCTCTCGGTGTCCTCTCCCTCGCCGCCTGCGGGAAGTCCTCGCCCGACGTGGCCGCGTACGTCGGTGACCGGACCTACTCGGTCGACCGGGTGGACGCGATCTACGACGACGCCCAGGCGAAGTTCGCGGAGGCCGTGCGCCAGAGCGCGACCCAGGCCGGCGTCACCCCGGACGCGGAGCAGCTCCGCTCCCGGGTGACCCGGCAGGACGTGGTGAACCTGCTGGTCAGCATCGACCTGGGTAAGCGGGTCGTGGCCGAGCAGGGCATCCAGGTGTCGGACCAGGTCACCCCGGAGCAGCTCGCGCAGCAGCTCCAGATGCCGCCGCAGGCCGAGTTCGCCAAGCTCTGGGGCGAGTGGGCCGACATCTCCATGGTGCTCAGCCAGAAGCTGCCGCCGGCCGAGCTCAGCGACGCCTCGGTGATGGCCGTCTACCACGCGATCGAGGAGACCGGCGGGATCCAGTCCGGGCTCTCGGTGGGCGAGGTGCGGCAGCTCTTCGGCGAGGGCGGGTTCGTCCGTACCGCGTCGGCGCTCAGCGCGGCACTGGAGGAGGAAGCCGACAAGGTGGACCTGTCGGTCAACCCGCGCTTCCGGCCGCTCGGCGTCCCGTCCTGGGTCAACAAGGGCCAGGAGCTCGTCTTCTACGCCCTGCCGTACGTCGACGCCAGCGGCCCGGTGACCGACATCTCGACCCCCGAGCCGGTCACCACCCCGGCGGAGCAGGCCGGGTCGGCGTCGGTGGCCCCCTGAGCATGTCCGCACGGATCGTCCTGCTGGTCACCTCGCCCCGGCTGCCGGCCGGCCTGCTGACCGCGGCCGCCTGGGACGTCGTACGCTCCGCGCCGGTGCTGACCGGCGGGGAGAGCGCGCTGACCACGGCGGTGCGGGCGGCGGGCGCCGAGGTCACCGTGGTCGAGGCCGGCGCGACGCAGGCGCTGCTCGACGCGGTGGCGGCGCACGGCACGGCGGTCTGGCTGGCCGGTCCCGCCGGTGACGAGGCGCTCGCCCGGGAGCTGGGCCTGCGGCTGGCCCGCCAGCCGGGGCTGGCCGAGCTGGAGCTGATGTACGGCTCGTGGGACCCGCCCGGCGCGCGGCTGCTCGACGCGGTCGAGGTGATGGATCGGCTCGCCTCGCCCGGCGGTGACCCGTGGAAGCGCTCGCAGACCCACCGCAGCCTCGCCGGCTTCCTGCTGGAGGAGTGCTACGAGGCGTACGACGCGATCAGCGCCGACGACACCGACGCGCTCCGCGAGGAGTTGGGCGACGTGCTGCTCCAGGTGCTGCTGCATGCCCGGCTGGCGGAGGAACTGCCCGAGGGCGAGCGGTGGAGCGTCGACGACGTGGCCGGCGGCCTGGTGGACAAGATGGTCCGCCGCAACCCGCACGTCTTCGCCGGCGCGGAGGCGGGCACGCTGGCGGAGATCGAGGCGAGCTGGGAGCGGATCAAGCAGGCCGAGAAGGCCCGCGCCTCGGTGCTGGACGGCATCGCGCTGAGCCAGCCCGCGCTCGCCCTGGCCGCCAAGATCCTGGACCGCGCCGGCCGGATCGGCCTCGCCGTCCCGCCCCCGCTGGCCGACACCCAGGTCGACCCGGAGGCGCGACTCGGTGCCAGCCTGCTGGCCACCGTCGCCGCCGCCCGGCAGGCCGGCATCGACCCCGAGGCCGCCCTGCGCCGCACCACCCTCGCCTACGCCGACGCCGTCCGCACCGCCGAGCGCACCACCCGCGACTGAACCCCGCGTCGGCGCCGGGCACTCCTCCCGTCACTGCCTTCCCCGCGCCGGCGCCCGTCCATCCCGGGTCGTGATCGACTCCATTTGCGGCGTGTCGCGGCGTCCCGTGGCCCGGACACCGCGACACGCCGCAATTCGTGCCAGGGGCCAGGGGCCAGGGGCCAGGGGCCAGGGCCGGTGGCCGGTGGGCGGTGTCGGGACGGTGCGGTCGGTAGGGTCGGGGAATGGAAGAGTTCGTGCCGCTGGCGGAACGGATCGTCGAGGCGTTGCTGGAGATCCGCCCCGGGCTGGCCACCTCCGCCGGTGACCACCGGTACGACGATCGGCTGCCCGATCTCTCCCCGGAGGCCGTGAAGGCCGATCAGGCGATGCTGCGGGAGGCCGCCGACGCGCTCTCCGAACTCGACCCCGACGCGCTGGACGTGGAGGAGCAGGTCGACCACGCGCTGCTCAGCGCCCTGGTCGACCGGGAGCTGTTCGAGCTGGGCGAGATCCGCGGGTACGAGTGGGACCCGCTGCGGCACAACCCGGGGCCGCTGCTGCACGCGGTCGTCGCCCGCCCGTACGCCCCGGTCGAGGAGCGCCTGACCCACCTGGTCGGGCGGCTGTCGGCCGTACCCGATGCGCTGGCGACTGCGCGCGCGACGCTGCGCGACATGCCCCGGGTCCACGCCGAGACGGCGGTGGGGCAGTTCACCGGCACGGCGGCGCTGATCCGCGACGAGGTGCCGCTGCTGCTGGCGCAGGCGCCCGCCATGTTCGACCGGGTGGAGCCGGCCGCCACCGGAGCGATCGCAGCGCTGGAGGAGTTCGTGGCGTGGCTGCGCATCGGCCTCGAGGCCGACGCCGGGCCGGGGCGTGACCCGCGGCTGGGGCGGCGCCGCTGGGAGGCGCGGCTGTGGCACACCCTCGACACCGAGCTGGGCGCCGCCGAGGTGCAGCGCCGCGCCTGGGCCAACCTGGACCGGGTGACCGAGGAGATCCGCGCCGCGGCCGTCGAGCTGGTCGGCGGCCCGGCCGACGACGACACGGTACGCCGGGCGCTGGACCTGCTCGCCGCCGAGCACCCCGACAACCATTCCATCGTGGACCTCGCCTCGACCACCCTGGACGAGGCCGTCGACTTCGTCCGGGACCGTGACCTGGTCACCCTGGTCGACGACCCGTGCGTGATCCAGGAGATGCCGGAGTTCGCCCGGGGCGTGGCCGTCGCCTACTGCGACTCGCCCGGCCCGCTGGAGACGGCGGCGCTGCCCACCTTCTACTGCATCTCGCCCACCCCGGCGGACTGGCCCGCGCACCGGGTGGAGTCGTTCTACCGCGAGTACAACGACCACATGATCCGCAACCTGACCGTGCACGAGGCGATGCCCGGCCACTTCCTCCAGCTCGCGCACGCCCGCCGGTACGCCGGCCCGACCCGGGTCCGCCCGCTGACCGAGTCCGGCGTGTTCGTCGAGGGCTGGGCGGTCTACACCGAGGAGCTGATGGCCGGCCTCGGCTTCGGTGGCCTGCCGGTGCGGTTGCAGCAGCTCAAGATGCAGCTGCGAATGACCATCAACGCGCTGCTGGACCAGTTGGTGCACTGCGAGGACCTGCCCGAGGCGGAGGCGATGGCGCTGATGACCGGGCGCGGCTTCCAGGAGGAGGGCGAGGCGGCCGGCAAGTGGCGGCGGGCGCTGCTCACCTCCACCCAGCTCTCCACGTACTTCGTGGGCTACAGCGAGATGGCCGACATCGCCGCGGCGCGCCCCGACGGGGTGTCGGTGCGCGAGTGGCACGACGCGATGCTCGCGCACGACTGCCCGCCGCCGCGCCACCTGCGGACCCTGCTCGGCGTCTGACCCGGCTCAGCGCCGCCCGGCGGTCACCGCCGCGTCGATCAGCCAGCGCGAGATGGAGTACGCCGGCGGCAGCTCCGCCGGCAGCGCGTCCAGCGGGAACCAGCGCGCCTCGGTCAGCTCCCGCCCGTCCACCACCGGCTCGGCGGACGGGTCGGCGACGGTGGCGGTGAACCCGGTCAGCAGCGTCCCCGGCCCGGACATCGCCCACGGCTGGCTGCCGAAGTAGGCCAGCCGGTCGACGGCCAGCCCGACCTCCTCGCCGACCTCCCGGCGCACCGCCGCCTCCAGCGTCTCGCCGGCCTCGACGAACCCGGCGACCAGCGCCCACAGCTCCGTCGGCCCGTACGCGTGCCGCACCAGCAGCAGCTCGTCGGGGCCGCCGGCCGGGCCGGGGCGGGTGATCGCGGTGAGCACGGCCGCGGAGAGCCGCATCGGCACGTACAGGTCGCAGCCGGGGCACCGCCGGGCCGTCTCGCCGGGCACGTCGGCCAGTTCGGCCCGGCAGGCCCCGCACCACCGGTGGGTACGCCGCCAGGTGACCACGGCCAGCGCCCGCGCGGCCGCCGTGGCGAACGGCTCCGGCAGCTCGGCGGCAAGCGACCGCCAGCTGCGCCAGCGCCCCCACGACTCCGCGGCCTCGGCGACGTCGGCCGCCCACGCCGGTACGCCGTCCAGCGTGCCGACCGGGACCCAGTCGGTGTCGGCGGGCAGCTCGCCGACGCGGGTGAACCGCCCGTCGGCGCGGGTGAGCACCCGGCGACCGGAGACCGGCAGGGCCAGGTCGTCCGGCGCCGGCGCGGCGGTGTGGTCCGTCCCGGGGAGGAACCCGCCGCGAACGGGCGTCGCCGACGCGGCGGGTGGCACCGGTTCCCCGGCTGCGGACGCCCCGAGGGCGGTCGGGTCCGCGGTCTGGGCGGGCGCCCCGGCCGCGGACGCCCGGTCGGCGGGGAGGCCGGGGGGCGGCGCGGTCACGAGGTGGCCGGTCGGCGGTCCACCACGCCCGCGTTCGGCGGCACCTCGAAGGCGGCCGGGTCGACCGTCTCGGTGTAGCGGGTCAGCGTGACCTCGGTCGACGTGCCGTCGAGGGTGCCGGTGAAGCTGCCCAGCAGCCCCTCGGTGGTGACGCAGGTGGTGAAGTCGCCGGCCGAGCGCCGCACGTCGACGCAGGTGGCGTGGTGGCCGGCGACGGTGGTGTCGCTCTGGGTGACCTGGGCGTCCGGGTCGAGGGCGGCCTCGGTGAGCAGCGCCATCACGGCCGGCGGGGTGACCAGGCCCCGCTTGTCCGCCTCGGAGTAGACGACCACCGACGGCTTGCCGGCGGTCAGCTCGGGCGGCAGCACGGTGCAGGCGGTCCGGCCGCCGGCGTTCTCGCACCGGGTGACCGCGTCCTGGGTCACCGTGATCTTGCCGTCCGGCCAGGTGTAGGCGGAGCGCAACGGCTCCTGCGTCTGCGCGATCGAGGCCGTCCGCCCGCCGGCGAACCGGTAGTCCGCGGCCCAGGTGCCGGTCAGCGCGCCGTCCAGCCGGGCGGCCAGGTCGTTGACCAGGTCGGCCCGGCCCAGCGCCCGGCCGGCGTCGTCGAGGGTCTGGCATCCGGTCACCGTGAGCGACGCGGCGACCGACACGGCCAGCACGCGGAGGGTGGTCGATACGGCGGGCATGGCGACCAGCGTGGTCGATCGGGTCCACCCGACGCAAACCCGTTGCCGGTTGAGGCCCGAGAATCCGGGAATGTCCGTCTCACCCCACGCGCCGGTGGGGATCCGGGGCGCGGTACGAACGGCGGGCGACGACGTGCGGCCGGCCGTCGCCCGATACGCTGCGTTCAACACCTGCCCCAGCCGCACCGTCGCGGCCCATACCGGATTCGCACACACGAACGAGGAGCGACTCAGTGGCAACCATCGAGGGAATCGTCGCCCGGGAGATTCTCGACTCGCGGGGCAACCCGACGGTCGAGGTCGAGGTCGGGCTCGACGACGGCACGATCGCCCGCGCCGCGGTGCCCTCCGGCGCCTCCACCGGCGCCTTCGAGGCGATCGAGCTGCGCGACGGTGACTCCGACCGCTACCAGGGCAAGGGCGTCGAGAACGCGGTCGCCAACATCGAGGACAAGATCGTCGACCAGCTCATCGGCTACGAGGCGAGCGAGCAGCGGCTGATCGACCAGAAGATGCTCGACCTCGACGGCACGGACAACAAGGCCGAGCTGGGCGCCAACGCCATCCTGGGCGTCTCCCTGGCGGTGGCGAAGGCCGCCGCCGGCAGCGCCGAGCTGAGCCTCTTCCGCTACCTGGGCGGCCCGAACGCGCACCTGCTGCCGGTGCCGATGATGAACATCCTCAACGGTGGGGCGCACGCCGACTCCAACGTCGACATCCAGGAGTTCATGATCGCGCCGATCGGCGCGCCCAGCTTCCGCGAGGCGCTGCGCTCCGGCACCGAGGTCTACCACGCGCTGAAGTCGGTGCTGAAGAAGAAGGACCTCTCCACCGGCCTCGGCGACGAGGGCGGCTTCGCCCCGAACCTGCCGACCAACGCCGCCGCGCTGGACCTGATCGCCGAGGCGGTGGAGAAGGCCGGCTACCGGCTGGGCACCGACATCGTCTTCGCGCTCGACGTGGCCGCCACCGAGTTCTTCGACAACGGCACCTACACCTTCGAGGGCAGCGCGAAGTCCGCCGAGGAGATGAGCAACTACTACACCAAGCTCATCGGCGACTACCCGATCGTCTCCATCGAGGACCCGCTGTCCGAGGACGACTGGAGCGGCTGGGCGACCCTGACCGCGGCGATCGGCGACCGGATCCAGATCGTCGGCGACGACCTCTTCGTGACCAACCCGCAGCGCATCGCCCGGGGCATCGCCGAGAACGCCGCCAACGCGGTGCTGGTCAAGGTCAACCAGATCGGTTCGCTGACCGAGACCCTGGACGCGGTGGACCTGGCGCACCGGGCCGGCTTCAAGTGCATGATGAGCCACCGGTCCGGCGAGACCGAGGACACCACCATCGCCGACCTGGCCGTCGCCACCGGCTGCGGCCAGATCAAGACCGGCGCGCCGGCCCGCTCCGACCGGGTGGCCAAGTACAACCAGCTCCTGCGAATCGAGGAGGAGCTGGCCGACGCGGCGCGGTACGCCGGCGCGGGCGCGTTCCCGCGTTACCGTTCGGCCTGACCCGCTGAGCCTCGGGGGAGGGGTGTGACGATGCAGCAGCGCCGCACACCGGGCGGTCAGCGCCCCGCCCGTCGACCGACCGGTCGGCCGGGCGGGGCCCGTGGCGCCCGGCCGACCGTGCGCGACGGCGGGGTCCGCGCCGAGCCGCGGGCGGCCGCCGGCCGCACGCGGGGCGCCGAGGGCGTACGCTCCGCGAGCCGTCCCGCCGCCGCCCGTCGTACGGCGGCCGGCGGCACCATCAAGCGGCTCACCGCACCCCACCCCCGACGCTTCACCGGCCGGGCCACCGTGCTCTTCGCGGTGCTGATCGCGCTCGCCCTGGCCTACACCTATCCGGTCCGGGTCTACCTCGACCAGCAGGTGGACATCGAGCGGTTGGAACGCTCGCAGGCCGCCCAGCGGCAGGAGATCTCGAAGCTGTCGGCCGAGGCGGCGAAGTGGCAGGACCCGGCGTACATCGAGATCAAGGCCAGGGAGCGGTTCTACATGGTCCGGCCGGGCGAGACGCCGGTGATCGTGCTGAACGATCCGGAGGGTGCGGCCCGGGACGCCAACGCCGGCAGGCCGCCGGTCCCGCCGAAGACCCCCGACCCCTGGTACGACACGCTCTGGTCGAGCGTGCGGGCGGCGAACGGCGAGCGCCCCGAGAAGTGAGCACCACCCGAGCACCGAACGAGAGATGGGCACCGTGACTGTCGTACCACCGCAGGAGCCGGCGGCGGACTCCGTACCCCTGCCGCAGCGGGAACCGGCCACCGAGGCCGACCTGGCCGCGGTGGCCGCGCAGCTCGGACGCCCGCCGCGCGGCACCCGGGCGGTGGCCCACCGGTGCCCGTGCGGGCTGCCCGACGTGGTGGAGACGACGCCGCGGCTGGCCGACGGCACGCCCTTCCCGACGCTGTTCTACCTGACCTGCCCCCGCGCGACGGCGGCGTGCAGCCGGCTGGAGTCGGCCGGGCTGATGAAGGAGATGGCCGACCGCCTCGCCGAGGACCCGGAGCTGGCCGCCCGCTACCGCGCGGCGCACGAGGACTACCTCGCCCGGCGGGAGGCGATCGGCCAGGTGCCGGAGATCGCCGGCATCTCCGCCGGTGGGATGCCGGGCCGGGTGAAGTGCCTGCACGTGCACCTGGGGCACGCGCTCGGCGCCGGGCCGGGGGTCAACCCGTTCGGCGACGAGACGCTGGCGCTGGTGGAGAAGTGGTGGGCGGCCGGGCCGTGCGTGGACGTGCCGGCGGAGTGAGATGAGCGCCGCCGACGAGATCGTCGTACGCCGGGCGCGCACCGGTGACGTGCGCGGCATCCGGCGGCTGGTCGACACGTACACCGACGACCGGCGGCTGTTGAGCAAGGCCACCGTCACCCTCTACGAGGACGTGCAGGAGTTCCGGGTCGCGGTGACCGGCGACGGCACCGTGGTCGGCTGCGGCGCGCTGCACGTGATGTGGGAGGACCTGGCCGAGATCCGGACGGTGGCGGTGGACCCGGTGTGCCGGGGCCGCAAGATCGGTCACCGGATCGTGGGCGAGCTGATCGACGCCGCCCGGGAGCTGGGCGTCGCGCGGATCTTCGTGCTCACCTTCGAGACCCGGTTCTTCGGCGGGTTCGGCTTCACCGAGATCGACGGGGCGCCGGTGCCACAGCCGGTCTACGAGCAGCTGCTGCGCTCGTACGACGAGGGTGTCGCGGAGTTCCTGGACCTGGAGCGGGTCAAGCCGAACACCCTCGGCAACACCCGGATGCTGCTGCGGCTGTAGCCCCTTGATCGTCTGCGGCACGCTGTGCCCGTGATGATCGTGCGGCGGACGGCCGCGGTCGTGGCGGCGCTGGTGAGCCTCGCCGCCCTGCTCGGGGTGGTACGCCTCGTCGCCCCCGCCACCGCCGGCGTCGCCGCCGAACCGCCCGGGGTGGCCCGGCAGCTCCCTTTCCTGCGCGCCGCGCTGGACGACGGCGCGGGGGAGGACGCCCAGGCGCTCTTCCCCGAGGGGTGGTACTTCGCGCACGTGCTGTACGGCCTGGCCCGGGTCGAGAGTGGTCTGCGGCAGCCGCCGGACCGGCGGGACGAGGCGCTGCGGGAGGCCCGCTGGGCGCTTCAGCGGCTGGAGTCGCCGGCCGGCCGCGCCCCGTTCAGCCCCGACCTGGCCCCCGGGTACGGAGTCTTCTACCAGGGGTGGACGAACTGGCTGCGCGGCGGCGTGCTCGCCCTGCAACCGGCGCAGCGCCGCGACCCGGCCGAGGTCGCCCGCTTCGCCGCCGCCTCGACCGGCCTCGCCGCCGCCTTCGACGCGTCGGCCTCGCCGTACCTGGCCGCGTACCCGGGGCAGGCGTGGCCGGTCGACTCGACCGTGGCGGTCGCCTCGCTGCGCCTGCACGACACGCTGCTGCCGGCCCGCTTCGACCCGACGGTCCGGCGCTGGCTGGATGGCGTACGCCAGCGGCTGGACCCGCGGACCGGCCTGCTGCCGCACCGCGTGGATCTGGTCAGCGGCGCGCCGGCCGAGGTTGCCCGGGGGACCTCGCAGAGCGTCATCCAGCGCTTCCTGGCGGAGATCGACCCGGCCTTCGCCCGCGCGCAGTACCTACGGTTCCGGGAGCTGTTCGTCGTGTCGCCGCTGGGCCTCGGCCCGGCCGTCCGCGAGTACCCGCGCGGACTCGACGGGCCGGCCGACGTCGACTCGGGCCCGCTGCTGCTCGGGGTGAGCCTGTCGGCCACCGTGGTCACCCTGGGCGCCGCGCAGACGCAGGGTGACATGGTGCTGGCCGGCGGGCTCGCCAACTACGGCGAACTGGTCGGCCTGCCCCTGGACACCCCGCACACCAAGCGGTACGCCTTCGGTGTCCTGCCGGTCGGGGACGCCTTCGTGGCCTGGTCGAAGACGGCCCGGCCGTGGGTGTCCGCGCCGCCGGACCCGCCCCCGGCCACGGTCGGGCGATGGTGGCGGCTGCCGCTGCTCTCGCTGCTGGTGCTGGTCGGCGCCCTGCCGTGGCTGCCGTGGGTGCTGCGTCGGCGCCGCCGGTCGACGGCCCCGGTCGTGCCGCGTGGCGCGACGCCCGGGTCCGGGCCGTTCGCGCCCTCCTCGCCGGCCTCGGCGCCCGCCGGGCAGCCCGACACCACGGCGCTGCCCCGGCGTGTCGCGCCGCCCGAGGCATGACCCTTCTCAGCGGTATGCCTGGGAGTCATAAATATGGGTCTTCTGCTGGGTTTGTGGGTCGGTGTAGATCATCTGTTGGGTAGTTGGGGTCGGTGGCCGCCGAGGCTGAGCATGGCCAGGGCGATGA
>NZ_JARXXY010000031.1:0-75276 GCF_029893845.1 Micromonospora sp. A200 | reverse complement strand
GGGGGGGGGGGGCGCGGCCGGGGGGGGGGGGGGGGCGCCCCCCCCCGGGGGGGGGGGGCCGGCGCCCGGGGGGCCGGGCGGGGGGGGGGGGGCGGGGGCCCCCCCCCCCCCCCCCACCGTGATCATCGTCGCAGCTCAGTCGCGACATGCGGGTGTCGCATCCCCCACCTTCGGGTACGAGAGCGTACGGTGGTCCGAGGACGCCCGGGTGGCCGGCTCGTGGCGTGACGGCCAGCGAAGCGGGACGGAGGCAACGCCATGCGCCCAGTACGCTTCGTCGCCCTCTCCGAGGACGGCCAGGCTCTGGTGCTCGCCGACGAGGTCGGGCGCCTGCTCGCCCTCCCCATTGACGAACGCATCGCCACGGTGCTGCACGCCGAGCCCGGCGCGGCGCCGCTCGCGGTGGTGCCGACCGTCGCCGACCCGACGCCGTCGCTCTCCCCACGGGACATCCAGGCCCGGATCCGCTCCGGCGAGTCCGCCGAGGACGTCGCCCGCATCGC
The DNA here is from genome assembly GCF_029893845.1 of Micromonospora sp. A200. NCBI lineage: Bacteria > Bacillati > Actinomycetota > Actinomycetes > Micromonosporales > Micromonosporaceae > Micromonospora > Micromonospora sp. A200. Next base: position 74,773 of record NZ_JARXXY010000031.1, on the reverse strand, counting down.
GGGTGTGCCGGTCGACCGGGTCCTGCGCTACGCCGGCCCGGTGCTCCAGGAGCGGGCCATGCTCGCCCAGCACGCCCGGCGCACCCGGCTCAAGGGCGCGGAGAAGCCCACCCCGCTGGCCGAGGTGGTCAACGGCCGGCTGGCCCAGCACGGGATAGACACCGAGAAGATCTCCTGGGACGCGTACCGGCGCGACGACGGCACCTGGCGGATCATCGCCACCTGGCCGTCGGGCAAGGCCACCGCGCAGGCGGTCTGGGACCTCGACAAGCTGCGGCAGAACGTCACCCCGCACGACGACATGGCGCAGTACCTGTGCGCCGAGCGTCCGACGCCGATCCTCGGCCAGGAGCCGGCGCCGGAGCGGGGCGGGCACGCGCTGCCCGGCCCGTCGCGCGGCGAGCCGAGCCGGGGCGGGCACGGCCTGCCGGCGGCCGGCGAGCACAGCCGTTCCGGGCGGGACCCGATCCGGGCCGGGCGGGACGCCCTGCTCGCCTCCCTCGACCGGCCGCTCGGCGGCACCTCGGGTCGCGGGCTCGACCCGCGCTCCCCGGCCGCGATGGCCGGCGCCGACGCACCCCGGCAGCGGGCCGTTGGCGGGGGCGCGGCGGCACTGCTCGGCGGCGGTCAGGGTTCGGCGTTCGACGACGACTCGGACGCGCCGAAGGAGGTCCCGGCCGTACCGTCGCTGGCGGTGCTCCGGCCCCGCCGCACGGGTGCCGCGGCGGCCGCCGGCGGCGAGTCGACCGATGCCTCCGGCAAGCCGCGCAAGCGGCTGCCGAGCTGGGACGACGTCCTCTTCGGCACCGGCCCGGCGGCCCGCGAGTCCTCCTGATCCAACGGGCACCCTGGCACGCGAGGCACTCTAAGTGCGCGCGTGCCAGGGTGGACCCATGGAGTACACGAATCTGGGACGCACCGGTCTGTCGGTGAGCCGGCTCTGCCTCGGCACGATGAACTTCGGGCCGCAGACCACCGAGCCGGACAGCTTCGCCATCATGGACCGGGCGCTGGAACACGGCATCAACTTCTTCGACACCGCCAACGTGTACGGCTGGCAGACCGGTGAGGGGATCACCGAGCAGATCATCGGCCGCTGGTTCGCCCAGGGCGGCGGCCGGCGCGACAAGGTGGTCCTCGCCACCAAGGTCTACGGCAAGATGGGCGACTGGCCCAACGAGCAGGGCCTGAGCGCCCGGCACATCATCCGGGCCTGCGAGGATTCGCTGCGCCGGCTCCAGACCGACGTGATCGACCTGTACCAGATGCACCACGTCTCCCGGAGCACGCCGTGGGAGGAGATCTGGCAGGCGATGGAGACCCTGGTCGCCCAGGGCAAGGTGATCTACGTCGGATCGTCCAACTTCGCCGGTTGGCACATCGCCCAGGCGCAGGCGGCGGCGGGCCGGCGCAACTTCCTCGGTCTGGTCGCCGAGCAGTCCATCTACAACCTGCTCACCCGGCACGTCGAGCTGGAGGTGATCCCCGCCGCGCAGCACTACGGGCTGGGCGTCATCCCCTGGTCGCCGCTGCACGGCGGACTGCTCAGCGGGGTCCTGCGCAAGATGGCCGAGGGCGGTGCCGCGCGGGGTGCCAGCGGGCGCGCCGCCGACGCGCTGGCCGCGCACCGGACGACCATCGAGGCGTACGAGAAGCTCTGCGCGGACCTCGGGCACGACCCGGCCGACGTGGCGCTGGGCTGGCTGCTCTCCCGGCCCGGGGTGACCGCCCCGATCATCGGCCCGCGCACCATGGACCAGCTCGACCGGAGCCTGGGCGCGTTGACCGTCGACATCGACGAGGCGACGGAGAAGCGCCTCGACGAGCTGTTCCCGCCGGTCGGCAACGGCGGCCCCGGCCCGGAGGCCTGGGCCTGGTGACCCGAGCCGGTTAGGCGCGAGCTCCGCGCCGGGTGCGGTGGGGGCCTGCTCCGCGCCGGGTGCGGCGTGTCGCGGTCATCCGGGGACCGGACACCGCGACACGCCGCAAGTCGGGGCCTCGCCGGGGGCCGAGGGCCGGTCAGAGCGGCCAGGCGGCGAGCCGGTCGTACGTCGGCCGGGGGCCGGGGTGGCTGCGGACCAGCACCAGCTCGGTCGCTGGCCACTCGGGCCCCTCGTAGCCGCCGAGCGCGGCGCGGTCGGCCTCCACGTCGGTCGGGTCGATCCGGTCGCCGGGGCGGGCGATCGTCAGGTGCGGGCGGAACGGCTTCTCGTCGTGCGGGAGGCGGTTGCGGCGCAGCCCCATCCGGATCAGCCGGCCCAGCACGTGCAGCGCCTCGACATCGCCGAGCAGGTCCACCCAGAGCACGGTGAAGCGGCCCCGGCCGAACCGGCCGCCCCCGCCGAGCCGGAGCCGGGGTGCGCCGACGCGCCCCGCGCGGGACGTCTCGGCGGCGAGCCCGAGGGTGCTCTCCACGTCGACCAGGCGGTCCGCCTCGACATCGCCGAGGAAGGCGAGCGTGACGTGCAGGTGCGCCGGGTCGGCGAGGCGTACGTTGATGCCGGCGGCGGTGGCGGCGCCGATCCGCAGCCCGGCGAGCCGGTCGGTCAGGTGGGCGACCGCGGCGGGCGGCGGGTAGACCGCGACGAAGAGTCTCACGCCCGCCGGTGACGGGGTCGGCGGCCGGCGACGGCGGCCGGCAGTGCCAGCCCCGCCCGGGCGAGCAGTCCTTCGACCCGGACCCGCTCGATCTCCCGGTCCACGCCTTCCAGCTCGGTGAGGTGCTCGGTTATCGCCAGCGCCCGGCAGGCGGCCCGGAGCCGGTCGTCGTACGCGTCGATGACCGAGGTGTGCCAGACCACCGAGCGGTTGCGGGCGGCGAGCCGGTGCCCGCCGAGGCGGCGCAGGTCGGCGGCGATGCGTTCCAGGGGTTGCCGGTCGACCCGGTCGAGCTGGGTCAGGTCGATGTCGCGGGTGAGGGCGTCCGCCTCGATCGCCCGGTCCAGCCGGGCGATGGTGCGGCGCTCGCGTCGCCCGTCACGCCACTCGGCCCAGCCGCAGGCCACCCGGTCGAAGATCTCGTCGAGGCAGAAGAGCAGGGCGAACGCCGCCGGCAGACATGCCACGGCGAGGATCGCCAGTACGAGCGTCAGTGCGCCACCGCCTGCCACATATCGACGCTAAGGCCCACGCCCGGCTCCCGCCACCGGATTGCCGGTATCCGGACGCGAAACCGGCCCACCTTTCCCGCGTGGCGGGGGGCGGGCCGGCGGCGGTCGGTCAGCAGTCGGGCGACGAAACCACGTAGAAGCGCGGCATGGGCAACACCCGGAAGCGCAGCCGGGCGCCGGAGCGACGCAGCTGCCAGGTGAGCGCGAGCAGGGCGGTGGCCAGCGAGATCAGGCCACCCATCCAGATGCTCGCCCCGGCGCCGTAGGTCTCGGCGACCCACCCGATCAGCGGGGCGCCGACCGGGTTGGTGCCGAGGAAGACCAGCACCCAGAGCGCCATGACCCGGCCCCGGAAGGCGGCGTCGACGCCGAGCTGGACCCGCTGGTTGGCGGCCTGGGCGAAGAAGACCATGAAGAAGCCGGTGGGTAGCAGCAGCGCCACCACCAGCCAGTACGCCGGCGCCAGCCCGACCAGGGTGCCGAAGGCGGCACAGCCGACCGCCGCGCCGAGCACCACCCAGACGGAGGGGCGGCTGCGCCGCCCGGTGCCGGCCAGCGCCCCGACCAGGGCCCCGATCGCCAGCGCGGTGCTGAACAGGCCGAACGAGGCGGCACCGGTACGGAACACGGTCTTGGCCAGCGCGGCCAGGGTGAGCTGGAAGTTGAACAGGGTCATCCCGACGACCGACATCACCGCCATCGGCAGCAGCAGGTCGGGACGGCGGAAGACGTACCGCAGCCCGTCGACGATCTTGGCCGAGTCCCGCTCGCCGACCGGCGGCAGGTCCTTGCGGTGTAGTTCGGTGGGGCGCATCCGTACGACGGTGGCCAGTGGGGCGATCGAGCTGACCGCGGTGAAGAGGAACACCGGGCCGACGTCGAAGGCGGCGATGGCCAGGCCGGCCACGGCCGGGCCCACGATCCGCGCCGAGTTGAACACCGCCGCGTTGAGCGAGAGCGCGTTGGGCAGCAGGGACATGCCGACCAGCTCGGAGACGAACGCCTGCCGGACCGGGGTCTCGACGGCGTTGGCGACGCCGAGCAGGGCGGCGAAGGCGAAGACGTGCCAGAGCTGCACCAGGTCGGTGAGGACCAGCACGCTCATCCCGAGCGCGAGCACCGTCCAGAAGGCGTTGGCGACGAAGAGCAGCAGTCGCTTGTCGTACCGGTCGGCGAGCCGGCCGGAGAGCAGGGTGAGCAGCAGCACCGGGGTGAACTGGAGTGCCGTCACCACGCCGAGCGCGGTGGCGGAGTTGTCGGAGAGCTCGAGGACGAGCCAGTCCTGGGCGATGAACATCATCCAGACGCCGATCAGCTTGATCAGCTGCCCGGATGCGAATAGCCGGTAGTTACGGACCTGTAGGGACTGGAACATCGTCGTCAGCTTCGCCTGCACTCTTGGTGCGCCTCCTCGGTGGTACGCCTCATCCACGACGGACGGTGCGGACCCCGAGGTATGGGTGCGGTCAGGCTCTGGCGAGCTGCTGGAGGATCTCGGCGGCGCGCCGTAGCGTGTCCCGTTCGTCCTCCGTGAGCGCGGCGAGCCGGCTGGCCAGCCACTCGTTGCGGGCCCGCTCGAACTGTTCGAGCACGGCCAGGCCCCCCTCGGTCGCCGCCAGGATGACCTGACGACCGTCGGTCGGGTGGGGGGTGCGCTGCACGAGGCCGCGCTCCTCCAACTTCGCGACGATCTTGGTCATCGTCGGTGGCTGCACCCGCTCGACGTCGGCCAGTTCCCGGGGCGTCAGCGCGCCCGCCAGCTTGAGGCTGGTGAGCGCGGAGAGCTGGGTGACCGTCAGGTCGCCGACCGGGCGGGCCTGTCGGACCCGCCGGTTGAGTCGGGTGATCGCATCACGCAGCTGATGGGCCAGCTGCGCCGGTGGCACGCGTTTCGCCGTCACCGTCCGCTCCGTCACAGTAGTTAGCATAACTAATGAGCCTGGCTAACGACACGCGATATGACCATGCTCACGAGGATTGTGCTGCTCCGGGCCGGGTATCGGGTTTCGGTCCCGGCCCGGAGCGGCGGTCGAGCTACAGCACCACGGACTCGATCGGCCCGCGCAGGAAGTAGAGCACGAACAGTGCGGCCACCCCGTAGAGCAGCGGGTGGATGTCCCGCGCCTTCCCCTTGGCCAGCTTCAGCACCACGTAGCTGATGATGCCGGCGCCGATGCCGTTGGAGATCGAGTAGGTGAACGGCATGAAGGTGATGGTGAGGAACGCCGGAATGGCGATCTCGTAGTCGGTCCAGTCGATGGTGCGCACCGCGGTCATCATCAGGAAACCGACCACCACCAGCGCCGTCGAGGCCGCCTCGAAGGGCACCACCACCGACAGCGGCGCCAGGAACATCGCCAGCAGGAACAGGGCGCCGGTGACCAGGTTGGCCACGCCGGTCCGGGCACCCTCCCCCACACCGGCGGCGCTCTCGATGTACGACGTGTTGCTGGAGACGCTCGCCGCGCCACCGGCCGCCGCGGCGATCGAGTCGACCAGCAGGATCTCCTTGGCCCGCGGCGGGGTGCCCCGCTCGTCGAGCATGTTCCCCTCCTGGCCGATCGCCACCATCGTGCCCATGGTGTCGAAGAAGTCGGTGATCAGCAGGGTGAAGACGAACATCAGCGGCACCAGCCAGCCGGCGCGGCTCCACGAGTCCAGCACGTTGAAGTTGCCCAGCAGCGACAGGTCCGGGACGTCCACGACCTGCTTGGGCAGCTCCGGCACGTTCAGCGACCAGCCCTTGGGGTTGGGCTTGCCGTCGACGAAGGACGGCCCGACGTTGGCGACCGCCTCCACGATGATCGCCAGCACGGTCGAGGCCAGGATGCCGATCAGGATCGCGCCGCGCACCCGGCGTACCACCAGCACCAGGGTCACCAGCAGACCGACCACGAAGACCAGCATCGGCCAGCTGACGATCTTGCCGCTGATGCCCAGGCCCACCGGCACGGTGGTGTTGGCCACGTCCGGGATCCGCCGGACGAAGCCGGCGTCGACCAGGCCGATGATGGTGAGGAAGAGACCGATGCCGACGCCGATGGCCGTCTTCAGCTGGGTGGGGACCGAGCGGAAGACCGCGGTACGCAGGCCGGTGAGGACCAGCACGGCGATGATCACACCCTCGATCACCACCAGGCCCATCGCGTCCGCCCAGGTCATCTCCGGCGCGATCTCGTACGCGACCAGCGCGTTCACGCCCAGACCGGCGGCCAGCGCCATCGGGAATCGTCCGACGACGCCCATCAGCATCGTCATCAGGCCGGCGACCAGGGCGGTCGCGGCGGCCAGTGCGGGGATCGAGAGCTTCTTGCCGTCACCGTCGACGGCGCCGCCCAGGATCAGCGGGTTCAACACCACGATGTACGCCATCGTGAAGAAGGTCGCCAGACCACCCCGTACCTCGCGGCTCATCGTCGAACCACGGGCGGAGATCTCGAAGAACCGGTCGAAACCGGTGCGGGGCTGGGCGGGATCGGGTGGAGTGCCGTTGTCCGGCGGGGCAATGGCCATCAGGTCCCTCGCAGGTGATCTTCGGTTGTCGCGCGCATCGTCCCAGATCATCGGCCGGCAGGAAAAGTTGATCGCGTACGCTTTTCCCCGTGCCACAGGAGCAAGCGCCGCGGCCCGAGCCGCTCGACCCGCCGATGGTCCCGTTCGCGGTCGCCGGGCTGATCGCCTGGGCGGTCGTCGGCCTCGTCCTGCTGGTCTTCTTCCGGGGCTGGCTCACCGAGCACGGGCACCAGTACTGGCTCTGGACCTGCCTGGCCGGTTTCCTGTGGGGCTTTCCCGGCCTGGCCGTGATGATGCGGCACGACGCCAACCGGCGCCGCCGTCGCGAATCGTCCCCGCGGGACTGAACCGTCAGGAGTGGCCGTACGGCTCCGCCGGCTCGCCCGTCTCCACCGAGCCCGGCGCGCGACTGACCGACACGGCCTCCACCGCGCTGTCGTCGTAGATCGTCGGCATCTCGTCGACCGGGGACTCGGGCGCCTCGACCAGCGCCTCGGAGTGCGCGCCACAGCCGTGGTCGGCGCTGACCACCCGGCCGTCGTCCGGGGCGTAGAAGTTGCCGCAGGCGCCGAAGGCCTGCCGCATCGCCCCGGCCAGCGGCAGGTAGAAGCCGCAGGTGCCGCAGCGGGCGGCGGCGGGCGCCGCCACCGAGATCGGCGCGGATGGGCCGTGGTCGCCTTCGTACCAGCGTTCGGCGGTCTCGGAGCGCCCCTCGCGGGACAGCACCCGGGGCCGGCCGAGGCCGAGCTCCCAGGAGACCTCCTCGACCGCCGGGTCGTCGGAGAGCAGGTAGCCCGGGGCGAGCCGCTCGTCGTCCGGCGCGGTGGGCAGCAGGTCGCCCGGGCCGAGGTCGCCCGGCTTGAGCCGCTCCTGCCAGGGCAGCCAGCCCGGGGCGAGCAGGGCGTCGGAGCCGGGCAGCAGCACGGTCTCGCAGATCGTGACGTGCTTGCTGCGCGGCACCCGGGTCACGGTGACCGCCCACCGCCAGCCGCGGTAGCCGGCGAGCCGGCACTCGAAGTAGTGCGTGACGACCCGGTCGCCCTCGGCGACGGCGCGCAGGTGATCACCGACGTCAGAGGGCTCCACCTCGGTGATGGCGTCGCGCGCCACGTCGACGGCGGCGGCGCAGACCTGGTCGAGGCGGGCGGCGCGGGTGGAGGCGGGCCTGGTCACCCGTCCATTGTTCCCCATGCGCGTCGCCGCCTGACAGGGACTCCCCGATGACGTCTTCCCCGGGTGGCGCGACGGGCGTGGATCAGATGGGCGAGGATGGTGCACATGCCGCTCTCCTCCCGCTCCGGGCGGTCCGTCCTCGGCCGGACCGCCGGCACGGGCATCCGCGCCGTACGTCTGCTGTTCCGCGGATCACTGCGCGGAGGACGCTGGATGACCCGGCGGGCGGGGTCGGCGCGGGCCCGGGGGGCCGGCGGTGAGGTCGGCATGGTCCGCCTCTTCGACCTGCACGCGGTCTCCTGCGCCGGTGACACGCTCATCGCGATCGGCCTGGCCGGGACGATCTTCTTCGACGTCCCGCTCGGCGAGGCGCGCAGCAAGGTCGCGCTCTACCTGCTGGTCACGATGGTGCCGTTCGCCATGCTGGCGCCGGTGGTCGGCCCGTTGCTCGACCACTTCCGGCACGGCCGCCGGTACGCCCTGGCCACCACCATGCTCGGCCGGGCGTTCCTGGCCTGGTTGATCTCGGACTACATCGGCGGCCTCGGGCTGTACCCGGCCGCGTTCGGCGTGCTCGCGCTCTCCCGGGCGTACGGGGTGGCCCGCTCGGCGGCCGTGCCCCGGTTGCTGCCCGAGGGGCTCGGGCTCTCCCAGGTGGGCGCCCGGGCCAGCGTCTACGGCACGGTGGCCGGCGCGCTGGTGGCACCGATCGGGCTGGCCGCGTTCTGGTTCGGGCCGCAGTGGCCGCTGCGGGTGGCCTCGGTGATCTTCCTGGTCGGCATGGTGATCTCGCTGCGGCTGCCACCGAAGGCGGACTCCGAGCCGCCGGAGCGGGTACCCCGCCCGTGGCGCGGGCTGAACCCCGACCGGGACCGGCCCCTCGGCCGGGGTCGCCCGGCCGGCCGCCTGGTGATCGCCACCCTGATCGGCGCGGCGGCGCCGCGCGCGCTCTACGGCTTCCTGCTGCTCTTCCTCGCGTTCGCGCTCAAGAAGGGCGACCTGAACACCGACTTCTTCGGGCGCGAACTCAGCGACCAGGCGGCGCTGGGCCTGGTCGGCGGGGCGTTGGTGGTGGGCGGCTTCCTGGCCACCGCGCTCGGCACCCGGCTACGCATCCACCGGCCCGCCGCGATCCAGTCGAGCAGCATGGTCATCGTGGCCGGGGTGGCCGTCCTGGCCACGCTGAAGTTCTCCCTGCCGATGGTGGCGGTGCTCTGCCTGGTCGCCGCGCTGACCAGCGGAATCGCCAAACTGGCCGTGGACGCCTCGATCCAGGAGCGGATCCCGGAGCGGCTGCGGGCCAGTTCCTTCGCCCACTCGGAGACCGCGCTGATGCTGGCCTTCGTGGCCGGCGGCGGCCTCGGCCTGGTCCCCTTCGAGGGGCGGGTCGGCATCGCGGTCGCCGCCGGGGTGGGCGTGCTCGCCGCCGTCCGGGGCATCGTGGTCGCCGGTCGACTGCGCGGCGAACGGCTGATCGGTCGCCCGCTCACCGACGAGGAACTCGCAAGCCACGACGTGCCGGAGGACGCGGCAGGCAGCACGCCGACCCCGGATGGCCCGGACGGCCCGGACGGCGGCGGGCCCGGGCCGGCCCACGGCCCGAACGGCGACCGGCCCCGGCCGGCCCACGAGCGGCACGGCACCGGCGGGGACCGGCCGGGGCCGACCCACGAGCCGCACAGCGCTGGTCGGCACGATCGCGACGCGGCGGAGGACGCCGCCACGGCGGCCGCCGCCCAGGCTGCACCGACCTCACCGGCACCGACCGGCCACCGCTCCCCCGACACCGCCGGCGACGACGCCGGGCTGGCGCCGCCCGGGTACCACATCTACCGGCCGTCCTCGGCCGTGGCGCGTCCCGGCGGCGCGGACGCCGACCAGCGACGGCAGTCGCCGGGGTCGGTGTCGTGACGGGTCTGCTGGTGCTGACCGCCGTGCCGGCCGAGGCGGAGGCGGTCCGGGCCGGCCTCACCGACCCGACGGTGACCGTACGGCCGGTCGGGGTGGGGCCGGCGGTGGCCGGTGCCGCCACCGCGCGGCTGCTGACGCTGGCCGAGGCGGCGGGTCGCCCGTACCGGGCGGTGGTGAGCGCCGGGATCGGCGGCGGCTTCGCCGGCCGGGTGGCGGTCGGCGCGACGGTCCTCGGCACCCGCAGCGTGGCGGCGGACCTGGGCGCGGAGTCGCCCGAGGGGTTCATCCCGGTCGACGAGCTGGGCATGCCGCCGGAGCTGCTGGGTGGCGGTCCGACCGTCTACGCCGACCCCGAGCTGCTGGCCACCCTGCGCGCGGCGCTCCCCGAGGCGGTCGTCGGCGCGGTGCTGACCGTCAGCACGGTGACCGGCACGGCCGCGAGCACCCAAGCCCTCGCCGATCGTCACCCGGACGCCGTGGCCGAGGCCATGGAGGGGTACGGCGTGGCGGTGGCCGCCGCGCACGCCGGCCTGCCCTTCGCCGAGCTGCGCACCGTCTCCAACCCGATCGGCCCCCGCGACCGGGGGTCGTGGCGGATGCGGGAGGCGTTCACCGCCCTCACGGCGGCCGCCCGGGCCCTGAGCTGACCGGCAACGCGAGGCGCATCCCCAGGGGCTGGCGCGACGATACTCGGAAGCCGCACGCTGCCAGGAGGTTGACGCCAGGCCCCTCGGCGATCGCGGACACCGCTCCGATCCGCACCTCCGCCATCCGCCGGAGCAACGCGTCCAGCAAGCCACGCCCGATGCCGAGCCGCCGGTGCTCGCCGGCGACCAGCACTCCGTCGAGCACCAGGTCGCGTGGCCACACCGACTCGTCGCCCCCGTACGCCAGGTGCGGCGTGCGCTCGTGGGCCCGCAACTCGCCGACCAGCTCCCCGTCGGGCAGTTCGGCGACGAACCGCCAGCACGTCGCCGACCGGCCGGGCTCGACGACCTGGCGGACCGAGAACTCGCGGCGCACCCGTTCCGCCCTGCGCCGCCGGTCCCGGTAACCGCGGTCCCGCTCGTAGGTCGCCTCGGGCAGCGGCAGCGGCCACCGCTCGGGCGGCAGGTTGTACCAGTCCGCCCACCACGCACCCGGCCAGTCCTTCGGCTCGTGCACCGGCCAGGCGTCCAGGTGTGCCGGGTAGCGCCGACCGACCGCGTCCCGCAGCTCGTCGTGCGGTACGGCCGGCAGCCCACCCGTCGCCTGCCCGCGACCCTCCTCGGCCACGCCGTGGCCGCCGGGCCCCGCCTCGATGTCGCCCCCGACCTCGACCCCGTCGCCGGCGGTCGGCACGGACATCACGATCCGGCCCTGCACCGCTGCCACCAGGGCCTCGATCGTGCGGAAGCGCGGATCGACGGCCCGCCCCGACTCGATGCGCGCGATCGTCGCCTGCGGTACCCCGGACTTCTCGGCCAGTTCCCGCTGACTCAGATCGGCGCGGCGGCGCATCGCGCGGATCGTGCGGCCCAGGTCGATCCGGGGCGATGTCTGCGTCACGAACTCATGCTGCGGCCACGCGCCGCGCTCTTTCAACAGGCCGCGCCAACCTGTGGACAAAGCTGTGGAAAACCCGCCGGGCTGGGGACAACGGTGGGGTGATGCGACGCTTTGGAGCTGATGTCGCGAACGATTCACGCCCGGCTCTACGCGCTGGGTAGGCGGTATGACGTCCGGTGGTGGCGCGCAGCGCAGCACCGGGTAACCGCCGGGCTGTTGCGACGGCCATCCTGCCGAGGGTGAGGCACGGGGCGGTGGGGTGCCCAACGACCTCCACCACCGGCACCTCACCCGGCTGAATCGTTTACGACATCAGCTCCAAAGCGAGGTGCGGAGGGGTTGCCCCGCGTCCTGGGACAGCCTGACCAGGGGTCGCTGGACGGCCGGCCGGGCGCGGTGGCGGGCGGCGCGGGCGGCGCGGGCGGCGCGAGCGGCGCGGGCGGCGCGAGCGGCGCGAGCGGCGCGGGCGGCGCGAGCGGCGCGGTGGCGGGCGGCGCGGTGGCGGGCGGCGCGGTGGCGGGCGGCGCGGTGGCGGGCGGCGCGGTGGCGGAGGACGGGCGACGCGGACGACGGACGGCGCGGGCAGCGAGCGGCGCGGGCCGTGAACGGCGCGGGCGGCGGGCAACGGGCGGCGGCGGGCGGGGTCACAGTGCGGTGGGCGGGGTGGAGTGGGGGTGCGGGGGCGGGGCTACCGTGGGAGCGTGGCGCTCTCCCTGGCGATCTCGCCCTGCCCCAACGACACGTTCGTCTTCCACGCGCTGGTGCACGGCCGGGTGCCCGGCGCGCCGCCGGTCGAGGTGACCTACGCGGACGTGGACGTCACCAACACGGCCGCCGAGCGGGGCGCGTTCGACCTGGTCAAGGTGAGCTTTGCGGCGCTGCCCTGGCTGCTGGACGACTACCACCTGCTCCCCTGCGGCGGGGCGCTCGGCCGCGGCTGCGGCCCGCTGGTGCTCACCCGCGGCGAGGCCGGCGACGGTGCGAGCCGGCCGGACCGGGCCGACCTGAGCGGGGCCACGGTGGCGGTGCCCGGTGACCGGACGACCGCGTACCTGCTCTTCCGGCTCTGGTCGGCCGAGCGGCCGCCGGCGCGGATCGAGGTGGTGCCGTTCCACGAGATCATGCCGGCGGTGGCCGCCGGAAAGTACGACGCGGGGCTGGTCATCCACGAGGCGCGGTTCACCTACCACCGGCACGGGCTGACCGCGCTGGTGGACCTGGGCGAGTGGTGGGAGGGCGACACCGGGCTGCCGATCCCGCTCGGGGCGATCCTGGCCCGCAAGGGCGCCGTCGATCCGGTGGCGGCGGCCGGCTGGATCCGGGAGTCCGTCCGGCAGGCCTGGGCCGATCCGGCCGCCAGCCGGGACTACGTGCTCTCGCACGCGCAGGAGATGGAGCCCGACGTGGTGGACCGGCACATCGGCCTCTACGTCAACGAGTTCACCGCGGACCTGGGGGACGCGGGCTTCGCCGCCGTGGAGGCGCTGCTGGGCCGGGCCGCCGACGCCGGGCTGATCCCGAAGCCCTCCAGCCCTCAGACCTCCAGCTCGCGCGCCACCGCGTGGACCAGCTGAGCGACCTTCTGCGCGGTCTTCTTGTCCGGGAACCGGCCCCGGCGCAGGTCCGGCTGGACCTTCGCCTCGAGCACCTTGATCATGTCTTCGACCAGGCCGTGCAGCTCTTCGGCCGGACGCCGGCGCAGCTCCGCCATCGACGGCGGCACGTCCAGCAGCTTGACCCCCATCGCCTGGGCGCCCCGGCGGCTGTCCACCACGCTGAAGTCGACCCGCTGCCCACCCTTCAGGTCGGTGACACCCGCGGGTAGCGCGCCCTTCGGGAGGAACACGTCGCCACCCTCGTCACTGGTGACGAACCCGTATCCCTTGGCCGCGTCATACCACTTCACTCGACCCGTCGGCACCTGAGAACCCCTGCTTCGCTTGAGACGTCGACTGCTGCTCCAAGGCTAGCCCGATGATCCGGTCCAGCGCCGCCGGGAATCCGGTGAGATCGTCCAGCACCTGGTACGCCCCGGCGGCCCGCAGCTCGTCGGTGCTGCACGGCCCGGTGGCCACCCCGACGCCGGGCACCCCGGCCGCACCCGCCGCCACCATGTCCGCCATGTGGTCGCCGACGTAGAGGCTCGCGCCGTGGGCGCGCAGCGCGGTCGCCTTCTCCTCGGCGAAGAGGTCCCCGGCCAGCTCGTCGACGCGCAGCCCGAGGTGCTCCAGGTGCAGCCGGGCCAGTCGGCCGATCTTGGAGGTCACCACCATCACCCGGCCGCCGCGCGCGTGCACCGCCTCGATCGCCTCTCGCGCGCCCGGCAACGGCACGGTCGGGGTGATCGCGTACGCCGGGTAGAGCTCGCGGTAGATCGTCACCGCCTCCTCCACCCGCTCGGGCGGGAACCAGTGCGCGATCTCGGTGCGCAACGGCGGGCCGAGCCGGGAGACCGCGAGGTCGGCGTCGACGGGTACGCCGGTCTGCGCGGTCAGCGCCCGGTAGCAGGCGGCGATGCCGGGGCGGGAGTCGACCAGGGTCATGTCGAGGTCGAAACCGACCATCAGTGGAAGCACCCCGAGAACGTACCCGCCCAACCCGGACCGAGCCGGACGTCCGAGGGGCGGGACGGCCCCGCAGCGGGCTAGCGTGGAACGACGATGACCACCTCACTCGCCGACCACCTGCGCGCCCTGCCGGACGAGTCGCTGGCCGCCCTGCTTCAGTTGCGGCCCGACCTCGTGGTGCCGGTGCCCGCCGACGTCTCCGCCCTCGCCATCCGGGCCGAGTCGCGGGTCTCCGTGGCCCGGGCGCTGGACGGGCTGGACCAGTTCACCCTCCAGATCCTCGACGCCGCCCGACTCACCCGGCACCCCGAGGAGGGCACCACCTCCACCGACGCCGTCCTCGCGATGGCCACCGCCGGGCCGCACCCGCCCGCCCCGACCACCGTCCGGGGCGCGGTGGACCGGCTGCGCGCGCGCTTCCTGCTGTACGGCCCGGAGCACGCCCTGCGCGTCGCGGGCAGCGTCGACGAGGTCTCCCCGTACCCGGCGGGGCTGGGGCGACCGGCGGCGGAGCTGGACCTGCGGACGTCGGCGCTCTGTGCGGACCCGGCGAAGCTGCGCCGGACGCTGCTGGCCGCTCCACCCTCGGCCCGGGCGATCCTGGACCGGCTCGCCGCCGGGCCGCCGGTGGGCAGCGTCCCGCCGGGCGCCCTCCAGGCGCCCCCGGTCGGCGCGGAGGACGACCTGCCGCCGGACGCCACCAACGGCGGCGCGCCGACCGGCTCGCCCATCCGTTGGCTGGTCGACGCCCGGCTGCTCGTGCCGGTCTCCGCCGGCACCGTGGAGCTGCCCCGCGAGGTGGGGCTGCTGCTGCGCCGGGACAGCGGCCCGCTGGGCGCGCTGCGCACCAGCCCGCCGTCGGTCACCGCGCCGCCGCGCGAGCCGAAGGCCGTGGACTCCGCCGGGGCCGGGCAGACCTTGGAGCTGGTACGCCACACCGAGGCGCTGCTGGAGAGCCTGGCCGCCGAGCCGGCCCCGGTGCTGCGCTCGGGCGGTGTCGGGGTCCGCGACCTGCGCCGGCTGGCCCGCGGCGTCGGGCTGGACGAGCCGGCCACCGCGCTGGTCTTCGAGGTGGCGTACGCGGCCGGGCTGGTCGGCGAGCTGGACCTGCCCGGGTCCACCACCGGCCGGTACGGCGCCGACCAGCAGGTGCTGCCCACCGGCGGGTACGAGGTGTGGCGGGCGATGTCGCTGGCCCACCGCTGGGAGCAGCTGGCCCGGGCCTGGCTGACCATGACCCGGCAGGTCGGGCTGGTCGGCCAGCGCGACGACCGGGACCGGCCGATCAGCGTGCTCTCCGCCGAGGCGGAACGGGCCGGCGCGCCGGCCGCCCGGCGGGCGGTGCTCGGGGTGCTGGCCGACCTGGAGCCGGCCACCGCGCCCACCCCGGACGAGGTGCTGGAGCTGCTGGACTGGCGGGCCCCTCGGCGCAGCCGGGGCCGGGAGGCCGCGCACCGCGAGGTGCTGGCCGAGGCGGCCCAGCTGGGCGTCACCGGGCTCGGCGCGCTCACCTCGTACGGGCGGCTGCTGCTGGCCGACGTCACCGAGGCGGACGAGCGCGGCGGCGACGACCCGCTGGGCCTGCGCTCGGACGCCGAGAGCGGCGACCCGTCGAGCGCGGTGCGGGCGTTGGACGCGCTGCTGCCCGCCCCGGTCGACCATTTCCTGGTGCAGGCCGACCTGAGCGTGGTGGTGCCCGGCCCGCCCGACCCGGCGCTCGCCGCCGAGCTGGACGTGGTGGCCGAGCACGAGTCGGCCGGCGGGGCCAGCGTGCACCGGATCACGACGGCGAGCGTGCGTCGCGCCCTGGACGCCGGGTACACCGCCGACGACCTGCACGCCCTGTTCCGCCGCCGGTCGCGCACCCCGATCCCGCAGGGGTTGACGTACCTGATCGACGACGTGGCGCGCAAGCACGGCGGGCTGCGCCTCGGCTCCGCCGGCGGGTACGTGCGCAGCGACGACGAGGCGCTGCTCGCCGAGGTGCTGGCCGACCGGCGGCTGGAGTCGATGGCGTTCCGCCGGCTGGCGCCGACGGTGCTGGTCACCCCGTACCAGGTGGGGCGGATGCTGCTCGCGCTGCGCGACGCCGGGTACGCGCCGGTGCCGGAGGACACCAGTGGCGCGACGGTGCTGTCCCGGCCGAAGACCCGGCGGGCTCCCGCCCGGGCGTCGGTGAGCACCCGCGCGCTGGATCCGCTGGCCGCGCCGAAGCTGGCCATGCCCCGGCTGCTCGGCGTGGTGGAGCAGATCCGCCGGGGCGACGCGGCGGCACGGGCGGCCCGGCGGGCCCCGGCGGTGGTACGCGGCAGCGCGGCCCGGGTGGCCGCCGGCCCGATGCCGGCGCACAGCCACAGCGAGGCCCTGGCGGTGCTGCAACAGGCGGTGCGGGACAAGGCGCTGGTCTGGGTGGGCTACGTCGACGCGCACGGGGCGACCGCGTCCCGGCTGCTCCGGCCGGTGTCGATCGGCGCGGGTTACCTGCGCGCCGAGGACGACCGGACGGAGATGCTGCACACCTTCGCGCTGCACCGGATCACCGCGGCGGTGCGGGAGGACTGAGCGGCGCCGGGGCACGGCGGGGCGCCGGGAAGACCGGGCGCGTCAGCGCCGGCTGCGGCGCACGGTGCCGATCACGGAGACGGCGAGCAGCAGGGCGAATGCGGCGCCGGCGGTCTCGCCGACCGAGGCGACGAAGCCCTGCCGCTGCACCAGCCAGCCGAAGAGGAACCAGCCGACGAGGCCGAGCGCGGCGGCGGCGTAGCCGATCAGCGTCGCCGTGGAGACCTCGTCTGCCGGCAACGACTCGTCGTCGGTGGCCGTTTCCTGGTCGACGCTCATTGCCAGCCCTCCCCGCCCCGTCCGGCTCCCGCCCTCCAGGGTGGCACCCGGACGCTTGGCCGCACAGGGGACAAAACCCTGAATCGCCGCCCCGACGGTCGGACTGTCGAGGCGGCGATTCAGGTGAGGGTCGTGGGTCAGGTGCCGGGGCGGCGGCCGACCAGCGTCACGCGGGAGCCGACCTTGCCGAGCTCCCACCAGCGGACCGCGTCGGTGTGCAGCAGGTTGACGCAGCCGTGCGAGCCGAGCGAGGAGTTGTGCAGGTAGGTGGTGGTCTCGTGGAAGCCGATCCCGCCGTTGAAGCGCTGCCAGTAGGGCAGCCAGACGTCGTACGGGTTCGACCACTCCTTCAGGTTGCGAAGGTTGATCTTGTAGGTGCCCGCGGGGGTGGCGTAGCCGGACATGCCGGTGCGGGTCACGGTCGGCTTGGCCACCACCTTGCCGTCGCGCATCACCCAGGTGGTCTGCTTGGTCAGGTCCACGCAGAAGGTGGTGCCGGAGCCGGCGTTGCAGCGACTGGTGTCCGTGTTGGCCAGCCGCTTCGCCACGTCGTACGTGAGCGGGCCGGCCCGGCCGGCGGCCGGGCGAATGTCGTACCGCTGCTGGAACTTCTTGATCGCCGCGCAGTCGGCGTCGGACTGCCGGCCGTCCACGCTGACCTTCCCGAACCCGCCCAGCCGGGCGAGGTAGCCCTCCACCTCGCGCTGGTGTTCCCCCTGCTCGCAGCGGGTCATGTTCTGCGGTGTCGGGTTGGCGAACCGACGGCCGCGCTCCGGCTTCGGCGGCGTGGTGACGCGGGGCGTCGTCGCCGCGGCCTCCAGCGTCGGGGCCGGCGTGGTCGGCTGGGCCCGCTGGTCGGGCGGCGAGCCGCTCGCCCCCGTTACCTGTTCCGCATTGCCGACCGGGGCGAGCCCTCCTCCAGTGCCACCCGGATCGGCCTGCGGGTCGAGCGCGCACCCGCCGGCGCCGACCAGCGTGACCACCGCCAAGGCGACGATCCGGATGCTTAAACCTGTATGCCTCATTGAGCCCTCCCGAATCCGCCGTCCGATTGGAAGACGTTCGGCGGTGGGAAAGCGTTGCGTCGTTTGGGCATTTTTCTGGGCGTCCCCGACCTCGTGCAACACTGGATGGTCGGCCTGCGGCGGGGTGTCCCCGCCGATGACGGGTAGCCGACAAGCCCGGCCGAGGAGAGGACACTGGCGTGAGCGGTGGACCACTGATCGTGCAGTCCGACAAGACCCTGCTGCTGGAGATCGACCACCCCGACGCGCAGGCCTGCCGGATGGCGATCGCCCCCTTCGCCGAGCTGGAGCGCTCCCCGGAGCACGTGCACACCTACCGGCTCACCCCGCTGGGCCTGTGGAACGCGCGGGCCGCCGGCCACGACGCCGAGGCCGTGGTGGACGCGCTGATCAAGTACTCCCGCTACCCGGTGCCGCACGCGCTGTTGGTGGACGTGGCCGAAACCATGGACCGGTACGGCCGGCTCCAGCTCGCCAACGACCCGGCGCACGGCCTGGTGCTGCGGGCGCTGGACCGGCTGGTGCTGATCGAGGTCGCCAAGAGCAAGAAGCTCGCCGGCATGCTCGGCAACAAGATCGACGACGACACCATCCAGGTGCACCCCTCCGAGCGCGGCCGGCTCAAGCAGGCGCTGCTCAAGCTCGGCTGGCCGGCGGAGGACCTGGCCGGGTACGTCGACGGTGAGGCGCACCCAATCGAGCTGGCCGAGGCCGGCAAGGACGGCCGCAAGCCGTGGACGCTGCGGTCGTACCAGCGGGAGGCGGTCGAGGCGTTCTGGGCCGGCGGGTCGGGTGTGGTCGTGCTCCCCTGCGGCGCGGGCAAGACGCTGGTCGGGGCGGCGGCGATGGCCGAGGCGAAGGCGACCACGCTGATCCTGGTCACCAACACCGTCGCCGGCCGGCAGTGGAAGCGGGAGCTGATCGCCCGCACCTCGCTGACCGAGGAGGAGATCGGCGAGTACTCGGGCGAGCGCAAGGAGATCCGCCCGGTCACCATCGCGACGTACCAGGTGCTCACCTCGCGGCGCGGCGGCGCGTTCACCCACCTGGACCTGTTCGGCGCCCGCGACTGGGGCCTGGTCGTCTACGACGAGGTCCACCTGCTGCCCGCGCCGATCTTCCGGTTCACCGCGGACCTCCAGGCCCGCCGCCGGCTGGGCCTGACGGCGACGCTGGTACGCGAGGACGGCCGGGAGGGCGACGTGTTCAGCCTGATCGGCCCCAAGCGGTACGACGCACCGTGGAAGGACATCGAGTCGCAGGGCTGGATCGCCCCGGCCCAGTGCACCGAGGTACGGGTGACCCTGACCGACGCCGAGCGGATGTCCTACGCGACGGCGGAAGCCGAGGAGCGCTACCGGATGGCGGCGACCGCCCGGACGAAGCTGCCGGTGGTGAAGGCGCTGGTCGACCGGCACCCGGACGAGCAGACCCTGGTGATCGGTGCGTACATCGACCAGCTGCACCAGCTCGGCGAGTACCTCGACGCGCCCATCATTCAAGGCTCGACCACCAACAAGGAGCGGGAACGGCTCTTCGACGCGTTCCGCTCCGGCGAGCTGCGGACGCTGGTGATTTCGAAGGTGGGGAACTTCTCCATCGACCTGCCGGAGGCGGCGGTGGCGATCCAGGTGTCGGGGACGTTCGGGTCACGGCAGGAGGAGGCGCAGCGGCTGGGACGGGTGCTACGGCCGAAGGCCGACGGGCGGCAGGCGCACTTCTACACCGTGGTGTCCCGGGACACGATCGACACGGAGTACGCGGCGCACCGGCAGCGGTTCCTGGCCGAGCAGGGGTACGCGTACACGATCGTGGACGCCGACGACGTGCTGGGTCCCAAGCTCCCGAGCGTCGACTGACCCGCGTTGATCAGGCGGCGCTGAGCTTCCGTAGGACGTACTGGTTGAGGCTCATGCCATCCTCGGCGGCGTGGATGGCAAGCTCGCGGTGCAGAGTCTCTCCGACGCGGAGGTTGAACTTGCCGGAGTAGCTGCGCTCAGCGAACGGCTGCGGCACCTGCTCGCCCTGCTCCTCCATGTCCGCGATCACTTCACGCAGTAGGTCCTGGAGCCCCTGCAGAGCCTCGATCTGCGAAGGGGCCAGCCAGGACAGGGACGGGAACTCGGCGCAGGTGGCGACGAACTCGCGGTCCTGGACCGACCACGTAACGCGGTAGGTGTAGTGGGACACCTCAGGATGGGGATCGGTCTGCATCACATGGCCTCCTTCTTGTCGATCGCCTTGAGCACTTGCCGTACCTGGTACGCCTTGGCCTTGCCCTTGTCGTTCTGGATGTTGACGCGTGGGTCGCCCGCCCAAGGCATCTTGAACACGGCATGGGAGGTGCCGGCCTGCCGCGGCTTCCCGAAATAGTGCTCGCACACCCCGTAGAGATCGTTGTAGGCGATGTTCTGCTGGTTCTTCCGCATCGCTTCAACGAGCTTGTCTATGGACGGCACACGTTCATGGTACTGCGCGCGGTACCATCGTCACAACATTTCGCCCCAGTGCCTGACCGCCACTCTGACCGGGGACTGAGTGCGGTGGGCCGCCCCACTCGGGACGGCCCACCGTGTCATCGCCTGGTCAGGAGAAGTCAACCAGGAAGTAGTAGTTCGTCGGGTCGGTCCATACCCCGTCGGCCGTACGTCCGCGCACCCTCATGGTGTGCGAGCTCGCCGAGGTCGGCGTGTAGGTCGTGGTGGCAACCCCGGCGGCATTCGCCGCCACCATCACCGGCTGCCCGCCATCGACCATGTACTCGAACTCCACGACGCCCGGACTGCCCTGGGTGAAGGTGAACTCACCGGGCACGCCCACCCCACCGGACCACTGGTTGGCCGGGTAGGTGCTCGACGAGACCAGCGGCGCCGTGCCGACCAGGAATGGGTAGTCCGTCTGCGGCGTGTACTCGCCCGCCGCGGTTCGGCCCCGTACCGAGAAGACGTTCGCGCCGTTGCGATCCATGGTCACCGAGATGTCGGTCATCGACGAGTCGGGAGTCTTCGGCAGGCTCTGCCACGCGCCGCCGTTGACCTGGTACTCGAAGGTCGTCACCTCGCTGATCTCGGTGTAGACACTGAACCTGCCGATCGCGCCGATCCCGCCACGGGGGGTGTACTCGTCGTACGCGCTGTACACGTTCACGCGGGGGTCCCGTACCCGGAAGTAGTACCGCCGCTCCGCGCTGGCCGTGCCATCCGCCGCTCGGCTGGTGACCGTCAACAGGGTGTACCCGGGATGCGTCGGCGTGATCTCGATCGTCGCCTTGCCGTCCGCTCCAGCGGCCACCACCTGCTCTTCCCCGCTGTACTCCAGCACGTAGCGGTACTCCGCCACGTCGGAGCGCCCGGGGTTGAAGGTGAACCGACCCGGCTGGCCGGGCTGGCCGGCGTCGTCGTTCTCGGGGTAATCGCTGGACGTCACCACCGGCGCGTCGCTGACCTCGAAGGTGTAGGTGCGCGATGGCGAGAAGGACCCGTCCAGGAAACGCGTACGCACCGTGAGCGTGTTGCTGCCGGCGCGCTCGGGCGTCAGCGTCACCCGACCCCAGTTGTACTCCGGGTCGACGATCTGCTCAGGCCCGTCGTTGAGCCGGTAGAGGAAGGCGTCCACGTCCGGCATCGCGGTGTCGAAGTTGAACTCGCCGGGGATGCCCACGCCGCCCCACGCGCCGTACTCGTAATAGGTGCTGGAGTAGACGGTCGGCTTGATGTCGATGACGCTGAACTCGTACTGCTGGACCTCTGAGACGGTGCCGTCGGCACTGATGCTCCGTACGTTCAGCGTGTACCAGTTCGGCTCCGTCGGCGTCCAGCGCAGCACCGCAGTGCCGTCCGCTGCCGCGTCGATGCGTTGCATTCCGTCGTAGAGGAACGCGTACTCGTACGCGACCACCCCGGTGCGGCCGGGCCGGAAGGTGAAGCTGCCCGGACGATCGACCACGCCGTCGTGGTCCGGGAAGGCGAAGTCGGCCGACTCGACAAACGGGGTGTCGCGGACCCAGACATCCTCGGTGTATGCGCCGACGAGCTCGGTGCCGACGTAGCTGCGCACCTGGACCTTGGTCAGACCGGTCTGCGCGAACACCACCGACACGTCGGTCGTGCCATCGGCGTCCGCCGGGACCCGGACCTCGGCGGCGTCACCGACCTTGTAACCGAACTCGGTGACCCCCTCAACACTGTTGGAGATCGCCAGTTGGCTCGGCAGGCCGACACCACCCACCGTCACCCGCACTCCCGGTGCCGTGGACCGCACGAAGAATTGGTACTCGGTCACCTCGGAGGAGTTCGAGGCGCTGTCCACACTACGGACGCTCAGCGACTCGAAGAACGAGGTCGGGGTGTATTCAAGCGTGGCGTCCGCGCCCGGCGCCGGCGCAGGGACGTAGTTGTACGTGTCGCCAAAGCGTCCCCAGTAGTAGCCGACGACGTCCGGCGACCCGTTCGCCTTGAACGTGATAGTGCCCGGAACTCCCGCACCCCCGTGCGGCTCGCCGTCGTCCGGGTACTTGGCAGAGGTCACCACGGGTGCGGCCGGCCGCTGCGCGTCCACCTTCACGTAGCACGGCTCGGCCCACTCGGAGTAGTCGTGACCGTCGTAGGCACGGGCGGTCCAGGCCACCACGGTCCCGTGCGAGTACTGCGACATGTCCCAGCCGACCTTGGCGAGAGTGCCTCCGTAGTCGGATCCGAACCGCTCGGAACGCTGGTCCTCCTGGCCGACCGGCCAGGCCGCGAACTGCCCGTTGAAGTTGTGATCGTGGGGGTCGGCGTCGTCGCCACGGACCATCAGGCTGTAGTAGCGCGCGCCCACCGGCTGCGGGTTCTCCTTGGAAGCGCAGGACCACGACGGAAACTCGAGCCCAATCTGCGCCACCGTCGGTGCGTGGTTGGCCACACTGCGGAGCGCCGGGAACGGCTTGAGCTTGCGGCCGTGAGAGAGCTTGCCTTCGTCGCCGTGCGGCACGCGGATCTCGACGGTGAGGGTTCGCTCGTCCTGGTTCGCCAGCTTCTGCAACGCGGGCATGATGTCCCACACCAGATAGCCGGGGCAGGTGGCCTCGCCGCCGGCCTGGACGGTGCCGAGCAGCTCACGGTGGCGAGGCGTTGACTCCCAGCTCGTGGTCGCCTTGATCGGGTCGGTGCGCCAGAGCTCGACCGGCTGGGCCGACGCGCAGTCAGCCGCCGATCGCTCCGCGATGACCAGATCCGCCTTGTGGATGACGGCCCCGCGGAAGCGCGAGATGTCGAAGGTGAAGTAGGACCGCGACTTGTGCTTGTTGCCGCCCGCGTCTGCCCAAGCGCCGATCGGCGCGTCTCCGGAGGGGTTGACGAACGACTTGTTCGGCAGGTGAGAGTCCGTGTAGGCCCAGTTGGACTTGCTCACGTCCCAGTGCTCGTAAGCCTGCGCCGGTGAGGCGGTGACGCTGAACAGGCCCGCACCAAGCACGATCCCGAGTGATGCGGCCAGCAGTCTTCGTGCGCGCACGAACAATGCATCTCCCCCCGTTGGCGATGGCGCGCATCGCCATCGAGGTGCGCGAGCATAGCGAGGTACGGCTAGGTTCCGCGTGACCGATTCGGATTGCGTACGACCGTCAATCGGCCGGTTTGCGGGCGGCGACGAAACGTTCGTCGCGAGTGGATCGGGACACGATCGACACCGAGTACGCGGCGCACCGGCAGCGGTTCCTCGCGGAGCAGGGGTACGCGTACACGATCGTGGATGCCGACGACGTCCTAGGCCCAAAGCTGCCCACGGTCGACTGACCCCGATCGCCCGATCCCCGGGTGGGTTGCACGAGCAGACCGGCGGCGGTACGCCAGTGCGGCGGCAACGCCCCGCCGCGTCGACCTCGGTCCCGCCGATGCGGGCATGAAAAGGGCGCTTCGCCGAGGTGGGGAAGCGCCCTTCTTCATACCGCTCTCCGGGGGTGCCGGCCGGCTCTGTCCTACGAGCCGTGTGGTGTCACACCCTTGGCGATGTCCGAACCAGGTAGTACGAGACCAGGGCCAGAGAGCTGGTCACGGGTATCGGAAGGAGACCCACGACTGCGGCGGCGAGCAGAAGACGCTTTGCCCACACCGCCCGGTCCTGGAAGACGCACAATGCCGCGGCGAGGGCCAACACGGCAGCGATGACCTGCAGAATGACGATGATCGACATGGTCGGAGACCAGTCGTGCTGCACGAGTTCGACGCCCTGCGGGCCGGTGGACGTGATGGTGCTGCGTACGGGAATCGCGAGCGCCGACAGCACCGAGGCGAGGGACGCAACCAGCGCGAGGCCAGCCGCTACGTGTCTCCTGCTGATGTGCCACCGGAGCATGGTCAGAGTCCCCAGAGCCTGCCTCCTGATTAACTGTCACTTGCGAAGCAGCCGACCATCCACCTCCTGGTCCAGTGTTCCACCGTAGTGCCCCCACTGATCGAGGGTGGTCTCCACGACCGAGACAATCTTTCCGTTCACCGCGGGCCTCCGGGCCCGTCGTCGGCTGGGCCTCACGGCGACGCTGGTACGCGAGGACGGCCGGGAGGGCGACGTGTTCAGCCTGATCGGCCCCAAGCGGTACGACGCACCGTGGAAGGACATCGAGTCGCAGGGCTGGATCGCCCCGGCCCAGTGCACCGAGGTACGGGTGACCCTGACCGACGCCGAGCGGATGTCCTACGCGACGGCGGAAGCCGAGGAGCGCTACCGGATGGCGGCGACCGCCCGGACGAAGCTGCCGGTGGTGAAGGCGCTGGTCGACCGGCACCCGGACGAGCAGACCCTGGTGATCGGTGCGTACATCGACCAGCTGCACCAGCTCGGCGAGTACCTCGACGCGCCCATCATTCAAGGCTCGACCACCAACAAGGAGCGGGAACGGCTCTTCGACGCGTTCCGCTCCGGCGAGCTGCGCACGCTGGTGATCTCGAAGGTGGGGAACTTCTCCATCGACCTGCCGGAGGCGGCGGTGGCGATCCAGGTGTCGGGGACGTTCGGGTCACGGCAGGAAGAGGCGCAGCGGCTGGGACGGGTGCTACGGCCGAAGGCCGACGGGCGGCAGGCGCACTTCTACACCGTGGTGTCCCGGGACACGATCGACACCGAGTACGCGGCGCACCGGCAGCGGTTCCTGGCCGAGCAGGGGTACGCGTACACGATCGTGGACGCGGACGACGTCCTCGGCCCGAAGCTGCCCACGATCGACTGATCTTGGTCGACGCCCAAGTCGGCGATGTGGCGGGTCAAGGGCACACCCTGACACCACCACAGAGCCGATACGGCGTGACCTGACACGCTGACAGCGCCCCGGCTGCAACGTTGGGACTGCCCTCGGTTCGGTTGACTCCTGACCTGTGAGGATGTGTTCCTCGCTGGAAGGATGTCTGTCATGCCGAAAGCGTTCCCCCTGGAGTTCCGCCGTGACGTCGTCGCGGTCGCCCGCAAGGGCGAGGCCCCCATCGCGCAGATCGCGAAGGACTTCGGGATCTCCGAGGCGTGCCTGCACCGCTGGCTCAAGCTCGCCGACGTCGAGGACGGCGTTCGCTCTGGGACCACCAGTTCCGAGTCCGCGGAGCTGCGGGAGTTGCGCAGGCGCAACAAGGTCCTGGAGCAGGAGAACGAGATCCTGCGCCGGGCCGCCGCCTACTTCGCCAAGGAGATCTCCCCAAAATGACGTACCCGCTGGTCGGTGACCTGGCCGCGGACGGGATCCCCGTCGCGGTGACCTGCCGGGTGTTGGGGTTCAGCAAGCAGGCCTACTACGCGTGGCGCGCCGAACCGGTCTCGCAGCGGGACTTCGACGACGCCCACCTGATCAACGCCGCACTGGACATCCACGCCGACGATCCGGCGTTCGGGTACCGGTTCATCGCCGACGAACTGCCCGCCCACGGCATCACCGCCAGCCCGAACAGGGTGGCCAGGCTCTGCTCACAGCAGCGCATCTGGTCGGTGTTCGCCAAGCGCAGGGGCCTGACCAGGCGGGCCGGGCCGCCGGTGCACGACGACCTGGTGCGACGCCGCTTCACCGCCGACGCCCCGGACCGGCTGTGGCTGACCGACATCACCGAACACCCCACCGCCGAGGGTAAGCTCTACCTCTGCGCGATCAAGGACGTGTACTCCAATCGGATCGTCGGCTACTCCATCGACACCCGCATGAAGGCCTCCTTGGCCGTGGCGGCGCTGTATAACGCGGTCCGACTACGCGATCCGGCCGGCACCGTGGTCCACTCCGACAGGGGCAGCCAGGGCGGATTCAACTGGTCGTCGCAACACCTTGATCACGGAGGTTTGCGATGGGGCGTGGCAAGAAGCAGATACGTGAGGTGCCGGCTGGTGCGCGACGCCAGTGGGCGTCGGATCGGGCATTGCGACCGCCGATGCGTTCACCGGGACGGCCGGAGCCGTCTCGTGCGGTGCAGCGGGACTTCTGGCGGCGGATCGCGTCGGGAGTAACGACGGTAGAGGCCGCGGAGGCTGTGGGTGTGTCGTGGCCGGTCGGCTCCCGGTGGTTCCGTCACGCTGGCGGCATGCCGCCGATCAGTCTGGACGAGCCCACGGGCCGTTACCTGTCATTCGTCGAGCGCGAGGAGATCGCGCTGCTGCGCGCTCAGGGGATCGGCGTGCGCGAGATCGCCCGCAGGATCGGACGCGACCCGGGAACAATCTCACGCGAGCTGCGCCGTAACTCGGCGACCAGGGGCGGTAAGCCGGTCTACCGGGCTCTGGTGGCGCAGTGGAAGGCGCAGCAGGCCGCGAAGCGCCCGAAGACCGCGAAGCTCGTGAGCAATGGCAGGTTACGTGAGTACATACAGGACCGGCTCGCAAGCAGCGTCCGCCGACCCGACGGCACGATCGTCACCGGGCCTGAGACGCCCACGTGGAAGGGGCTGAACAAGCCGCATCGGCAGGACCGCCGCTGGGCGACGGCGTGGAGCCCGGAGCAGATCTCGCACCGGCTCCGTGTCGACTTCCCCGATGATGAATCCATGCGCATCAGCCACGAGGCGATCTACCAGTCGCTGTTCATTCAGGGGCGTGGAGCGCTCAAGCGTGAGCTGGTCGCGTGTCTGCGCACCGGCCGGGCGCTGCGGGTTCCTAGAGCGCGGTCCCAGAACAAGACGCAAGGGCATGTCACTGCCGATGTCGTCCTCTCCGAGCGCCCCGCCGAAGCCGCGGACCGCGCGGTCCCCGGGCACTGGGAAGGGGATCTGATCATCGGGACGGGCCGCTCCGCGATCGGCACGCTCGTTGAGCGCTCCAGCCGCTCCATGCTCCTCGTGCATCTGCCTCGGTTGGAGGGCTGGGGCGAGAAACCACCCGTGAAGAACGGTCCCTCGCTCGGCGGCTACGGCGCCGTCGCGATGAACACCGCGCTTACGACATCGATGACGAAGTTGCCCCAGCAACTGCGCAAGACCCTCACCTGGGACCGCGGGAAAGAACTCTCCGGTCACGCGCAGTTCGCCCTCGATACCGGCACGAAGGTGTTCTTCGCCGATCCGCACTCGCCCTGGCAGCGGCCGACGAACGAGAACACGAACGGGCTGCTGCGTCAGTACTTTCCGAAGGGCACCGACCTGTCGAGGTGGTCCGACGAGGACCTCGAAGCCGTCGCCCTCGCGGTCAACAACCGGCCCCGCAAGAGCCTTGGCTGGAAGACCCCGGCCGAGGTCTTCGCCGAGCAGCTACGCTCACTACAACAGCCCGGTGTTGCAACGACCGATTGAACTCGCCCAGTTCCGGTCGAAAAAGTTCATCAAGGCATTGCGGCGCAACGGATTGGCGGGCTCGATGGGCCGCGTCGGCGCCTGCGGCGACAACGCCGCGATGGAATCGTTCTTCGCCCTGCTGCAACGCAACGTCCTAGACCGGCAACGCTGGCAGACCCGCCAGGACCTGCGCTTGGCAATGGTGACCTGGATCGAACGGACTTACCACCGCCGCCGACGGCAACGACGCCTCGGCAAGCTCACCCCGATCGAGTTTGAGACAATCAACAGGCCCGCACACGCGGCCTGAACCACTCAACCCCGCGAGTCAACCAAACCCGGGGCAGTCCCGTTCTCGCAGCTCATGACGGCTGGGAGGGTGTCAACCGGGCGCGTTGACAGCCGCCGCTGCCAGGCCGTGACAGTCCCGCCGCCCTGAGCGTGTCGAGGGGTGTGCCAATGCTCAGGGTTGACACTCCGACACTCACCCTCACCTGCGGAAACGCCCGCGTTTCGCCCGTTGTCAACACCCCGCCCCACTCTCGCGAACGGGTCCAGGTCTCGCACAACAGGAAGAGCACCGATAAAGAAACCTCAGCCTCTTCCACCCGCAGCAGCGCCAACTACATGCGGGAGATGTCAAGACCTTTGTCAGGTAGCTGACCTTCCTCGTCGATCAATGGCGCTTAGGTTCACCCAATCGTATGGTGCGATGACCATACGTAGCGCCTCGCTGGCGCCTAGGTTGCCTGGTGGGGAGGCTTCCTTGATTACATGGTCAGGGGACGACTGGGAAGAGTGGTGCCTGGCGCTGATGCGCCAACACTACGGCGCTGACCAAGTCCAGGAGATTCCAGCCACAGACGGCGGCGACCTTGGAATAGAAGCCTTCACTTACAGCGGCACGGCCTTCCAGTGCTATGCAGCGCAAGACTGCTACTCCACGAATGACCTGTACGAGAAGCAGCGCGACAAATTGACCGTAGACCTTGGGAAGATCCGCCGCAAAGAGGCCCAGTTAGCGCAACTACTCGGCCCGGTTCTCATCGACAGATACATGTTTATGGTGCCGAAGTTTGAGAGTTTCCGCATCGTCCAACACGCCTCTACGAAGACCAACGAATATCGCGCCCTGGGACTTTCCGTACTGACGGATACGTTTCAGATAGTTGTTTGCACCGACGATGCGTTTGCTGCGGCTAAAGCTGCGGTAGCCGGAAGAATGCGTCCCCTGGTCGATTCGCCGCTTGCCGAGCGAGCCTCAATCGAGGCGTGGATGCAGGACAATGGCGAGCTAATCGGAATTGTTTCCGAAAAGCTGGCACTAAAAGTCCCCGACCCAACGGAGCGCCGCAGATACGTCGAGTCCCTGATTATACAGTACATTGACGGTCAGAACGGCCTAGACGGAATGCATCTCAAGTATCCGGAACATTGGCAGGATACCCTGCGATGCATTAACGATAAGGAGCGCCTGTTAGCGCTGGAGTACCCTGCCAACGAAAGTGACTCGCTATCGATCCTAACGATCGCGAAGGATCTGCAGAAAGAAATTGAGTATGATGTCCCAATCATAGATACGAAGATGGCCCGCCGCATCGCCTGGGGAACGATTGCGGACTGGCTAATGCGCTGCCCCCTCGACCCGCGGCCTGTCGCTGGGAGGGCGCTGTGAACATTGATCAGCTAGAGGAGGCATTCGCACGCGAAGACCTGCGAGCGCGCTTCAATGTACGTCCCAGCCAGATACCGGGAGATTTACGGATTGGGTGGCGGCTAGCCGCCTTGTGCCTAGTGCTGGACCGCTGTCGCAACAAGACAGCAAACCTCGAACAAGTACACCTTCTGACGTGGGCAGTGCGTTCTGTGGAGGGCCGCGCACTGCTAGAACGCTGGTTTCAGGGGCACAAGCAACCCGATGAAGTGATCGTCCGTTACGACCCCACCTTATCGAGGACGATTTCCCTGGCCATAGGCAGCAGCCTCGTGGAGAAGCGACCTCAGCACCGAATTGCTCTACGCCCCGAAGGAGTCGAGCTAGCACAAGCCATATATGACAACCCGGATCTGATGGTTGACGAGAAAGAGTTCCTTAGGGAGTTACCTCGAAGCATCACGCAACGGTCCATACGAGAACTGACGGAGTGGCGATGACCCTGATTATTCGAGCGCTCCAACTCAGAGCTGAGACCAACGGACCAGATTGTGGTGCTGACGTCCGATTCGAGCGTGGCTTAAACGTGCTGCGGGCAGATAACTCAAGCGGCAAATCGACGTGCATGCAGTCCATCATCTATGCGCTGGGGCTGGAGGGGATGCTGAGCGCACGTCGGGAAGTTCCCTTGCCTCACGTGATGACCGATACGATCGATGTCGATGGCGCGAGCCTGAGAGTCCGAAAGTCATGGGTTTCGCTGGAGGTCGAAAACCACAAAGGCGAGATCCTCACAATTACGCGCCCGGTAGCAGGCGGGGCCGATAACACTCTTATTACCACATGGAGGGGCGCAGCACTCACGACGGGACAAGCAACGGGTCGCCGGGACTTCTTTGTGCGGCGTAAGGGTGCAGCCCAGCGTGAGGCGGGGTTCCACTTTCAGCTAGCCGCATTCCTTGGCTGGACACTGCCTCAAGTGTCTCGGCAAGACGGCTCAGAAGGGCCACTCTATCTAGAATGCCTCTTCCCCTACTTCTTCGTAGAGCAAAAGCATGGCTGGTCGGGCGTACAGGCTCGAATACCTACATACCTCGGGATTAGGGATGTGAGCCGCAGATCAGCGGAGTTCATACTCGCGCTGGATGCGTATGCGTTAATTCTGCGGCGGCAAAGGCTAGAGTCCGCAGGGACCATCATACAGAGTGATTGGCGCCAGATAGCAGCAACCACTCGGGCACTCGCTCAGTCGGCCGCCGTAGTCGTGCCAGATGTTCCGGACCGACCAGTCGCTCTGGACAACCTTCCGCCCATCGAGCCACTTGTCTCAAGGGGAACAGATTGGGTCTCGCTGGCCGAAGAAATTTCACGGCTTCGTTCGGTTGCCGCTGGTATCCGGATCGAAGGCGTTCCGACCGTCGGAGAACACTCAGGACAGCTCGCGGCCGAGCTGGATTCGTTGCAGGCCGAGCTAGTAGAGAACAACCAATCCATCCTCCACACTGCTGCCGCCCTAGAGGAAGCTCGGGCACGTCATAACGCCCTGGAATTGCGGGTATCGGCGCTCGAAGAAGACCTACAGAAGCATCGGGATACACGACTGCTTCAGAGACTCGGCGCCACTCACACGCCCCTTCTGCATGACGAATCACGGTGCCCGACCTGCGACCAGGTGCTACGAGACGGTTACGACATCACCGCCGTCCCGATGTCCATCGACGAAAGCGTTCAGTTCATCGAGCAACAACTAGATGCCTTCCGCGGCATGCGAGCAGATGCCGAACGACTGGTCAGCGCAACGCAGGCTAAGCTTGGACGAATGCAGGAGCGGGGTGCGGGCGTACGAGCTCAGATACGCTCCTTGAAGGACAGCCTTGCTTCGCCGTCGACCACGCCGTCTATTGCTGCTGTTGCGCAAAAGATTCGACTTGAGGATCAAATCGAGGCTTTAGAGCGCGTATCGGTGGGCCTCGTAGGAATGCTTGAGCGATTCGCCGAGCTAAGCAGGCGATGGGTTGCGAACAGGAGTGAGCTGGCCGCGCTCAGCGAGCAGAATCTGAGTGGCGACGATGTCGCGAAGCTCGACTTCTTGCGGAGATCACTCGTGGACCAACTGCGGCTCTACGGCTTCGAATCGCTCACTCCCGAGTCCATAGAAATCTCCCCCGAGACGTATCGCCCTGTGCATGAGGGCTTCGACCTTGGGTTCGATCTGTCGGCAAGCGACATGATCCGAGTTATCTGGGCATACCTACTGGCTTTCCTAGAGACAGGGGCAAAGTATCGCACCAATCACCCTGGGCTGCTCATCCTCGATGAGCCGCGACAGCAGGAAACTAATCAGCTCAGCTTTTCCGCTCTTCTGAGACGGGCCGCACAGGACGGCGAGCAAGGGGCACAAATCATCTTCGCTACTAGCGCTGACCCTGGCTCACTGGAAGAAAGCTTGGTGGGGCTACCGCATCACCTCATTCCGTTTGCGCCGGGGAGACGGGTCGTACGGCCACTGCCGTGAGGCCAATGCGAGCGTCATCCGAGGGTGCGTGCCAGTGCTGCGGCGCCCGCCGCGTCGGCTGCGAAAATCGCTGTCCGGTTGTCGGAGCACACTGGTAGAAAGCCGGAGTGCAAAAGACTTTGGCGTTCACTGATTAGCTGCGGCTCATTGACGAACGGTCGACCGCCTTCCGCGCCGCAGTAGCCGCGGCGCCCACCTTCGACATGCAGGTTCCGACCCATCCCGAGCGGACGCTATTCGATCTCGTGCAACACGTGGGCATGGGCCGCCGCAAAGCAGCCGCCGTCGTCGCCGCAGGGCCTGCAGACGGTCCCCCAGAGAAGTCTGCATGGGAGGGCGGCCCGGGTGCGCCTCGGGAACGCGACGCTCTACTGGCCTGGTGGACCGAGTCCATCGAACAGCTAGCGAGCGCGCTGCGCGAGGCCGGCCCGGATCGCGATTGTTGGACGTGGTGGGATGACTCGCAGTCACCGCAAACCTCTGGCGCCTGGGCGCGGCGCCAAATTCACGAGATCGCGGTCCACACCTACGACGCCCAGCTCACCGTGGGTGCACCGCAGCCGCTACCGGACGAGGTCGCCCTCGACGGTTTCGACGACTGCCAGTTCACCCTCTGCTCAACAACGGTCGCCTGGCCGCACAAACCCGCCGTCGTCGATTACCACGCCACCGAGGGCGCCTCCTGGCGCCTTTGGCTTTCCCACGACGGCGCACGGGCCGCCCGCCTCCCCAGGCCCGCCGCCAGCGAGGACCCGGACACCCCCGACGCCTCCGCCCAGGGCACGGCCAGTGACCTGGTCCTGATGTTCTACAACCGCATACCGCTGGATTCCCTGAAGCTAAAAGGCGACCGCCACATCTTCGACCAGCTCATCGCCTGGGACCCGTCCGTGTAACACCTTGGATGAAGTCATTAGCCGCAAGGTCGGCGGATCTCCTCGTCGGGCAGTCGTAGACCGTCCAGCCTCCCCGGACGGGAACAAGGTGGAGCGCCCTACCGGACGAACGACCTTGGCCCCGTCCGGGGAGGCTGGTAGCCCTTGTGGTGCCCGGCGAGGGGATCCGCAGCGGCATCTCTGAGGAGGGCCGGGGTTCGGGGCGGAGCCCCGAGGTCTTCGGGTCCTGGTCGTCCGTCAGGTGGCCGGCCGGCGCGGCCCGCTTGCGGGCCGCCTTGATATTGAAGAGGCAGATTCGGCAATCTGGTCCAACTCTGCGGCTGGTGATCTAAGGGACGGTGGTCGATGTGGCCTGGCGCGGCAAGCTGCGGCGCGTACCCAGCCGCATGAGGGACGGATGGGCGACGGCGGGTAGGCAGGTTGCCCGCGCTCGGCCCAAGCTCTGGAGGGCCTTGCGCGCGGCGGGAATCATCGCGGCAATCGCAGTCGCGTTGGCTGCTATTTGGGCGGCTCTCTTCGCTCCCCCCTATATGATCGAGTCGCGGCATTTGCCGCTATCTCCGAAGGATCGCCTTGATGCAGAGGCCGCAATCCGAACTTCGATCGTCCAGCTAATCGGCGGGGCTGCACTGCTGGTCGGCATCTACTTCACTGCTCGCAACTTCCGCCTGACGCGCGAAGGGCACATAACGGACCGCTTGACGAAGGCGGTGGAGCAGCTGGGCCACGCATCGATAGATGTCCGGCTTGGTGGGATCTTTGCTCTGGAGCGCATTGCAAGGGACTCTGGGTCGGATCGAGAGACAGTGTTGGAGGTTCTTACAGCCTATGTGAAGCAGCGCACCAGATTGCAGGACCCTGACTCACACGAGGCATTCCCAAACACGCCCAGTGCGGAGCCAGTAACGCAAGACGTTCAAGCTGCCCTCTCAGTCCTCGGCCGGAGGCCGCGACCTGCCGAGGATAAACGGCGGCTGGACCTATACGTTTGCGGTCTTAACCATGCAAAGCTCACGAGTTCCAATTTCGAAGGGGCGATGTTCTACTACAGCCGGTTGGACTACATCTCGCTTTCAAGCGCAAAGTTGGACGGTGCCGGGCTCTCGTTTTGTACGGCAAAGGTGGCGGCGTTCAGCTATTCTTCGGCCCGATACGCTGATTTCGTCCACTCGAAGTTCGTAACCAGTTGGTTCATGGGTGCCGACTTGACGGGGGCAGACTTTACAGGCTGCGATTTGAGCGGTTCGGACTTCGGGCGCCGCTATGCAGAGGATGGCGATCCGCCCGGACCGCCAGCCCTCCTCGCCAATGCAGACTTCACTGATGCGACGCTCACGGATACAGACTTTCGCGGAGTGGATCTATCGACCGTCCGCGGTCTAACGCGAGAGCAGTTAGACCGAGCGATTAAGGACGACAACACTGTCCTGCCCTCCTCCTGGCGCGACGATTGAGGGCCTAAAGTATTCACGCGCAGAGCGCCGGGAAGCTTCGCCAAACGTTAGTCCCGACGAGACTATCCCTCACCGATAAGTGCCGTGGCAACCTCAGCCATTCCACTTGCGCCTTCTGCGATTGCATCGGCTCCAGCACGAATCAGCGCTATCTGTTTCCCGGGCTTGTTGGCGAATCCGCTGGCTACGACCACACATACTGGCATGATCCCTGCTGCGAGGTTGCGGGCAGTTGTAGCAACTACGAACACAGCAGAGGCACCTTGCGTGCAGCCCACTCCAGGGAGCAGGCAGGAAGCACCAGATGTGCCGCCCGCAGGCGGCACGCCACGACAGCACGCGGGATGACAATCGATCACACCAGACGATGCGCCCGCAACGCGTTTGGGACTGAAAAGTACGGGCCTGTCTCTGCCCGGAAAGTAGAAGCTGCTGCACACCGAGCGGCGGGCAGCCAGCCGCGTGTGAGGCTGGTCAGCGCCGAGTGGACTCCGCAACGAAGACGCCACGGCCCGGGCGCCCGACCAGCACACCCTGCTCCCGCAACGTGGCGATCGCTCGCTGAATGGTCGAGTGCGAGACGTCGTAGGAGTCGGCAAGCGCGCGACCCGAGGGCAACTGACTGCCCGGCGGATAGGTCCCGTCCTTGATCTTGCTCCGTAGGTCGTCCAGCAGTTCGTCCATAGTGGGTGGAATAGGCACGATGCGGCCCCTTGCAGTCGGTTGGCCCACCCAGTATTGATCCACGCCCTCGACGTAGGCAATGCATCCGCTGAAAGAGGTGACGGTGGTGACATAGCTGATAGTGATGATGGTTCAGCAGAAGAGGACGGCGCGGTACTTGACGTAGGTGATGCTGCGTCGGTAGCGTCGCTCTCGGTGATGCGGTGCTGCTGCGGTCGGTTGGCGCCTCTCGTACCGGTCTCGCATCGCCGCCGAGACCCCACCCTCCGCGCTCCCCCGGCGCGGCCCTGCTGCCGTACCGCCGATTGAGGCTGCGGTGGCAGGGCGGGGCGGCCTCCGCTGACCGCAACCGGCGGAGGCCGCCCCCTCCACTTCGACGCGACCCGACGAAGGGCTGTCCCCGTGCGCGACCTGATCCGCCGGCTGGTGAGCCGACGCGAGGAAAGACCACCGATGACAGCAGCCAGCCAGAAACAGCCTCTCCGGCCCTGGCAGATCCGCGAGCGGTGCTTCAACGTGCGCCGGCGCGGCCTCGACCCCGTCGAGATCCGCACCTTCCTGCACCGCGTGGCCGACGAACTCACCGCCGCGCAGACCGCCCTGGTCGCGGTGCAGGAGGAGAACGTACGGATCAAGAACGCGCTGCGCGCCTGGCAGAGCGCCCAGTCGGCGAACCACCGCTACCGATGACCGAGCGCTGGGTGATCCACCTGCCGGTCACCGCACCCGACCTGCTCCGGGCCCGGATCCTCGCCCGGACCGCCGCCCGCGTGCTGGCCCGGCTCAGCGCCCGCGTCGAGCCAGGCGGGGTGACCGTGTCGGCCGAGGACCAGCAGGGCGTACGCCACTGGGTCTTCTGCGACCGGCGACTACCCGGCGGGGCGCGGTGTGCGCTGCCGGTCGACCACACCGCGCCTTGCTCGCGGCGCGAGCGCTGGGTGAACCAGCGATAAGCGGCCGGGCGGTGATGGAAGGGCTGACGGGCCGCTCGCGCCACCTGCACACCTCGCCATCTTGCCCTGCTTCATCGTCACCGGCGGAAGCAGCCTGGGCTGATCACCGCCGGCGTCGAGCCGGGTAGGGTCAAACCGGTAGCGAGGAGAGGCGAGCGATGTCACGCAGCATCACGGGACGCGTTCATTTCAAGCCGGATCGTTCCATGCATCTTGTTCTGTCCGGGCCGGACGGCCGGATCGACGCTGGATTCACCCGGCACTCGGTGGAACTCGGCAGGATGGCACAGGAAGCCGTCGCCCGCGTGTACGGATCCGAGCCGGTCGACGTCGCTCTCCTCGTCGACCGACCGCCATGGCTACGAGAAGGCATGATTGCACGACCGATTTCCACACCTGATGATTCAGGCGAGGCACCGACGCATCCCTATGGTCAGGTAGTCGGGTTCCTGCCGGTTGGCGGCGTACTTGTATGCCATCCCGAGACCAGTGTCGGCGTGTATGCGCCCGAGGATCTCGTGGTGTGCGCTCCGGGATCCATCGACCCCCACATCGTTCAGGAGATATCGAAGCGAACCGGGATCGCCCCACTTGCAGAGTGACGCTGTGGACCGTCTTCCTGCGCTCGGTATTCGGGTGTGGTCTGGCGCCGGCGGCAGGAATGTCGGGGAGTTGGCGGGCCGCTCAGTGCGGCCCGCCAGCCCCTCACACGGCTTGCGTTAGCCGAGGCCACCGGCCCGGAACGCGACCCAGGCGTCGCTCATCCGGTCCGCCTGTCCCGCGGTGAACATGTCCATGCAGGAGTCCTGCGTGTAGTCCATGAAGTTGTGGATCGGGTCCAGCCCGGGTGCGGTGCAGGTGTCCGCGCCCACCGGGCAGTTGAACTGCGGGTGCGCTTCACGCGGGGTGTCCGCGACGAAGTCGCCGGAAGCGGAGCACCCGTGCGCGAAGGTGTGCTCCAGCATCAGCCAGTGCCCGACCTCGTGCGTCAGCGTGTCACCCAGCGCGTACTTGCCGGCCGTGCCGCCCGGCATCGACTCGTCGAGGATCACCACGCCGTCGATGTAGTCGCGGCCGTTGTTGTAGCCCTTCGGGAAGTACGCCCAGCCGAGCAGCCCGCCGCCGATGTTCCCCGCGTACACGTTCAGGGTGCGGGAGTCGCCGGTGTACAGGGCCTTCTTCATGTCCCGCTCGTTCTTGCCCGGCACGACCGTGTACCAGTCGCTGTTCACCGTCCACGTCGTGTCGACGAGGTCGAACCGGAACGGCGTGTCGGCGGCGTTCGCGGCGGTGCTGCCGGCGAACGAGTCGTTGAGCACCTTCATCTGCGCGGCGATCAGGCTGTTCCACCGGGTCGTCTCGGCCGCGCTCAGCGGGTGGTCGGAGACCATGTGGAAGACCGTGGGCACGGTGACGCTGCCGTTGGCCAGGCGCGGGGAATCCTTGATTACGCCGTAGGCGTTCGCCTCGTTCTTCGAGTACAGCTCCGGCTCCTGGGCGGTGGCGCCCTCGGCGACCCGGGCCACGCTGTGCGCCTCAGCTCCGGGCGCACAGGCCGCAGCACCCGGCGAGGTGGTCGCGGGAGCTGCCGAGGCGACCGCCCCGGAGGCTCCGCCGGCCCCCAGGAAGGTGGCAGCGGTGGCGGTCAGGACCGCCAGTTGGAAAGCCGATCTTCTTCTGCGCATCGTTGCCCTTTCACATACGGGGGATGAGCCACGTCAGCGGCAGGGACGAGGGTCACCGGGATATGGGACCGACATCGTCGTTCCGCCATAACAACACGTCAGCGGCGTTAACAACAGACCACGAGCGGGTCGATTGCCGGATGGCAAGGGCCGGTTTCGCAACGGTCGGACCGACGACGCTTCCCGGCTCGCCCGCGGCGGCCTACGGTCGACGGATGGTCCTTTCCGAGTTCGCCGGGTCCTGGGTGGGCAGCAACGGCTTCCGGCTGATGCCCGATCATCCGCTCGCCGAGTTCCCTGCCACGATGACCGTGGCGACGGCCGCCGGCGGTCACCTGACCTCGGTCGCCTATTCCTGGCAGCACCCGGACGACGGACCCCAGGACGGCCTGCTCGTCATCGCCGCTGCCGGCGAGGACGGCTCGCTCATGGCCGTCTGGGGCGACTCCTGGCATCAGAAGCCGGTGCCGATGTCGCTGCCCGGCGGGCCGGGGGCGGGCGACACGTTCCAGTTCGAGGGCGACTACGGCGGCGGTTGGCGCTGGCGCATCGTGTTCGACGCCGCCGACACCGCGACCCTGCGGATGCGGATGGACAACGTGATCCCCGCCGACCAGGCCACGGCCGCGATGGCCGCCGGGCCGTACCCGGTGATGGTCATGGAGGTACGCCGCGCCTGACCGGGCGCGGTGCGGGGTTCAGAGGACGTGGCTGACCCGCTCGGCGGCGAGCCGTTCCGCCTCCACGTTGCTATGGATGACCACGGATGCGCCGACCGACAGCGGGGCGAGCAGCCACTTCAGCGGTTGTTCGTGCTCGGCGGCGTCGACCAGGAGGCTGTCGCCGGCCCGCAGGCCGAGCTGGGCGGCGACCTCGTGCGCCAGCGCGCCCCACGCGCCGTAGCTGGTGCCGTCCGGGGTGGCCGGGTCGCCGGGGTGGATGGCGCGGTGGTCGGGCGGGGTGGCCGGGTGCCGGAGCACCTCGGCCGACCAGTCCAGCCAGCCCACCGGCACGTCGGTCAGCGAACCCGGCCCGGTGCCGACCAGGTAGCGGTGCGTCCCGTCGGGTACGTCCTCCAGCCAGTCGTCGAGGCGTTCCGGGGTCACGAACACCGCGTCGTACGGCCGGTCGCCGCCTGGTTCGAGAACCGGCAGCCCGGCCGTGGCGCGCGGCCGGAACGACACCGCCAGCCCGACCGACCAGGCCCCCAGCAGCACCGCGGCGGTACGCCAGTGCGGCGGCAGCAGCACCGCGACCCGGCTGCCGGGGCCCAGCCCGCAGCCGTCACGGAGCAGTCCGGCGCAGCGCGCCGCCCAGTCGCCGAGCTGTTGCGCGGTCAGCGCGGTCCGCTCGCCGGTCGCCCCGTCCAGGTACGTCAGCAGCGGCGGGCCGGCCTCGTCCGCCACGGCTCGCCCCCACACGACCGGGTCCTGGACGGTGTCCATCGGGCGTCCTCCTCGTGACGACGACGCCTCACCCTACCGATCCAGCGGGACCGGCGAGAACGTCGACGGCCCCGGCCGCCACGCCGGGCCGACTACACTCGCGGCCACATCCGGCTCGGGAATGGGGCAGTCGAATGGGCGAGCTGTTGTCGACAGTCGTGCAGATCGTCAGCTCGTATTTCACCAGGATGCTAGACCGGCGGGCGGTGTCCCGGGACGCGAAGGTCGCCGCCGAACTGATGGCCGTCGTCCTGGCCCTCCAGGAGGTGTGCCTCACCGGGCACCGGATCCTCGCCCTCGCCGGCACGATCGTCTCGGGCAGCGCGCGACCCGACGACGTGACCGAGTTCGCCGCCGCGCTCCGCCGGCAGTCCGCCCTGGTGGACCAGCTCAGAAGCAGGATGGAGACCGCGCGCCCCCTGCTCGCCACCGTCGAGGTGGAGTTCGCGCTCAGCGTGGCACCGTTCCTCGACGCGAAGTCGGGGCTGCTGACCCGCTGGCAGCAGCAGGCGGCCATGAGTCAGTTCTCCACCACCACCCTGCTCTTCCTGCCCGCCGAGAGCGTCACCCGGGCCGTGGCGGCGAGCCGGCCCCGCCCGGACGCCACCGCGCTCGACCTGGACCGGACGGATTTCGTGCTGGTGGTGGCCGACGAGGTGCGCGGCGTGCGCCGGCGGGAGGTACGGGACATCCGCGCGGCCACCGACGCCGAGCGCGACCGGGTGCTGCGGGACATCGAACAGGCCCGGGCCGGGCTGGAGACCGCGACGCAGCTCTGCGCCGGGTTGCTCACGGCGACTCGGGAGACCGTCGGGCCGGAGGCGTTCGCCGAGTTGCGGCGGAACCTGGCGGGTCGGGAGCTTCGCCGCTGAGCCGGCCCGACCGGCCCAGCTCGGGGTCCCGGGGATAGCCGCCGTACCGGGCCAGCGCGTACGAGCCGACGCCCGTGGCCAGGAGGCTGAGCGAGGCCATGCCGAGTTCCCGGCTGAGTTCCTCAGCG
This sequence comes from Micromonospora sp. A200, assembly GCF_029893845.1. Classification (NCBI taxonomy): domain Bacteria; kingdom Bacillati; phylum Actinomycetota; class Actinomycetes; order Micromonosporales; family Micromonosporaceae; genus Micromonospora; species Micromonospora sp. A200. The sequence goes on along the minus strand of NZ_JARXXY010000031.1, from coordinate 35,089 downwards.
TTGAACATCAGTCGTTGGAACAGCCCGCTGCCCCTCGCCTGGTCGCTGAGTCGGATCTCGTCGAGCGACGCGCGCCGCTCCGGGAAGGAGAACCGCAGTCCGAGCAGGGCGTGCAGGGTGCCGGCCGGCGCGATCCGCAGGTCGACGGCGCAGCCGCCGTCGGGGTAGAGCGAGACCTCGAACCGCGCGTCCGGCAGACCCGCCGAGATCAGCTCGCGGAACCGGCGCGGCGGGATCGGCACCCAGCGCCGCCACGATGCGATGAACTCCTCGTCCGCCCAGGCCACCGTCATCACCGGCTCCAACGCCGTCAGGTCGGCGATCGTCATGGCGTCGATCTCGGCCCGGAGATCCCGGGCCGGGGGTGGCGCCGGGTGGAGCAGTCGTACCCCGCCGGCCTCCACCAACAGCCCGTCCCAGTCCCGGTCGGATCGGAACCGCCCGAGGCAGAAGTCGTCGCCGAGAGCGGCGGCGAGGTGCTGCCACCAGGCCGCCGCGCGTACCGGCCGCAGCCCGAAGCGCATGGCGCCCACGATGAAGCAGCGGTGCAGCACGAGGGTGGCACTGACGGCATCGACATCGACCATCGGCCCGTCCATGGCGCGCGCCGCGCCGACAGCGTCGCGTTCGATTTCCGTGTACGCGACGAGCGGCGGCGCGTTCGCGATCCGCACCGGGATGACGCTGTCGAGCTGGGAGGCGGGGTCGGCCGGCGCCCACACCACGTCGTCGTTCAGGACGATCAGTGGCAGCAGCGCGTCGTCCTGCCGCACCACCAGCTCCAGGGCCGGATCTCCGCGCGGGGAGAAGATCTTCCGGGCCCGGAGCACCGACTCCGGATGCAGCCGTACGCCGTCGTCAATGGCCGGCACGGCCACGCGCAGCTCGGCTCCGTCCGCCCGGACCTGGAGCGCCGGCAGAGTGCGCAGGGCGCTGACGAGTTCACCGCTGTCCATGCGCAACTGTATCGGGACATCGACCCGCGAGGATGTCCCTCACGGCGCGGGCAGCTCCGGGCCGCCCTCCAGCAACGGCGCGAGCAGGTCGCCCTGCTTCTCCACCCGCTTGAGCACCTCGGTCGCCGTGTACGGCTTCGTCGCCGGCCGCTTCCCGGCCGCCCCCGCCTCGACCTCGTCCCAGGTCAGCGGGGTCGACGCCGACGGCACCGACTGGGCCCGTAGCGAGTACGGCGCCACCGTCGTCTTGGCCGCGTTGTTCTGGCTCCAGTCGATGAAGACCTTCCCCGGCCGCAGGTTCTTCGCCATCTTCGACACGATCAGCTTGGGCTGCGCCTTCTCCAACTCCTGGGCAATCCGCCGGGCATACGCCGACACCTCGTCGGCATCCTGCGTACCGGCGATTGGGCAGCAGAGCTGCATGCCCTTCTTCCCCGACGTCTTCGGGTAGCTGTCGATGCCGTCGTCTGCCAGCCGGTCCCGCATCAGCAGCGCCACCTGGCAGCACTGCCGTAGCGCCGCCGGCGCGCCCGGGTCCAGGTCGACGACCATCATGTCCGGGTGCTCGCCGACCTTCCACTGCGGTGTGTGCAGCTCGAGCGCGGCGAGGTTGGCCAGCCAGACCAGGGTGGGCAGGTCGTCGGCGACCACGTAGTCGATGGTCTCCCGTCCCTTGCTCGACCCGGGCGCGGGCAGCGTCTCGGTGCGTACCCAGTCGGGGGTCGCGGCCGGGGCGTTCTTCTCGAAGAACGAGCCGCCGGTGACCCCGTTGGGGAAGCGGATCCGGGTCAGCGCGCGGTCGGCCAGGTGCGGCAGCAGGACCGGGGCGATCCGGGTGTAGTAGTCGATCACCTCGCCCTTGGTGAACCCGGCTTCGGGATAGAGCACCTTGTCCAGGTTGGACAGCTCCAGCGTCCGCCCCTCGACCTCGACCCGGAACCGCTCAGCCGGCATCGTCGACCTCCTCCGGTGGCTTGTCCGGCCGCAGCCGCAGCACCCGGGGGAACCGCAGCCGCCCGTCGGGCGTGCGCTGGCCGTACTTGACCTCCACCACGACCCGGGGTGTTACCCAGATCGCGCCCCGGGCATCCTCGCGTGGCACGTCGCCGGAGAACGGCGACGCCGCCGCGCGCAGCGGCTCCAGCTCGCGCAGCAGCTCTCGCTCCAGCGCCGCGCCGATCCCGCCGCCGACCCGCCCCCGGTAGATGAGCCGCCCGTCCGGCCCGGGCACCCCCACCAGCAGCCCGCCGATCTTCCGCGCGCCGGGCCGCCAGCCGCCGATCACGAAGTCGCCGGTCACCTCCAGCTTGACCTTGAGCCAGTCGGGTGAGCGCACGCCGGCCCGGTAGACCGAGTCGACCCGCTTGGCCATCACCCCCTCCAGCCCGTGCTCGCCGGCCGCCTCGTAGGTGGCCGCGCCGTCGGAGAAGGTCGGGGGAACCGCCCACCGGGCCGCGCCGAGCCCGAGCCCCTCCAGCGCCTCCCGCCGCTGAAGGTAGGAGCGTCCGGTCAGGTCCTCGCCGCCCAACCGGAGCAGGTCGAAGATCATGTACGTCACCGGGGCCGCCGCCGCGAGCCGGGCCGCCTTCGCCGGATCGCGGACGTGCATCCGCTCGGCCAGCGCGGTGAACGAGGGCTGCCCGGTCTGGTTGAGCAGCACCACCTCGCCGTCGAGCAGCGCGTCGTCGACCTGCTCGGCCAGGGTGATCAGCTCGGGGTACGCGGCGGTGATCTCCACGCCGCTGCGGGCGTACATGTGCTGCCGGCCGCCGGTGATGTCGGCCAGCGCCCGGACCCCGTCCCACTTGAACTCGTACGCCCAGCCGTCATCCACCGGGAGCGGCCCGGTCATCGCGAGCATCGGCTTCAGCGGCGCGCCGGGCACCTTTCGATGGTAGTTGCGCAGCGAAGAGCGTGCGCCCCGTTCGATCGTTTGCGATCCTGGGCAGAACCGGGGAGAGGAGCGCGGCATGCGGGCGATCTGGAAGGGGGCCGTGTCCTTCGGGCTGGTGTCGATCGGCGTGAAGCTCTACTCGGCCACCGAGGAGAAGGACATCCGATTCCACCAGGTGCACCGGGCCGACGGCGGCCGGATCCGCTACAAGCGCACCTGCCAGGTCTGCGGCGAGGAGGTCACCTACGACGACATCGCCAAGGGCTACGACCTGGGCGGCGGCGAGATGGTGATCCTGACCGACGAGGACTTCGCGGAACTGCCGCTGACCAGCTCACGCGCGATCGACGTGCTGGAGTTCGTCCCCGCCGAGCAGGTCGACCCGATCCTCTACAACAAGGCGTACTTCCTGGAGCCGGAGGGCTCGGCGACCAAGCCGTACGTGCTGCTGCGGGACGCGCTCGCCGACTCGGAGCGGGTGGCGATCGTCAAGGTGGCGCTGCGCCAGCGCGAACAGCTGGCCACCCTGCGGGTCCGCGAGGGCGTGCTGCTGCTCAACACGATGCTCTGGCCGGACGAGGTGCGTACCCCCGACTTCGGCTTCCTGGACGAGGACCTGAAGGTCCGTCCCCCGGAGCTGGCGATGGCCAGCTCCCTGATCGACTCGATGGCCGGCACGTTCGAGCCGGACGCCTTCACCGACGACTACCGGGCGGCGTTGCAGGAGGTCATCGACGCCAAGGTCGAGGGGCGGGAGGTGGTGCAGCCGGAGGAGGTAGAGGCCGCGCCGGCCGCCGCGGTGGACCTGATGGCGGCGCTGAAGGCCTCGGTCGAGCGGGCCCGGTCCGCCCGGGGCGAGCAGCCGGCCGCTGGCGCGGGTGAGCCGACGCCGATCTCGTCGGCCCGTTCCGCGCAGAAGGCGGCGAAGGCGGCGAAGAAGGCGGCCCCGGCGAAGAAGGCGGCGGAGAAGAAGGCCGCCGCCAAGAAGGCGGAGCCGGCGAAGAAGGCCGCCGCCAAGAAGACCGCGGAGAAGAAGGCCGCCAAGGCGCCGGCGAAGAAGGCGGCGGAGAAGAAGGCTGCGCCCCGCAAGACCGCCTGAGCTGCGGCGCGGTTCTGGCCGGTTGTGTGAGCCGCGACCTGACGCCCTAGCTGATCTTGATTAGCCGAGTGGCCGGTGTAGATAGTTGTTTGAGGCAGCACAATTCGCCTCGTGACAAACGAACCACCCACCACTCCCTGGCCTGCCCACCAACCACCACCCGCCGCACCCCCGGGCCCGGCGTTCCTGGCGACCCCGCCCCCTCCGGCCAAGCGCAAGCTCGGCAAGGGAGCGATCGTGGGCATCGCCGTCGGCGCCGTCGTGTTGTGCTGCTGCGGCCTGGGCGGCATCGGCGCCGTCTTCGGTGACGACGACAAGCCTGCCGCGCAGACCAGCCCCTCCGCCGCAGCGGTGGCCGAACGTGTCGTTCCCTCGATCGTCCCGACGACGGCCGCGCCGACCACGGCAGCCCCGTCCCCCAGCGCGGTCGTCACCACGGCGCCGGCCCCACCGCCCGCTCCCACCACGGTTGTCATGCCGAATCTCGTCGGGATGAACGCCGCCGTCGCTCAGGACAAGCTCCAGCAGCTCGGCCTGACGAAGATCCAGCTCGGCAGCCAGGACGAGAACGACACGGTCGTGCTGCTGGCGGCGAACTGGACGGTGACCAAGCAGTCCCACCGCAAGGGCACCAAGGTCGCACTCGACGAGCTGGTCGTACTGACCTGCACCAAGCAGCGCTGACAGCGGCCACTGACCGCCGGCCCGATGGCCGGCGGTCAGCCGGTGGCCGGCGGGTCAGCCGCGGCCGAGCTTCTGGGTGGGGGTGATCCGGACGATCACCCGCTGCTCGCCCGGCTGCCGGAACGGGTAGGTGTCCTGCCCGAGGTACTTCTTCGCCATCCGGTCGATGTGCTCGTCGGCACCCTCGGTGACCAGCTCGGCGGTGCCCTTCACCCAGAGGGTGCGGAAGTCGTCGGCCTTGTCCGCCACCGAGACCGCCACCACCGGGTTGCGCTCGATGTTGATGGACTTCTGCCGCCCGAGGGCGGTGTTGAAAAGGATGTGCTCGCCGTCGGTGTCCACCCAGACCGGGGTGACGTGCGGGGTGCCGTCGGCCTCGACGGTGGCCACGTGGGCCAGCTGGGGCTCGGAGAGCAGGGCCAGGTCTTCGTCGGTGAGGATCGCCATGGTCGTAGAACCTACCGCCGGACGGTCCACTGCGGCGGCTCCTCGGCACAGGGCCCCACTCGTGCTCGGCGAGCTGACCGGCACGACCACGCGGAACGGGCGGTGGCCGTCGCCGGCCACCGCCCGTTCGTGTCTCCTCGTTCAGCCGTTCATCGTCGCGCGACGTCCGGCTTCGGCATGTCGCCCGGGGTGGGCTCCGCGGGCGGAGCGCCCGTGGTGAGGCCACGTACGGTGGTGCCGGAGGTGCCCGGGTAGAGCCAGAAGGTGCCGACGACGTCGGCGACCACGCCGGTGGTCCCCGAGAGGTTGTAGACGTTGAACCGGTCGGTCGGGCCGATCAAAGTGACGACCGCGTTGGCCACCGTCTGTCCGGCCGCGGCGTTCAGGTTGCTGGCGTCCGGCCGGTTGATGCCGTCGATGCCGTTCGGCCACACCTTCAGGACGGTGCTGGCGGTGGGGGCCACCGCGGTGACGTTGAGCGCCAGCGCACGGGTGTCCGGCGTCGCCACCGCGGCGGGCGTGGTGACCACGCCGCTCTTGCCGGCACCGAGGTTGGCGGGCAGGCCCTGGCCCACCCGGCTGTCCACGATCCGGGTCGGCGTCCGCGCGTTGAAGCGCAGACCGTTGCGCAGGCCGGAGTCGTCGATGAAGCCGACGATGTCCACGACCACGTGGGTGTCCTTCAGCGTGTAGACGCCGAAGGTCGGCAACTCCGAACCCCACGGGCAGTCGTAGCAGTGCCGGACCGGCACGACCGCCAGGTTGGGGGTGATCGACTTGGCGCCGTAGTTGACGGTGGACGTCTTCGGCTCCGGCCATTCGCCGTTCCATGCGGTCAGGAAGCCGTTGGACGTCGGCGACACCGCGGTGATGTTGACGACCACCGCCCGCATCCGCCAGTTGGCGTCGTAGCCGTAGTCCAGCGCCAGCCGCACCTGGTTGTCGGCCGGCAGCTTCTGCCCCCAGTCGCTGCGGCTGTCGAAGAGCCGTCGCGGGGCCACCGGCAGGAACTGCCCACCGACGCCACGGTTGGTGAACATGAAGCTGTTGTCGCTGGCGTAGAAGCCGACCACGTCGACGATCGCGTGGGTGTAGCCGGAGCTGTTGTTGACCGCCACCTTGCCGCCCGAGCCGAGGGCCACCGTCACCGAGTTGGACCGGGTCCAACCCCGCTTGAAGTTCAGCGACGAGGCGTTCGGCTTCGCCTTCCCCGACGGGTACACCGTCAGGAAACCCGACGCCGTCGGCTCGGTGACGGTCACGTTGAGCACCACCGCGGACACGCCGCTGGACGGGACGCCGCCGCGCCCGGTGACCTGGAGGTTGGCCGTGCCGTTCGGGCCCAGCTTCGCCTTCGCGGCACCGTTGCCGGTACGGGTGTCCATGATCCGCGCCGGGGACAGCGGGTAGTAGGTGCCCCGGGAGCCGATCACGCCGTTCACGGTCAACGGCACCGTGCGCGGGTTGCTGAGGCTGTTGTTCGGCAGTTCCAGGACCGCGGTGCGGATGCCCCCGCCGGCCGGCGTCGGCGCGACGTCCACCCGGCAGGTCTGACCCTTGGGCAGGGTCGCGCCCTTGCAGGTGTCGGCGGTGACGACGAACGACGAGCGGTCGGTGCCGGTGATGGTGGCCGCCCCGAAGGTGGTCGGCTCCGCGCTGGTGCCGGTCACGGTGACGGTGTTCGCCGGGCCCCGGTCGGCGATGTACTGGTCGCCGAAGGAGAGCGAGGCCGGGGAGACGCCGACCGTACGCGGGTCCAGGCCGTTGACGCCGAGCTGCACGTACCGATTGCCGAGCGTCGTGTTGTCGGGGAGCTGGAGCCACGTCCAGTCGCCGCCCAGCCTGGTCGGCGCGGCGCTGATCGTGATGGTGCAGGTCTCGCCCCGGGCCCGGGTGGTGCCCGAGCAGGTGTCGCCGGTGATCGAGAAGGCGGTCGTCGGGGACCAGAAGCCGGCCGTGCCGAACACGGTGGCCGCCGACCCGGTCGACGTCACCGTGATCGTCCGGGTCACCGCTGGGCTGCCCACCAGCCGGTCACCGAAGTTGTGCGACGTGACGTCCGTCGCGGCGGCGGCGTAGTCGACGGACGAGTTCCACCGGATCTCGCCGTGCAGGTCGTTGTAGCTGGAGTAGCAGGAGATGACGTACGACGCCGCGAAGGCGGTCAATGCACCCGTCTCCGGGTCGGTGGCGGCTTCCCGGACGGCGAGCGTGCCGGGGGCCTCGTCACAGGTCGCCCCGGCGTGCTGCACGTCGGCGAGGGCGTAGTCGGCGCTGGGATAACCGGCCAGCTGGTACGTGGTGCCGGCGGTCCAGGACGCGCCGGTCGGCGGGGCCAGTCGCCACGTCCAGTTGTCGCCGCCCTGGTCGGCGCGGAGGTTGAGCTCGCCGCCGGCGGCCGCGCCGACGGTGACGGTGGCACCGTCGGCCTGGTCGAACACCTGGGTTCCCTGGTACCACCAGGAGTTGGGGGTGCCGTCGACAAAGAGAGCGGTGTGCGGAGCGGTAGCGATGGCGGGACCGGACACCGCCGTCATCCCGACCACCGTGGCGATGACGCCCGAGAGGACGCCACGGATGTTGGGCAAGAAAGACCCCCGTCTTTGAAAGAGAGAATGCCAGCGGACCATAGGGGCGGGATCCATCGACAGGCAACACCGTAACCGGACAACTGACCGAAAAGATCATCAGACTCGTCCGGTCGTGTCGTCGCCGGACAGGGCGTGGGAGAGCGGGCGGGCGACGGGACACCGGCGGCATCGATCCGGGTACCGTGTGCGCTGGCCGCGGGTCGTCGGGCCGGTCCACCCACACCAGCAGGGAGTCGAGGACGTGAGCGAGCGTACGCAGAACCGGTCGGCGGGCCAGGGCCCGGAGTCGAAGGCGCAGCGGCGGCTGGCCGCCCAGCTTGCGGCGCAGAAGGCCGCCGAGGCGAAGAAGCGCCGGCAGGCCTGGCTGGGGGCGCTCGCCGGCCTCGCGGTGATCGCGGTAATCATCGGGGTGTTCGTGGTGACCCGGGGCGGTGACGAGGACCCGAAGCCGGCCGCGTCGCCCGCCGGCTGCCCGGGCGGCTTCCCGACCCTGCCCGACGGCGCCGACCGGGCGCTCTGCACCAAGCCGCCGGCCGGCAAGGGCGAGGGCGAGCTCAGCGGCCTGAAGGCCACCCCGCTGATCCGGGGCACCGGCGCCGCCGCCCAGAGCGGCCAGCAGATCACCGTGAACTACGTCGGGGTGTCGTACCGGACGGGCGAGGAGTTCGACGCCTCCTGGAAGCGCTCGGAGCCGTTCTCCTTCATGCTCGGCCAGGGCAACGTGATCCCGGGCTGGGACCAGGGCCTGCAGGGGCAGACCGTGGGCAGCCGGGTGCAGCTGGACATCCCGGCCGACCTCGCGTACGGCGACAAGCCGCAGCGCCCGGGCGCGCCGTCCGGCCCGCTGCGCTTCGTCGTCGACGTGCTGGCGGTGCAGTAGCCCACAGAGGTCTTCCCGGCTGTCACCTACCCGCAGTAGGTTCGGGGTCACCGTGGGCGGTCCGCACCGCGTCACGGTGACCCCTCACCATCGTGGAGGTACGCGTGCCGGCGCTGGACGATCCCGGGCGGACCGCCCGGCTCATGTGGACGCACTTCGAACCGGTCCACGCGGTCACCTACTTCCACCCGCGCGCCCGCGCCGCGTACGAGGCGGTCGGGCTGCGCGGCTACTGGCGCGGGTACTTCGCCGGCCGGGCCGCCCCGCTCGGGCCCACCGAGGCCGCCCCGGTGATCGCCGCGTTCTTCAACTTCGCCCCGCCGATGGTGAGCCGGGCGCTGCCGGCGATCTGGCGGCTGGCGACCCCGCAGGAGGCGCTGCGGGCCCGGCTCACCGGCGCCGTGCAGGCCCTCGCCGAGCTGACCTACGAGCTGCCCGAGGCGCACCTGGCCGAGGCCGCCGACCTGCTGGAGGAGGCGGCCGCGGCAGTGGAGCCCGCCGGCCGGGTGCTCGGCGCGGCCAACGCCGCCCTGCCGCGCGGTGAATATCCGCTGGCCCGGCTCTGGCAGGCGGCCACCACGCTGCGCGAGCACCGGGGCGACGGGCACATCGCCGCCCTGGTCGCCGCCGACCTCGATCCGGTGGAGACGCTGGCCTGGCGGGTCGCGGTGGACCAACCGCTGCAGAACCTGCTCGGCCGGGGCTGGTCCGAGGAGCAGTGGCAGGCGGCGCGGGGCCGGCTGGCCGAGCGCGGCTGGCTCGGCCCGGACGGCGAGGCGACCGACGTCGGGCGGACCCGGTTCCAGGCCGTCGAGGACGCCACCGACCTCGCCGCCGCCCGCCCCTGGCGCACACTCGGGGCGGACCGCACCGACCGCCTGCGGGAACTGCTCGAACCGATGGCCCGCGCCTGCCACACGGTGATCCCGGAGAACAGCCCGATCGGCCTGCCCGCCCTGCAGAGCTGACGCCCCGCCCCGGCCCCGGTCGGGGAGGATGGGCGGGTGACGATGGATGCGGTGGTGTTCGACCTCGACGGCGTGATCGTGGACTCCGAGCCGGTCTGGGAGGAGGTCCGTCGGGCGTACGTGGCCGCGCACAGCGGCACCTGGCAGCCGGACACCCAGCGCCGGCTGATGGGGATGAGCACCGGCGAGTGGGCCGACTACCTCAGCGGCGAGCTGGGCGTCGACCGCGACGCCGGGCAGGTCGCCACCGAGGTGGTCGAGGAGATGACCCGACGGTACGCGCGGCACGTACCCCTGATCGGCGACGCCGACCGGGTCGTGCGCGGGGTGGCCGCGCGGTGGCCGCTGGGGCTGGCCAGCTCGTCGCCGACCCGGCTGATCGCCGCGGCGCTGACCGCCATGGACCTGACCGACGCCTTCCGGGTGACGCTCTCCACCGAGGAGACCGCGCGGGGCAAGCCGGCGCCGGACGTCTACCTGGCCGTCGCCGACCGGCTCGGCATCGACCCGGCCCGCTGCGTCGCGGTGGAGGACTCCTCCAACGGGGTACGCTCCGCGGCCGCCGCCGGCATGCGGGTGGTGGCGATCCCGCACGGGTCGTACCCGCTGGACCCGGACGCGGCGGCCCTCGCCGCCGTGGTGCTGTCGTCGGTGCACGACCTCACTCCGGACCTGGTGGCCGGGCTCGGCTGACCCGCCTCCGCCCGGCGGAGCGATCGGCGTCAGATCCGGCGGCTGCGGCTGGACCGGGGCAGGAACGGGGTGTCGCGGCGATAGCCGACCGGCGTCGGGCCCGGATCGTCGGCAGCCTCCGCCGGAGCAGGCCGCCCGGCGTCGGTCCGACCATCTCCGACACCGAGCGTCACGGGTGGCGTCGCCTCTGGTACGTCCCGCATGACCCCTCCTCCACCGGCTACCCGGTGATACGGACGGCGGACCCGGCGGGATCGGCCGGCGGCACCGGACCCGCACTCCGTCCCGGCGACATCACGCAGCGTGAGGTCGGCGGTCGCCCCGGTGAGGTGCGGGTACGCGGGCCGCCACCCCGAGGGGATCGCGACCGGCGACGTCACCCCGATCCGCGCGGTTTCGGCGAAGATGGGGACGCGACTGTCGGAGGGAGACGGGGATGAAGGCGATCGTCTACGAGGAGACCGGCGACCCCTCGGTGCTGAAGCTGGTGGACCGGCCGGTGCCGGAACCCGGGCGCGGCGAGGTGCTGGTCCGGGTGGCCGTCTCCGGGGTGAACCCGACCGACTGGAAGGGTCGCCGGCAGTGGCCACTGCCGGCCGGCTGGCAGACCCCCGGCCAGGACGGCGCCGGGGTCGTCGAGGCGGTCGGCGAGGGCGTCGACCAGATCCTGATCGGCCAGCGGGTGTGGCTCTGGGAGGCCGCCTGGCAGCGCCCCTGGGGCACCGCCGCCGAGTACACCGTGGTCCCGGTCCGCCACGCGGTGAGCCTCGGCTCCGCCGACTTCGACCTGGGCGCCTGCCTCGGCATCCCGTTCCTCACCGCGCACCGCTGCCTCACCGCCGGGGAGTACATGCCGACCAAGCTGCACGCCGGCGCGCTCAGCGACCACGTGGTGCTGGTGCAGGGCGGCGCGGGCGCGGTGGGCAACGCCGCGATCCAGCTCGCGCGCTGGGCGGACGCCTGCGTGATCACCACCGTCAGCAGCCCGGAGAAGGCGCAGTTCGCGGCGGCGGCCGGCGCGTCCTTCGTGATCAACTATCGGGAACAGGACGTGGTCGAGGAGGTCCGCAAGATCGCCCCCGACGGGGTGCACACGATCGTCGAGGTCTCCGCCGCCCGCAACGCCGCCACCGACGTCCAGCTGCTCCGCCCCGGCGGCGCGGTCTGCGTGTACGCCGACGACGGGGGCGCCGAGGTCACCCTGCCGATCCGGCCGCTCATGGTGCCCAACGCCCGCTGGCAGTTCGTGCTGGTCTACACCGAGCCGGCGGCGGCCAAGGCGCGGGCGGTCACCGACGTGGCCGCGGCGGTGGCCCAGGGCGGCGCACGGGTGGGCGGGGAGGTCGGCCTGCCCCTGCATTACTACCCGCTGGCCGACACGGCCGCCGCGCACCAGGCGGTGGAGGATTCGGTGGTCGGCAAGGTGCTGATCACCACCAGCGCGCAGTGACGGTCACTCGGCGCGGGCCTGGGCGACGGAGGCGCGGACCAGCTCGGTCAGCACGTCGAGGTCGACGTCGGCGAGCCGCTTGACGTAGAGGCAGCCCTTGCCGACGGTGTGCCGGCCCAGCCGGCCCAGCAACTGCTCCTTCTCGGGGAATCCCTCGCCGAGGTAGAGGGTGGTGGCCGCCTTGCGCGGCGAGAACCCGACCAGGAACCAGTCCAGCTCGCGACCGCTGGCGTAGCGCAGGTGCCGCTGCCCGAAGCCGACGATGGCGTCGCCCCACATGGTCGGCGGCTCGCCGGTGACCTGCCGCATCAGGTCGCGGACGGCGATGGCGTCGCGGCGGCGGGTCTCGTCCGGCACGGCGGCGAGGAAGTCGTCCACGCTGGCGGTGGTCGGGGCGGTCTTCAGGGTTGCCATGACGTCTCCGGTACTCGACGGCGGGCCGGCCCCGGGGGCGGCCGGTTCAGCCCGAGCCTACGAGCCGGCACCGACACCGACACCGTGAGCTGGGCGGATTTCCTCGTCAGCGGGACAGAGGCGAACATGTTTCGCAAGAATGACGTGTGCGGGTCGCCCCGCAAAAAGCGGGCGGCCCCGGCGCGGTGCGAACGCCGGGGCCGCCCCTGGGGAGGGATGCATTCAGGAGTACGTCCCTGCCCCTAACGGCGACGAGCCGCCGGAAAACGTTACGGCCCGGTCAGTTCCCGCACCTCCAGCCCGCCGTCGGCGTAGCGGGACCGGACCACCTTCTTGTCGAACTTGCCGACGCTCGTCTTCGGCACCGCGTCGATGAACGCCCACCGCTCCGGCAGCTGCCAGTGCGCCACCGACTTCGCCAGGAACGCCCGCAGTTCCTCCGCGGTCACCAAAGCGCCCTCGCGGATCACCACGGTGGCCAGCGGACGCTCGTCCCACCGCTGATCGGGCACCCCCACCACGCAGGCCTCCTGCACGTCGGGGTGAGCCATCAGCGCGTTCTCCAGCTCCACCGAGGAGATCCACTCCCCGCCCGACTTGATCACGTCCTTGGCCCGGTCGGTGAGGGTGATGTAGCCGTCCGGCGAGAGAGTGCCCACGTCACCGGTACGCAGCCAGCCGTCGCGGAACTTCTCCTCGTCCGGGGTGTCGTCGCCGACGTACCGGGCGGTCACCCACGGGCCCCGGACCTCCAGCTCGCCGACGGACGTCCCGTCGGCGGGCAGCGGCTCGCCCAGCGGGCCGACGATCCGGGCGGCCACCCCGGCCGGCACCCGGCCCTGGGTGTAGCGGTAGCGCCAGGCCTCGTCGCCGCTGGCGCCGGCCGGCGGCCGGGACACCGAGCCCAGCGGGGACATCTCGGTCATCCCCCAGGCGTGGATGACCTCGATGCCGTGCCGCTCGGCGAACGCGTGCATCAGCGCGGGCGGGCAGGCCGAACCGCCGACGATCACCTCCGTCAGCGAGGAGGTGTCCACGTCGTGGCTGTCCAGGTAGGACAGCAGGTCGTTCCAGATGGTCGGCACCGCGCCGGCCAGGGTGGGCCGCTCGGCGGCGATCATCTCGGCGATCGGCGCGGCCTGGAGGAACCGGTCCGGCATGATCAGCGACGCGCCGGAGAGGAAGGCCGCGTACGGCAGGCCCCACGACATCGCGTGGAACATCGGCACGATGGCCAGCTCCCGGTCGACCGGACCGAGGCCGAAGCCCTCCGGCATGCAGACCTGCAACGAGTGCAGGTAGATCGAGCGGTGCGAGTAGGCCACGCCCTTGGGGTTGCCGGTGGTGCCGGAGGTGTAGCAGAGGGCGGCGGCGTCCCGCTCGTCCACCTCGGGCCACTGGTAGCTGTCGGGGCGGCCGGCCAGCAGCTCGTCCCAGTGGTGCACGGTGATCCGGTCGCCGGTCGCCGCGACCAGCGGGGCGGGGTCGCCGCCGCCGACCACCACCACGTGTCGCACCGTGGTCATCTCACCGATCACCCGGGCCAGCAGCGGGATCAGCGTCGAGTCGACCAGCACCACCCGGTCCTCGGCATGGTTGGCGATGTAGGCGACCTGGTCCGGGAAGAGCCGGATGTTCAGGGTATGCAGCACCGCGCCCATGCTGGGCACGGCGAAGTACGCCACCAGGTGCTCGTTGTTGTTCCACATGAAGGTGGCGACCCGTTCGTCGCCGGTCACCCCGCACTCGTCGCGCAGGGCGTGGGCCAGCCGGGCGGCGGCGCGGCCGACCTCGGCGTACGACATCCGGCGGGGCTCGGCGCCGGTCCACGTGACGACCTCGGCCGTGCCGTGCACGGTGGAGCCGTGTTCGAGGATCCGGGCGACCTGGAGGGGGGCGTCCATCATCGTGCTACGCATGGGTAACAAGCTAGTGTCGCCGGTCACAGGTTGGGAACCCCTGGAACGCCGGAGGCACCCCCGGGAAGCTGCGTAAATTGTCCGGGTGAGCATCTCGTGGGCGGACTCGTACGTGGGGCAGCTGCGTGCCCTGGCCGGTGACCGGACGCTGATGTTCGTCGGGGCCCGCGCCGTGGTCCGCGACAACGCGAGCCGGGTGCTGCTGATCCAGCGCTCCGACAACGGCCACTGGTCCCTGCCGGCGGGCGCGATGGAGCTGGGCGAGTCGATCGCCGACTGCGCGGTACGCGAGGTCCGCGAGGAGACCGGGCTGCGCGCGCTGCGGGTCAGCGCGTTCGCCCTCTACACCGGGCCGGACCGCACCCACACCAACATGTACGGCCACACCTACCAGATCTTCACCGCCGCGTTCCGGGTCGAGGACTGGGACGGCGACCTGGCCCGGGTCACCGACGAGACGACCGACGCCGGCTTCTTCCCCCGCGACGCGTTCCCCTCGCCGCTGTCGGCCTCGGTGCCGGAGACCCTCGCCGACCTCGACGTCTTCGAGCAGACCAACCGGCTCCTCCTCAAGTAGTCCCGACCACGGCCGGCTCGGGTCGGCTGGGCGCGACCACCTCGGCCCGCGCGCCGGTGCGTTCGGCGCCGATACCGGCGGCCACCACGAAGGCGATCCCGACCACCGCCCCGACGCCCGGCACCTGGTGCAGCGCGACCAGGCCGATGACCAGCGCGATCGCCGGTTCCAGGCTCATCAGCGTGCCGAAGGCGGCGGTGGTGAGCCGGCGCAGGGCGAGCAGTTCCAGCACGAACGGCACCACAGGCAGCAGCACCGCCAGCCCCAGCCCGGCCAGCAGCACCGGCCAGGTGAGGTCGCCGAGGACGCCCGGCCCGACCACCACGGTGGCGACGACCGCGGCCACCGGCATCGACACCGCCAGGCCGCGGATGCCGGAGACCTCGTCGCCGACCCGCTGGGTGAGCAGGATGTACGCCGCCCAGCAGGCGCCCGCCGCCAGCGCGAAGCCCACACCCACCAGGTCCGCACCGCCGCGCCACGGCTCGGTGAGCAGCAGCACCCCCACCGCGGCGAGCGCCGGCCAGAGCTTCGTCCCGCCCCGGCCCCGGGCCACCGCCACCCCGAGCGGGCCGAGGAACTCCAGCGCGCTCGCCGTGCCCAGCGGCAGGCGGGCCACCGCGGCCATGAACAGGATGGTCACCCCGGCGGTCACCACGCCGAGCGCGACACAGGCCAGCAGGGCGCGCCGGGTGAAGCCGGACGGGCGGGGGCGGACCAGGACGACCAGCAGCAGGCCGGCCCAGGCCAGCCGCAGCCAGGCCGCCCCGTCGGGCCCCACCTCGTCGAAGAGGGCGACCGAGGCGGCCAGGCCGAGCTGGACGAAGAACATCGACGCGAGGGCCATCGACGCGCCGGTACGGGTGGGAGCCATGCCCCCAGTACAGCCGCTACCTACCGTTCACGTCCACGTGTCTTTGCTGGACGATCCGTTCGCTGATGATGAACAATGGTGGGGTGGACCTGCGCCGCCTGCGACTGCTGCGTGAGCTGGCTCGGCTCGGCTCGATGCGCGAGGTCGCCGACGAGCTGGGCGTCACCACGTCCACCGTGTCGCAGCAGCTCGCCGCGCTCTCCCGCGAGGTCGGCGCGACGCTGATCGAGCCGCAGGGCCGCCGGGTCCGGCTCACCCCCGCCGGGCGGCGGCTGGCCGAGCACGCGGTGACCATCCTCGCCGCCGTCGAGGTGGCCCGGCTCGACCTCGACCCGCGCGCCGAGCCGGCCGGCACCGTCCGGGTCGCCGGCTTCGCGACCGCCGTCCGCCGCTCGCTGCTCCCGGTCACCGCCGACCTCGCGGCGCGCCACCCGCAGGTCCGGCTGCGCATCCACGAACACGAACCGGCCGAGGCGTTCGCGCTGCTGGCGACCGACGACGTCGACCTCGCCCTGACGTACGACTACAACCTCGCGCCGGCGCCCGTCGATCGCACGCTGGAGGCGATCCCGCTCTGGTCGGCGCCGTGGAGCCTCGGTGTGCCGGCCGACGCCGTCGGGGACGTCCCGGACAACGCCGCTGCCGTCTTCGACCGCTTCCGGGACCGCGGCTGGATCGTCAACTCCCGCTACACCGCCGACGAGGTGGTCGTCCGGACCATCGCCTCGATGGCGGACTTCGAACCCCGGATCGAGCACCGCGCGGACAGCCTGGAACTCGTCCAGGACCTGATCGTCGCCGGCCTCGGCGTCGGGCTGCTCCCCGCCGACCAGCCAACCGTTCCCGGCGTACGCCTGCTCCCGCTCACCGGCCCGGAGGCCCGGCTGCGCTCGTACGCGGTCACCCGCCGGGGCCGGGCCGCCTGGCCCCCGCTGGCCCTGATCCTCGACCTGCTCGCGGCCGTACCGTCATAGCTGCCGACGTCAGAGCATGGTCTGCGACTTCGCCTCCATGTCGGCGGCGGCCTCCTCCTTCGACTCCTTTGTGATCGGCTTCCCGCCGGCGGCGGGCGCCTTGCCGCCGAGCGGGTCGGCGCCGCCGGTCGCGCCCTGCGGGCCGGTCCCGCGCAGCTGGTCGTCCGGCAGGGCCAGGGTGACCAGCACCGCCAGAATGGCGATCAGGCCGGCGGTCAGGAAGACCATGTCCAGCGAGTCGACGAAGGCACCCTGGATGGCGGCCCGCACCGGCCCCGGCAGGGCCAGGATGGTCGCCGGGTCGTTGATCGAGATGTCGGCTCCGCCGCTGGCCGCGACGGCGGCGCGCTGCTCCGGCGGAAGCTGGGCGATCGCGGCCGGCAGCCGGTCGGCGAGCTGCGCGGTCAGCTGGGAGGAGAGCACCGCGCCGAGGATCGCCACCCCGAACGAGCCGCCCAGCGACCGGAAGAACGTCGCCGACGAGGTCCCCGCGCCCAGGTCACGGACGTCGACCGCGTTCTGCACCGCGAGGATCAGCGACTGCATGCACAGGCCCAGCCCGACGCCGATCACCACCATGAAACCGAACGCCACCCAGAGCGAGGTCTCCACCCGCAGCCGGGTGAAGAGCAGCATGCCGACCAGCAGCACCACCGAGCCGACCACCGGGAACCACTTGTACCGGCCGATCCGGCTCATCGCCCGGCCGGTGAGGACCGAGGTGACGATGATCCCGGCCATCATCGGCAGCATCAGCAGACCACTGCGGGTCGGCGAGGCGCCCTTGACGATCTGGAGGTAGAGCGGGATGAAGATGATCGACCCGAACATCACCAGACCGAGCACGAAGCCCGCCGAGTTGGCCAGCGCGAAGGTGGCGCTGCGGAACAGTCGCAGCGGCAGGATCGGCTCGGCGACCCGGGCCTCCTGCACCACGAAGAGCACCCCGAGGACCACCCCGGCGACGAAGAGTCCGATGATCACCCCGGAGTCCCAGGCGTACTCGTTGCCGCCCCAGCTCAGCGCCAGCAGCAGGGCGCTCACCCCGGCCACCAGCAGCCCGGCGCCGAGCCAGTCGATCGCGTGCTCCCGCCGCTCGAATGGGATCAGCCGCATGACGTGGTAGCAGACCACGATCGCCAGGATCGCCAGCGGCACGTTGATGTAGAAGATCCACCGCCAGTTCGTCTCGGCGAAGTACCCGCCGACCAGCGGCCCGGCCACCGACGACAGCCCGAAGACCGCGCCGAAGAGTCCCTGGTAGCGGCCCCGATCCCGGGGTGAGACCACGTCCGAGATGATGGTGA
This sequence comes from Micromonospora sp. A200, assembly GCF_029893845.1. Taxonomy (NCBI): domain Bacteria; kingdom Bacillati; phylum Actinomycetota; class Actinomycetes; order Micromonosporales; family Micromonosporaceae; genus Micromonospora; species Micromonospora sp. A200. Next base: position 17,362 of record NZ_JARXXY010000031.1, on the reverse strand, counting down.
ACGCCAGCGTCAGCAGGCCGCCCGCGCCGATGCCCTGGATGCCCCGCGTGACGATCAGCTGGGTCATGTCCTGCGACAGGCCGGCCAGCAGCGAGCCGAGCAGGAACGTGCCGATCGAGAAGAGGAAGACCGGTCGGCGGCCGTACAGGTCGGCCATCTTGCCGTACAGCGGGGTGGAGGCGGTGGAGGCCAGCAGGTACGCGGTCACCACCCAGGAGTAGTGGTTGATGCCGCCCAGCTCGCCGACGATGGTGGGCAGCGCCGTACCGACGATGGTCTGGTCGAGCGCGGCCAGCAGCATCCCGGTCATCAGGCCGAACATCAGCAGGCGGATCTGGCGGGCGTGCAGGACCGGGCCGCCCTGGGCTTCCGTCGTCATCCCGCCTTCTATCCCGGACCGTGCGGAACATGCGCCCCCAGGCCGGAAAACCCGTCGACAGGCCTGCCGACCGGGGCGCGTTGATCATGAAGTTGTTGTCCCGACACGCCGGGACGGTCGACAACAACTTCATGATCAACGGGGGCCGAACTCTTCGATGATCGCGGTGCAGAAGGCGGGGAGGTCGCCGGGTTTGCGGCTGCTGACCAGGTTGTTGTCCGTGACGACCGGCTCGTCCAGCCAGGTGGCGCCGGCGTTGGTGAGGTCGGTGCGGAGGCTGGGCCACGACGTGATCCGTCGGCCGCGCACCACGTCCGCCTCGATGAGCGTCCACGGGCCGTGGCAGATCACCCCGACCGGCTTGCCGGCGTCGAAGAACGCCTTCACGAACCGGACCGCGTCCGCATCGGTTCGCAGGAAGTCCGGGTTCGCCACGCCGCCGGGCAGCACCAGCGCGTCGTAGCCACCGGCGTCCGCGTCGGCCACGGTCACGTCGACGCCGTACGTCCTGCCGTGGTCGAGGTGGTTGAAGGACTGGATCAAGCCAGGCTTGAGCGAGACCAGCTCCACCGTCGCGCCCGCCCGCTCGACCGCCTGCCGCGGCTTCACGTACTCGGCCTCCTCCACGCCATCCGTGGCGAGGAAGGCGATCCGCCGGCCCTGCAGTGTCGTCGCTGCCATGTCGTGTTTTCTCCTCTCCGGGGTGTCCCTTGCCGGTTCCCGGACCCGAATGCCCGAAACGTGGCGCCCGGTCGGCGGGGATGTTTGGCCCGGGGCCCTCGGGGGAGTCGGGAAGGCATGGCAGGAGCAGCAGCGGAACAGCGCCGGCTCGCCACCGTCGTGGAGAGCTGGCTCGGGCGCCCGGTCCTGGTCGTCGGGGACGCCATGCTGGACGAGTGGCGGTTCGCCGAGTCCGACCGGCTCTGCCGCGAGGCGCCCGCCCCCGTCCTCACCCTGCGCCGGCGCATCTCCGCCGCCGGCGGCGCCGCCAACACGGCGGTCAACATCGCCACCCTCGGCGGCCGGGCGCTGCTGGTCGCCCCGGTCGGCGCCGACGTGGCCGGCGACGAACTGCACGACTGCCTGGACCGGGCCGGGGTCTGGGACCGTACGGTCAGCCAGCCGCACCGGCCGACGCCGGTGAAGCGGCGGATGCTCGCCGGCAACCAGATCCTGCTCCGGGAGGACTCCGGCGACCCGGAGGACGCGCTCGACGACGACGGGGTGCGGGACCTGCTCACCGCGCTGGACTGCGCGACCGAGGAGCTGAAGGCGGCCGCCGGTGGCGCCACGCCCACCCTGGTCGTCTGCGACTACGGCCTGGGCGCGCTGCCCGCGCCGGTGCGCGCCTGGCTGGTCGCCAACCGCGAGCGCTACACCACCGTCGCCCTGGACGCGCACGACCTGGCCGACTGGCGGGGCCTCGCCCCGACCGTGGTGACCCCGAGCTTCGCCGAGGCGACCCGGCTGCTGGCCCGCGCCGCCGCCGGCTTCGGCGCCGCGCCGCGTCCCGCCGGACGGACCGCCGCCGGCCCGGACCTGCACCTGGACCACCCGCCGGTCGACCCGGCCGACGGCCCGTCCGAGCTGAGCGTCGGCGCGGCCCCGGGCGGGGCCGGCGTACGCCTCTCCGCCACCGGCGACCGGTCCGGTGTGGTCGGCACCGGGCCGACCGGGGAGCCCACGCCCGGCGAGGACCGGGTGGCGATGACCGGCGACGGGCTGAGCGTCACCGGCACCGGGGTCACCCTGAACACCGCCGCCGGCGACGGCGTCGACCGGGCGGTGCTGGCCGAGTCGCGGCTGGAGGAACTGCGCGAGCACACCGGCGCGGACGTGGTGGCGGTGACCCTGGACACCGAGGGGGCGGTGGTCGGCGGGGCCGACGGCGAGCCCCGGCGCAGCCACAGCACGCCCGTCCCGGCCAGCCATGCGGTCGGCGCCGGGGACGCGTACCTGGCGGCGATGACGCTGGCCCTGGCGGCCGACGCGCCGCTGCCGACCGCGGCCCAGCTGGCCCAGCTCGCCGCGACCATCACCGTGTCGGACACCGGCACCTGCGTCTGCCGGCGGGAGGACCTGCTCGCCGCGCTGGGCACCACTGCGGACGGTACGGCCCACCCGACGTTGGTGGACTCGGCCGAGCTGGCCGCGATCGTCGGCGACCACCGGCGCGCCGGCCGCTCGATCGTCTTCACCAACGGCTGCTTCGACGTGCTGCACCCGGGGCACGTGCGCTACCTGGAGCAGGCCCGCGCGCTGGGCGACCTGCTGGTGGTGGCGGTCAACTCCGACGGCAGCGTCCGCCGGCTCAAGGGCCCGGACCGGCCGGTCAACCCGGTCGAGGACCGGATCGCCCTGCTCGCCGCGCTGTCCTGTGTGGACCACGTGGTGGTCTTCGAGGAGGACTCGCCGGCCGCGCTGATCGAGACCGTCCGGCCCGACGTGTACGTCAAGGGCGGCGACTACCCGCCGGAGATGGTGCCGGAGGCGCCGCTGGTCCGCCGGCTCGGTGGTCAGGTCCGCACCCTCGGGTACGTGCCGGACCGCTCCACCTCGGCGATCATCGAACGGATCCGCGCCCAGGCGACCCCGTCGCCGCAGCCGCCGCAGTCGACCCGGTCGCCCCAGTCCACCCCGTCAACGCAGCCCACCCGGTCACCGCAGTCCACCCGGTCGCCGCAGTCCGGAGCCCCGCAGCGGATGGGCAGGTCGGCGTGAACCGACCGCTCGACCTCGGCAGCGCCGAGGAGTTCCGCCGGCCCCGGCAGCTCGACGTGCTGATCCCGACCCGCAACCGCCCCGCCGAACTGGCGGTCACCCTCTCCGGGCTGGCCGCCCAGGAGGGCGTACCCGGGTTCGGGGTGGTGGTCAGCGACCAGTCCGACGGCGAGCCGGCGTACACCCACCCGGCGGCGGCCACCATGGCCCGGGCCCTGCGCCACCGGGGGCACCCGGTGCTGCTGACCCGCCGGCTGCCCCGGCGCGGGCTGGCCGAGCACCGCGCGTACCTGCTGGGGCGGTCGGCGGCGCGGTACGTGCTCTGTCTCGACGACGACGTCTGGCTGGAGCCGGGCACCCTGCACCGGCTGGTCACCGCGATCGGCGAGCTGGGCTGCGGCTTCGTCGGCAACGCGGTGCACGGCCTGTCGTACGCCGACGACGTGCGCCCGGAGACCCACGCCCACTACGAGGAGTGGGACGGCCCCGTGGTGCCCGAGCGGATCCGGCCGGACACCCCGCAGTGGCAGCGGGCGGCGATCCACCCGGCGGCGAACCTGCTGCACGTGACGCGCAAGCTGGACCTGCCGCCAGGCGCGTGGCGGGCGTACAAGGTCTCCTGGATCGGCGGTTGCGTGCTCTACGACCGGGCGGCGCTGGTCGAGTCCGGGGGCTTCGACTTCTGGCGGCGGGTGCACGAGCGCCACCAGGGCGAGGACGTCGCCGCGCAGCTCGCCGTGATGGCGCGCCACGGCGGCGCCGGCGTGCTGCCCAGCGGGGCGTACCACCTGGAGTCGCCGACCACGGTGACCGAGCGGGAGGTGGAGGCCTGGGAGGTCGTGCTCGCCGACTCCGACACCCCGCAACCGGCCTGAGCCGGGCCGTCGGGGCAGGTCAGCGCGGTGCGCCCGGTTCCGGGCGGAGCAGCTCGGCGGCCGCCTCCAGCACCTCCACCACCGGCACGTCGGTGACGAACGAGTCCCGGTGCGGGCACTCGCCGTCGCCCGGCCGGTGCGGGTAGATGCCCGGGGTGCAGTCCACGCCGCAGACCGGGCAGTGCGTGGTCCAGGAGGCGATCGGCCGGTGCCGGGCGCGCAGCGGCGTCGCCCCGTTGATCAGGTTGCCCAGCCAGTAGATGCCGACCGTCGAGGTGCCGACCGCGCCGGCCAGGTGCAGCGGGCCGGTGTCGTTGGAGACGACCAGCTCACACCCGGCGTACGCGGCGGCCAGACCGCCGAGGCTGAGCGTGCCGACCTGCGGGCGGACCGGCACGCCGGCCGCCACGACCACCGCGTCGACCAGTTCCCGCTCGGCGGGGGTGCCGGTGACCAGCACCTCGTACCCATCGCCGTGCAGCGCCCGGGCCACCTCGCCGAAGCGATCGGCGGGCCAGCGCCGGCGGCTGTCGGTGGCCCCGGGGTGCAGCGCCACCCGGGGCCGGTCCGGCTCGCCGAGCACCGCCAGCGCCTCGGCCCGGTCCGCGTCGGTGACGGCCAGCGCGGGGATGACGGTGGTGGCCGGCGCGCCGACCAGGGCGACCACCTCCAGGTAGCGGATCACCTCGTGCTGGTAGTAGACGTACCGGATCCACCGGTCCAGCGGCGGCGCGTCCTCGGCGCGCAGCCCGGCGGTGACCCGGGCGCCGAGCCGGCTCATCAGCGGGTTCGAGTTCGCCCCGCCGCCGTGGACCTGCACCGCCAGGTCGATGCCCTCCTTGGCGGTCCGCTCCAGGAAGTCGTCCATGGAGGCGGGCGGCTCGTCCGGGCCGGGGTCGCGGATGCCGGGGGCCGGCGGGACGACCAGCACCCGGTCCACCGGGCCGGGCCGGTCGCGCCAGAGCTTCGCGTGCCACGGCGCGCCGAGCAGCACGATCTCCGCCTCCGGGTACGCGGCCCGCAGCGACTCCAGCGCGGGCAGCGCGAAGATGAAGTCGCCGAGCGCGTTGGCGCGCAGCACGGCGATGCGCCGCACGTCGGGCACGCGCTCACCGACCGGGCCGAGCAGGGACGAGGTGGCCACCCGAACGCTACAGGCGGTCGATCTCTTCGGCGGTGGTGTCCGGGTGGTGCATCTCCCGGTCCGCCGCCGGATCGGCGAGCCTGCCCGTACCAACGGCGGCCGGACCGCCGCGGTGGCCGGCGCGGCCGACGGTGATGGTGCGCGGCGCGGCCCGCTTCGCCCGCGGCAGGCGGACCCGCAGCAGGCCGTGGTCCATCACCGCGTCGATGGCGTCCGGGTCCACCCGGGACGGCAGGTCGATCCGATACTCGAAGCCGCGGGTCTCGAAGCCGCCCGGGATGCCGTGGTCGGCGTTGACCTCCGCCTCGGAGCGGGCGCGCACGCACAGCTCCCGCTCGTCCAGCTCGACGGCGACCTCCTCCGGCGCCACGCCGGGCAGCCGGACGACCGCCTCCCAACCGTCGGCGGTCTCGGTCAGCTGGACGTCCGACGTGCCACCCCGGCCGCCGACCAGCCGGCTCAGCTCCGACCGCAGCGACTGGAGCTCCCCCATCGGGTCCCAGCCCTGCTGCCGACCCCGCCAGACGCGGCCGAAACCGCCGGGCTGTTCCGTCATCGCACGTCTCCGATCCGCTGGGTGGCCGCCGGGGGCCGCAGTGAGCTGGGGGCGTCGAGGCCGGCCTCCCGGTCGACTCCGACGCCGAGCCGGTCGACCAGCTCGCCACCGAGCCAGGCGCTGACGCCGAGGATGGCCATACCGACCACCTCGATGGCGATCAGCGCGCCGCCGGCCGCCCGGGAGTCGGCGTTGAGCCGGACCGCCCAGACGGCGGCGAAGAGCAGGATGACCGCCACGTTCGCGGCGGCGTGGGTGAGCGCCACCCGCTTCGCACGGGTGCCGGCCGGGATGGCAAGCAGGTCGAACGTCCCGGCCGCGGCGGCCAGCAGGCCGCCGACCAGGCCGACCGTGATGTTCCAGTACGCCACCTCGCCGAGGAAGTCGGGGCCGCCGACGGTGTCGACGATGTCGAAGAGCGTGCCGACGACCAGGAGCGCCACCGGGAACATCACCAGCATCGGGTGCACGGGGTGCCCGAGCACCTTCAGACGGCTCTCCATGCTGGGCCTCCACTGCTCGGCTCGGGGGGCGCTGTGTGAGCCGGTACCCGCCGCTCCGGTGGGCAAACCTCGCGCTCGTCACGCCCGCCTAGGCTGACGGACGGCGGTCGGCGTCCGGCCGGGCCGCCACCGGGGTTCAACGCACGGGGGAGGCGGACGTGACGGTGGAGATCACCTCGCACGAGGAGCTGCGCGACCTGCTGGGGGCGGCGATGCCCCGGGCGGTCGCCAAGGAGCGCGTCGTACTGCACGAACGGGACCGGCAGTGGCTCGCCGCCTCGCCGTTCTGCCTGATCGCGACGGCGGGGGCGGACGGCAGCTGCGACGTCTCGCCCAAGGGCGACCCGGCCGGCTTCGCCAAGGTGCTGGACGAGACGACCCTGGCCATCCCGGAACGGCCGGGCAACCGGCGGGCCGACGGCTACCGCAACATCCTGGACAACCCGCACGTCGGCCTGATCTTCCTGATCCCGGGCCGGTCCGACACCCTGCGGATCAACGGCCGGGCACGGCTGCTGCGGGACGCCCCGTACTTCGACGACATGGTGGTCAAGGGGCACCGGCCGATCCTCGCGATCGAGGTCCAGGTCGAGCAGATCTTCTACCACTGTTCCAAGGCGTTCCTCCGCTCGGAGCTGTGGAAGCCGGAGACCTGGCAGCCGGACATGCTGCCGACCCGGGCCAGGCTGATCAAGGAGGTCGAGAACACCGCGGAGAGCCTGGCCGAGCTGGAGCGCCGCTACGGCCCGGAATACCTCAACTCGTTGTACGTGGGGTAGGAGCGGCCGTTCCACCGGGTCGTCAGTGGGGCGGCAGGCCGATGCGGAACCGTCGCTGACCGTCGGTCAGCTCGGGCCAGTCGTCGGGCTCGTCCCGGAACCACGCCGTCAGTCGGCAGAGTCGATACTGGGCAGCATGTCTGAGCTGGCACTGCCGATCCGTACCGAGCGACTGGTCCTCCGCCGGTACCGGGCCGACGACGTGGATGCCCTGCTCGCGTACTACAGCGACCCGCGCGTCGCCCGCTACATCCCGTGGGAGCCGTGGACGCGCGAGTTCGCCACCACGGTGGTCACCAAGCGGCTCACCAGCACAGGGATCACCGGGCCGGAGTCCCGTCTCGCCGTGGTGGTGGAGCACGAGGGCGCGGTCGTCGGCGATGTGATCCTGTGGCCGGCCGACGAGACACTGTCCCGCGGCGAGATGGGGTGGGCCTTCCACCCGGCGGTCTCCGGCCGCGGGTTCGCCACCGAGGCGGTTCGCGCGGTCATCGACGTGGCCTTCGCGCACTTCGGCATGCACCGCGTGATCGCTCATGTCGATGCCCGGAACGAGGCGTCGGCGCGGCTGTGCGAGCGGGTGGGCATGGTCCGGGAGGCACACCTGCGCCGGGACCACTGGACCAAGGGCGAGTGGACGGACACGCTGATCTACGGCCTGCTCGCCGAGCAATGGCAGGGTTAGCCAGGCCGGGCTGCGTCATGTCGCCTGATCCCGGCTAACCCGCCAGCCACCGGCGGGCGCCGTCCAATCCCTTCTCGTTCTCCTTGTTGCCGCTGATTCCGGTCAGGTCGCCGCCGGTCAGCCGGCGGGCGAAGTGGTCAGCCTGCACCGCCCAGCGGGAGCGCATCGTCGACAATCCGTGCTCTACCTCGGCCCGGATGAGTGTCCGGCTCGCCAGATACGCCTCGCCAGGGGCGTTCATCTTGGATGCCCCAGCCGGGATCGTGGCCGGTATGCGCCATGGCGCCAACGTGCCGGCCGCCAACCATTGCCCAAGTCAAAGGTGACCAGTTCCCTTCACTCACCACTGTGTCCCTTACCGACTTGATCAACAAGGTTGGAGATAGCGTGAAACGCACCGCCATCGCTGGCACACCCCCGACCAGCAGATCGTGGTACTCCCGGCTGTCCGCGTCCATCGGCACGGCGACCACCCTCGCCGTGCTGGTGGTTCCCTCCGTCGCCTCGGCGAGCACGACCGACCGGGCACCGGCGGCGACCCCGAGCACGGTGTCCACCGCCGGCGTACCGGCCGGCTTCGCTCCCACGTCCACCTCGTGGACCAGCGCCGCCGACGGCTGGGTGCTGGGCTTCGCGCCGTGCCGGGCCGGTTCATGCCCGACCCTGGTCAGCACGGCGGACGGCGCGCAGACCTGGCAGCAGCACACCGCCCCACGGGTGTCGTCCACACCTGACCAGACCAAGATCTACTTCGCCAACAAGCTCGACGGGTGGACCACCGACGGCCAGGTTCTCATGGCCACCCACGACGGTGCCGGCACGTGGCGGCGCGTGCGGCTGTCCGGCGCTGTCGGCTCGGTCAGCATCGCCAAGCTGGCGTCGACCGACCGGTACGCCTACGCGATCGTCACCTACGGAGTCGGAAGCACCAGGACCACCCAGCTCTACTCGTCGCCCCTCGGCGCGGACAACTGGCAGCCGGTGGCCGGCGTCGCGGTGCCTGGCAGCGGCGGGTGGGACATCGCCACCCACGGTTCGGCCGCCTACGTCGCCCTCGGCGTGATCCACACGTCCATCCGGATGTGGTCGGCGGCCGACGGCAGTGCCTGGACCGAGGTCCAGCCGGTCTGCTCGGCGTACGACGCGGTACGGCTCAGCAGCACTGAGCCCGATGACGTCGAGGGCATGTGCAGCTTCGGACCGGAGCGCGGCTACATGCACAAGCAGCTGGTCGAGTCGGTAGGCGGCTCGGCCCCCGTCGTGCTGGGGTACGCGCCCACCACGGGTATCACCACCGGGTTCGCGACGACCTCGGCCGGTAGCACGGTCGTGGCCGGCGTCGGTGCGGGCGCGAGCTGGCTGCACGCCAGCTTCGACAACGGCGCCACGTGGGAGACGCCCCTGGCGATCCCCGACGTGCAGCTCCCGATGCTCGACCTGGACTTCCAGGACGCCACGCACGGCGTGGTGGTCTGGGGTGGACCAGCATGGCCGGGAGCCGCGGTGTACCGCACCACCGACGGCGGTCACACGTGGAGCCAGCTCACGCTCTGACGTCAAGGCGGTCCGGGGACCGTTTCGGCCCCCGGACCGCACGGCCCCGCAAGATCGCTCCGCGCTGGCTACTGCCGGCGCTCGCTCCCGGCCCGGCTGGGCCGGTGCGCCCGGCCTGCTCGTTCACCCTGGAGAAGCGCCGGCCCGGCACTCACCACAGCCGGCCGGGGAAGCGCGTGGTGACCTCCTGGAGGAGCCAGCCATTGCCGTCCGGGTCGTTGAACGAGGCGAACGAGAAATAGCTCGCCCGGTCCGGAGCCAGCCCGGGGGCCCGTCCTTGGCCGTTCGCAAGGGGCAAGCCACCGCCTGCGGCGTGGAAGACCTCGCTCACGTCGACGCCCCGGCCGACCATCTCGGCGCGGGCCGCCTCGATGTCGTCCACGACCAGGCACAGGCCCTGCATGGAGCCGGGCGCGGCCGTGGTGAGGCTGGGGCCCAACATGATCGAGCAGTCCGACCTGGGCGGCGTCATCTGCGCCACCCGGCCCTCCCCCTCGCCGACGTCGATATCCTCCCGCCAACCCAGCGCCTTGTAGAAGTCCTTGGCCCGTCCCACGTCGGCGACGGGCAGCACGACAAATTCCAGCTTCATGTCCACGCTGTCGGCTCCTCTTCCTGCGCTGGCAGGCGACGTTCAACGCCCTGGTTCCTGTGCCCTTGGCTGGCCCTGCGCCCATCCTCAACCAGTCCTCGCCCAAAAAGCCCAGGAATCAACAAAAACGACGAGGGTACGCCAATGTGACAGCGCCGATGGCATGTTGGACAGGCGCCCAGCGCGGCGCCGGGCCTGCGTGAGAGCCCAGCCCGACGCTGGTCCGACACCTCACACCACTTCCTTGCCGTCCGCCGACCTCCTGCGGACTGGCTGCGGTGCCCGCGGCATCACGTCCCGTCGCGCGGCCCCCATCAGGGCCGCGTGTCGATCGGTGCCGCCCCGTGGCATGAGCCGACGGGCGTACAGAGTCGCCAGCCCCACCCAGACCCCGGCCACCCCGACAAGCACTGTCCCGAACGTAAGGGCGATCGGTACCCAGACCATCGGTGGCTTCAGGGACCAGAGGGCTATCGCACCGATGGTCAGACCGATCATGAGCGGCCCGAGGAGAAGGCAGCGGTAAGCGACGACCAACAGCCGATACGCCCACGTCGCTCGGATCCGCTCGACCGCCTTGTCGACCTCTGCCATGTCGGCGACCTCCCCGGAGTCGCCGTGACTGTACTGACGCCCCGCACTCCGCCCTACCGGATGAATGGGCACGGCCGGCTCGCCGGCACCAGGGATGGATTGCGGGGGCTACGCTGTGCCGCACTGCGACAGGGGGGTGGGTCGATGGGGCCTCAGCTGCGGCGCGTCGCGATGGTGCTGCTCGGCGCGGTGCTGCTGGGCACGGTCGGCCTGAGCGTCGGCTCCTGGTACGGCGGTCGCGGCACCCTACCGCTCAGCACCCCCGACCGGGCTCAGGGCGTGGCGGCGGAGCTGCTCCCTGGGGCCGAGCCAGCCGGCTCAACATACGTACGCGGCTATCGGTACGGCGTCTTCCTGGCTCCCGACGATTTCGGTTCCAGTCGCGCGGAATTCTGGTACGGCAGCCGCGCCGACTGCGGGCTCTCCGATCAGCTACGGCGCAACGCCGCAGCGCAGGGGTGGCAGGGCCTGCGTCGGGTGCCGGGCGACCCGTGCGACGGCTGGCAGGCCGAGCGGGAGGGACTGACAGTCACGCTCACCCACCGGACGTCCGGGTCGGCGCTGAGCGTCGCACCGGCCGCACCGGGCGGGTTCCTCGCCGCCACGGTCATTGGCACCTTCCTCGGCGCCGCCGCCGGCGCGGCGCTGTTCTGGCTGGCGGCGCGACGCCGTCCGCCCGTACCCCGACTGGTCGGCACGCTGGTGACGGTCGCCCTGCTCCCGGGCGTCGCTCTCACCTGGGCGGACCTGTTCACGGACGGGCTAGCCGAGCCGGTGTGGCCGATCTGGCGGTCGCTCGCTCCCCTGCTGGTGCCGCTGTCGTTTGTGCTCCTACTGGTGGGATTGATCGTCCTCGCGAGGCGACAGCGCTCGACCGCCCCCGTCACCGACGCGAGGGCTGGCGCGCAGGGAGCCAGCCCAAGTGCCAGCAGGGGCGGCTGACCGGCGGCGAGCCGCCCGTCGAGCCGGGCGCGGACCGGGACCCTTGCGTCCTGAGGGGCTGCGCTGGCGGTCACGCTCGCCTACTCGGCGAGCGGGTCGAGGCTGACCGTCGCACCGGCCGCGCCCGACAAGTTCCTCGCCGTCACCGAGCCGGTGTGGCCCATCTGGCCGGCGCTCGCTCCCGTGCTGGTGCCGCTGTGGCTCGTGCTCCTGCCGGTGGGCGTGTACGTCCTCCCGAGGCGACAGCACCGGACCGACCCCGCCACCGGATCTCCTGACCTGAGTGCTGAAGCGGGGACCGAGACACTGAAGCCTTCTCGCAACGGCACTCGGATCGCGGTGGTGGTGACTGTCGCGTGCGTCCTGACCCCCTTGGCGACGGCTGTCGCCCTACTCCTCCTATTCGCGCGAGCGCAGCCAGACCTTGCGGCTCCCGAGCCCGTTGTGTCGTGGCCGATCGAGGCGACGGCAAGTACCACTTCCAACACGTCTCCGACCGCCTCGGAGTCGGGAACCAGCCCAGGTGACCGCAGGGGTGGCTGAGCCCGCCACCTGCCGAGCCGGGCGCGGGTGATCTGCCCGGCTCGTCGTCGGTGACCGGCTCTTCGGGGACTCGTGCTCCCAGAGCGCGATGGCCTGGCCGGCTTCGGGGACAGCTCCTTCCGCATCGGCTGCCCCGGCTAGCCAGACCAGGCTACGGTCTTCGGGCCGGCGGCGGCCTCGGTCGGGCTGGCCAGAACTCACTCCGCACAACCAGCAAGACACGGCGGCGAGTCTGGCGGTGGCGGCGGGCGCCAACGCGGACCGGCACCCGGTTGACTATCCGATCGGAAAGAGGGTTTCGTGGCTGCGCGGGCATTGCCAGCAGGCAACGCCGTCGACGAGAGCCGCGGTAGGGGGATGGGCGTGGCCGGATAGACATCCGGGCCAGGTGGTGTTGCCCTCGTCGAACTCCTTTTCCTGCAACAGGTCGGCCAGCTCGACGACGGCATGCTCCAGGTCGCGGGTCGGACGCAGCGTTCCCAGGATGCTCTCCCGCGCTCGCCCCCGCCGGCCGAAGCGCACGTGTAGGGCGTCGAGGGCGTCCAGGTCCACGCCCAGCGGCCGCACGACGGCGCCGCGCCGGGCAAAGTCCTGCGCCACCCGGCGCACGGCGCGCTCGTAAGACTCCAGCCCACCGAGCACCAGCTCGTCGTGGTCGTCGGCATCCGGCATACGTCCAGGCTACGGCTGGCACCTCCGGTCGGCCCGCAGGGCAACGTCGCACGTGGGATCACGGTCGACGGTCCGCGCGTGGGATGATGGCATTTTCGCCATGTCCCGGAGATCAGTGCACGATCAGTGGTCGCACCGTGCACGGCGCTGAGGTTGCGACCCCGGGGGGTGCTGCGATGCAAGCGCAGCCGACATCGTCTCGGCCGTGGTGGACCTGCCTGTGCGTGCCGGGATACCTTCTCGCCGCTCATGCGGTCGTCGTTGTGGTGTTGGCGCTCAACTCGAACTGGCTCAGCGGGCTCTACATGTCGATCTACGTGCTGCCGGTCTTCCTGGGAGCCGCACCTGTGGCGTGGCTCACCCTTGCCATGACCCACCGCAGCCCCTGGTTCAAGCCTCGGTTGGACGCCTTCCTCGCGGCCGGGCTGGGCCTGCTCGTTTCTTCGCTTCTGCTGGGTGCCGCCGTGCTGTGGCCTAGGTGAAACCCGTCGGACCACTCGTACATCCGCCTGGTCGCGGTGCATCTCGATCAGGTCGACGTGGCTGATCCGAACGGCGACAGGCTCGGGCTCGATGGCCTGCACCGCGCGGATGTACGGCTCGGTCGGCCCGCCTGCCGTGCGTTCCCCCCGCTCGCTGGCTTGGCTGCTCGGTTGGCTACGTCCGGGGCACTATCCAGCTCACCGAGGTGGGATGCTCGGTGGGTGACCGGTCGATACGTCGTCTGGCTCGGGTTGGCGGTCGGGCTACTCGCTGGTTGTTCCGAGCCGCAGTACGCGCTACCTGATCGGAGCACGGCTGCCGTCCAGGCTGAGGAGGAGCGTCTCGCCGCACTCCTCCCCGGCGAGTTGATCAGCGGACCGGGTACGTGCAAGGTCCGACTGCTCGGGCAGGAAGGTTCCTCGTCGTTTGCCTGGGCCCGGTGCCAAGGTGCACCGGAGCCGGGGGTTGCCTCTGCTGTCTCCATGCCCGTGCGGATAGACGGCGACCGCGTAACGCAGCCTCTCGACGGAAGTGAATACGCCGCGAGCGTGAAGCGCATGTTTCCGGGGCGGCTGGCAGAAGCCGTTCTCGATGATCCCGACAAGCTGCATCCTTAGCGCCCGCCGGCCAACCTGTCTGGCGTTGATCTTCCACTACGTAAATTGCACGGCAAGCACGGCCAATGTCATGTCCGCCGACAGCTCTGCCCTTGACACTGTCAGCTTGGGAATCTTATGCGGCTCGCCCGAGTCGCCGCCGTTTGGGCTGGTGTGCGTCGCCAGGCACCTCCGCCGCAGTGCCTAGGTCACCTCTGCTGCTGCATCGCGGGCGGCTCGGGAACAGGCGGGCATGAGGTCGTGCCCGATCGAACGGTCAGAAGGGGCACCACGCCAGCCGCAGGGTGTCGTCGGGAAGACGGCCACCCGGCCTGCCGAGGCGCCCATCAAGCGCCTTCCGTCGGTATCGGCGTGGGCGCAGTGGCATGCAGGTCGAGGGCGTCGGCGCGACAGGTCAGGTCTGCCGCGACGCACCGCGGGCGGAGCCCGTCCCCAGATAGTCACTCATCCGCTGTTCGAAGGAGAACGTAGACGACCGGACGTGGTCGTCACCCACCTGGTAACTCACTTCGTCTAAATCCCGCCCTCTCGGCTTCGGCTTCCGTACAGAAGAAGTCTGACGTCAGAATGTCCACCCCATATCCGTCGTCGCCCGGTCGCTTGTAGGTGTAGGACGCCGCGAAGTCCCACGCCACTATGGGCTGTCCGCCACATTTAACCATGTAGAGCGGATATCTGGAATAGGGTGCCATAAAGGGGGTAAAAAGCGACACGAAATACAGGGCAACGGGGACAGCCGCTATCAACCACGCTTTGCGCACACGGGCACCCGACATCTCCGACTTGTCTCCGTTCTGTGCATCCCACAATCGGCAGCCCCGGAACTTTCCGACCGGGTGAACCTGATAGTCCTCTATGTGATTGACCACCTTCTCAACCAAAGAGGGTGCTCCTGCTGCACTACCCGGCGTTCATGACGGGCGTCGATGCTCCACGGATCCGGTCACGGGCCGGACTGAGGAGCCAGGAAGCCAACCAGGAGGTGGCGTGCTTCGCCAGGCCGTTCGATCCGGTTGGCCCCGAGGGCACCTTCGGTACCGCTCGATTCCTGAGCGACCACGAGATCGAGGCCCGCACCGAGGCAGGCGAGCCTCCGACGAAAGATCAGCGTGGAGAAGCAGCGCTCTCCGGCCGTGCTGCCATCACCCATGCACCGGCCAGTGCTCCGACAGCGGCGGCGTCAGCAATCACGCACCCCATGAGGGCGGCTGAGAGCTCGGGCTGAGGATCGAACAATAAGCCTTGGACGGTCACCCACCACACGAAAAGCGCGATGCCAACTGTCGTTGTTGCAAGTGGAGATAGCAGGTCGGGCGCGCGCAGCAGCCCAAGTGTGACCACGACAGCTATGGGCAGCGTCAGAGCGTAATAGGGCATATAGACCGAAAAGTTGACGGCAAATCGCCCACCAGCCTCTAGGTCGCCCCATGCCTGCTGATCGTGTGTCGAGAAGATCAGGCCGTAGCCCAGCGCCCCCCAAGCGACTGCCACCATGCAAGCGGCTAGTCCTCGCCACACACGTCGGACCGCGACGCTGGGCGTTGGCTCCTGCATGCGGGACACGCTAGCTGTTCGATCAATGCTTTGGACAGAGCGTGACTCTCAACATCACGCGCACGTGGCCCCAGAGATCGCGCGGGAAGCGGCTACCGCGGTTGGAGGGGGCGCTGTGGTCGGGTGAGTAGGTTGACTCTCGCTTGGCTGCTCGGCCTTCCGATGGCAAGCAGAAGGCCCAGGTCATGATCGGCAATCAAGTCGGTGACCTGGGCCTTCTTATGGGGCCGCCTGACGGAATCGAACCGTCGACCTACGCATTACGAGATCAAACTGCCCACCTCGGTCTACCTGCCCGAACCCGGCTTGGCCTGCGGAAACCCCTCTCGGTATCTCTCAGCGTCGGCGGTCGAGGGCCAACCTATTAGGGACTGGATGAGGACTGAGGGCCCCTGGACTGCTTCGCGGCCGGGACCGAGAGCCACCGGCGCCCGGCGGACGAGGTTCCGTACCGCAGGGGCTCCGGCATGCTGATGCTTATGGTCCAGAGGAACGGGACGCCGGAGCCGGCCGGATATGAACAGGCCATGCCAGATATTCAGGCGCGGGTGAAGAAGTATGAGGCAGCTCTTGCGAAGGTCCGCCTGACCCATAGTGGGTCGGTGGAAGAGGTGCGGGAGGCTCTCGCCGAGGCGTTCGAGGCCGAAGGCCTGACAGTCTGGAAGGAGGTAGCAGACGATGCGGCTCGGCTGATCGCAGGTGAGGACGAGCCTGGTCCAGCCGCAGGTTGATGTAGGAGGCCACTTGTACGGCCATCTGATCCGTAGATTCCCAAGACCATGTCGAGGCCGTCCGATTCCGTCCGCCTGGTCCTGGTCCTCAAGCGCTCGGCAACTCGATTGGTCCCCGCCCCGTCCGGTCCCGTCCGCCCCGATGGCTCCCATGCGTGGCTCCCAGACTGTCAGCTTCGGAATTGGACAAGATCGGTCGTCGTGCTGGGTAGCCGCTGGTCGGTCCGGTCCTGGGCGGCCTGGCTTGGCCCCTGGTGGCACCCGCTTGTGGCCCGTACAGCCAAGCGGCACCGCGGTGAGGATCAGTGCAGCATTCGGATGACGCCCGCGACGATGCCGACCAGAATCGGGAGCAGCGCCAGCGCAGCGAACAGGCGGACGAAAAAGCGACGCCTGGGTGTCCCGCCGCGACCCATCCGGCCGAGCATCCCCATCTGGGACTCGAAGAGGTAAGGGCTGGGGTGGTCGCTGGTCATGTACTCAAGCGGGTCATCGCCTCGCTGGGGGCCCTGCCGGTCTGCCATGACCACATAGTGCCGTGTCACACCTAGCGTGAAGAGCGGTGACGGAATCGAACCCGCACCGTCAGTTTGGAAGAGCGCGATCGACTGGTCGTGATGCCCGAAACGCCTGCGGCCGACTGCCGGCGCGGCTGCGCCTCGTGCCCTCTCGCAACCGCTGCGCCCCCCGGTTACTGGCCCGTGGATGGCCCGCGGCGGCCTTCGGCTTAGAAGAAGATCAGGGGATGGCTGGTCGCTTGGCTGTCCGCCAGCCTTAGCCGTAGGCAGCAACTTACGGAGCACGTCACGCGGCACCCTCAGGGACGCGCATCCGCCCCCTAATCCCGATCCAGCCCAAGCGGATCAGGGCGTGGATGACGACATTGATCAGCGCCGGCCAGATCACCGCCAACAGCGGTTGGAGTAGCCGGACTGCTCGCCCGTGCCCGACGATCCCGGCCGCGTCGCCGTCGAAATAGAACGGGTCGAGGGACCAAGGGAGGCCGAGCGCTGACAGAGCAAGCCAGGGGAAAACCGGAAGGGGATTAATGTCCGTCCCGACTCGGGTGGGGTCGGTGCTGGGAAAGTAAAGGACTAGGAAGAGGGCCGCTAGTACGGCAGCCGCCGTTTGAGATGTCGCTGGTGGGGGCCGGGTAGACGAGGTGCGGCCACCGGGTGATCGTCTGTCTGCTGTGGACATAACTTCAGATCTGGCGGTGGCCGCGTGTCACAGCGTAAACCCTGCCCGGTGGCGGCAGGTCCTGGCCGGGGTGTGCGATGCGTTCGCGGGACGCTTCGGGCGGGTCGAGCCGCGTCGCACGGCGGCGGCGTTCGTGACCGGGCTGCTTGCCGACATCGAGGTCAAGACGTGCTGGCAGTTGGCGGAGCAGGCAGGGCATGCCCGGCCTGATGCGATACAGCGACTGTTGTATCGGGCG
>NZ_JARXXY010000030.1:0-77419 GCF_029893845.1 Micromonospora sp. A200 | reverse complement strand
CCCACAGAGTTCAACTCGGCGAACGTGCCCGGCCCGGATGCCGCCAGCTCGCGACACAACTGCTGATAGCCGGCCAGCGGCGTGTCCCAGCGGCGGCGCCGCCACGCGTTGACCTCCACCACACACGCCCACACGTCACCGGCGGAGCGCAGCAGTCCGAAACACCGGCGCCGCTGGCCGGGCGTGACCCGCACAGCGACACGCGCGGTGCGGTACACGACCCGCTCCGCGGCGGGATCCCGACGGCGAGGCATAAACCGAAGCCAACACCACCCCTACGACATTCTCCCAACCCGACCCACCCGGCCAACGTTTGTGGACACGGCACTAGCTCAGTTGTCGTCCGGGGCGCCCGGGTGGCACCCCTCGGCCGGAGCTCGGCCGGGGAGATCGACCTCGACGGTCATGTCGAACCCGCCGGCGGGCTCGACACCGTCAGCGGGGTCAGCTGCCCGGTCCACCACCGGCGACTGCACCGCCGGCCGCTCACCTTCCCTCTCCGGCGGCAGTTGCTCCTGCGGGTCGACATCCCGGTTGGGTTCCTCCACCGCATCCTCGCGGTTCCTTCTCTCCTTGGCGCCCGACGCCCCTTCTTCGACGATCTCCGCGGCTGTCGTCGCGGTCCGTACGGCCTCCGGCAGCTTGTCGTCCGTCTTCTGCCAACCGAAGATGCTGGCCGCCGAGACCAGGAGTGTTCCGGCGCCGGCCGCCACGACCTCGCCCGCCCGGTGCGCCCCGGCCTGCAACCGCTCTCGCAGCGACGCGTCGGCGGTCGCCGCCCGCTCCTCGGCCCGGTCCAGCGTCTCCGCCGGCCCCGCCCCCCGCGTGCCCGGACCTCCGGCGTCCCGCCCATCGCCCTGCTCAGGCGACCGTTCCGCCCGGTCACGATCCTCGCCCCGTTCGGTGTTCTCGGCGCGTCGCGGGTCGCGGCGGTCGTCGTCGTCCGGCCGTCCGGCCACGTGCAGCGGGTCGTCCCAGCGTGGACCCATCTGTCACACCCTTCTGGCATATCGGCCGCTGGCGAGGACCCGCATCGGCCATCGGCAGGCGGCGAAGTGGGTGTCGACGGCCTCGGCGAGCCGGTCGGGCCAGGAGGGGGTGTCGTACTCCGCCCCCACGGCCGTCTCAACCACCGACGGCGTACGGGACCCGAAGGCAACGACCTGGCAGGCTGCCCGATCCCGCTGGTCGAGGTCGAACAACTCCGAGACGGCGCCGAACTGCTCGGTCACGGTACGGCCCGGGATCTCCACGCCGTACCGTCGCGCCCACTCGGGGCTTCGCGCGGAGCGTCCGGCTCCGGCCGCCGCTCCGGCCGCCTCGGCCCGCAGGTCGTCGCGCAGCACCGCCCAGCGGTACCGGTGCGCCAGGAAGTCGGGCTCCTGCTCCGCGCAGTGCCCGCCGCCGAACGCCGTCCAGTGCAGCGAGTCGACGACGTGCTTCACCAGCTCGTCAGGGTCGCATCGGCTCGACAGTTGCGCGGACCGCGCGGCGACCGCACCGTCGACCGCGTGCGACAGGGCGCACTCGCGCAGCCGCGCCGGCATCATGTGCAGGACCTGGATCAGCTCCGCGCGGAGGGCCGGGGTGGGCCAGCCGGTGAGGTGCCCCAGTACCGCCAGTTCGGCCCAGAGCCCCAACCAGGGCAGGTCCGCCAGCAGCAGTTGCGCCCGGCGCATGTCCCGCAGGGTGCAGGGCTGGGCCAGGCAGGCAGCGCCGCAGCTGGCGCTGCGACGGCCGATGATCTCCGACGGGTCTGTGGTGGCGGCCGGCAGGGCCGTCTCACGATCGGTTCCGTCCGGCACGCGGACGAGCACCGGGTGGTCCATGCCGTCGGTGAAGACCGCGCCGACGCCGGGCGGCAGCGTCACGACGAACTCCGACTGACGGTCGGTGAGGTTGACCGTCGCGCCGACGGCGTCCCGGTCGTCCCGCGCGGGCAACCGGTGGATGACCTTCACCGCGGTGTTCTTGATGACGTCCGGGGCGAGTTTCTCCGGGATCTGCTCGGCGATCACCAGGCCCTCCCCGTACGCGCGGATCTCCGCCAGCAGGCCGGCGAACAGCTCCACCGCGTGCGCGGCCGGGCCTGGGCGGTCAGTGCGCCGCAGCAGCCGGTGCGCCTCCTCGAAGACGCTCAGGTGTCGCAGGGTCACTCCGGCGGGGCGATCCTCCCGGCGTACCCGCACCCGCAGGTACTCGGTCAGCTGGATGAGCAGGACCCCCATGAGGAACGCCTTGTCCCGGTCGTCACCGACGTCCTCGATCTCGAAGACGACGTTCGAGTCCAGCAGGCGCGCGACGTCGATGGGGTGGCCGCCCTCGAAGAAGCCGCCCGTCGTACCCAGCCGCAGGCTGGCCAACCTGACCCGGATGAAGCCGCGGACATTGTCGGCGACCTCGCGGCCGTACCCGATCTGGTCCACCACCTCCTCCGCCACCTGTTGCAGGTCACCCAGGGTCGGATAGCGCGGCCGGTGCCCGGGCAGCCGCGGCTCACCCAGGGCCAGGTCCCACCCGAGCTGCTCGTACGAACGTGCCAGGGCGGCGCCGAGTACCTGGGGAAAGGGCTCGTCCGCGTCGAAGGCGGCGAGGAACAGGGCACGGACCAGGTCCGCGTGGGTCTGCAGCGGGAAGCCGGGCACCGGCCGCAGCGGGTTGAACCCCGCGGGTGGCGCCGTACCCTCGCCGGGGCGGACCACGACGACGCTCGCCCGCCGCAGCCGGTTGGCCATCCGCCGGTACTCGGCCTTCGCCGGCTCGATCACCAGCCAGGGCAGCCCCACCGCGGCGGCCTGTTCGAGCAGGTGCCGTACGGTCTGCGATTTGCCCGCCCCGGTCGCGCCGCAGACGAAGGTGTGCCGGTTGAGACTGCTCAGCGGTATCCGCAACTGGTCGCCCACGTTGCCGTGCCGGTCGAGCACGACACCGATCGCCATCGACTCAGCGCGGACGTCATTCCCCGCCCGTGCGGCCGCGGGCTGCCGTACCTCGACGGCGGTGGTCTCCGGGGTGACGTCGAACTCCGATCGGACGGTCAGGCGCACTCCGGGCGCCTCCTCCGTCGGGGGGACCGCCAGCGCGGCGACCAGCGACGAGCTGCCGAGGAACGCGCCACCCGGGACCACGGGCCGTGGCCCCGGGGACCGTGCCGGTTCGCCGGTCACGGTGGCCAGCTCGGCCCGCCCGAGCAGGTCGGTCAGGCCGCCGGAGGCGCGGGTGGGCGCCAGGGCGTACGGCAGACCGTGCAGGTCGACCGACGCGCAGAGCAGGCCCGCCACGGCCGCGGCGGCCCCCGGCGTCGTACCGGCGGCCAACAGGTCGATCCGCCACCACCCGAGCGTCTCGGCGGCGGCCAGTTCCCGGTGCCGGCGCCCGAGCCGCAGGGCGCGTACCGCCTGGGTGGGCGACGAGCCCCGGGCCTTGGCGTCGCGTTCCTGAGCGGCGAGCTGCCGGGCCTGCTCCGCGACCTCGCCGGCGGGGACCGGGTCGGCGAGCAGCAGCCAGGCGAACGCGCCCTGCCAGACGCCGAGCAGGCAGTCGTCGAGCCGGGGGCGCAGGTCGATGGCCGGATCCCGGTCGTCCCGCTCCTCGACCAAGCCGTCCGTCATCCCGACGAGCCGCGTCCAGCAGGGCAGCGCGTCGAGCAGCGCGGTCAAGCCTCCGGCGGGGTAGGCCAGGCCGACCGAGCCGGCGAAGAGGCTGGACCGGTGCCGACCGGCGGTACCCGCGGCCGCGGCGGTACCCGCGGCTTCGACGCCGCCGCCGGTGAAGACGTGCACGCCGCTCTGCTCGTCCGGCCGGCACCAGCCGACCATGACGCGGCCACCGCCTCCGGTCGCGGCGGCCGCATGGTACGCCGCGACGACGGCGGCCAGCCGCTGCCGGCGCCCCGGATCACCGCGGGCCCGGTCCATCAGCGGGGGCATCCGGGGCAGCTCCACGATCCGGTACGCCGGCACGTGGTCCAGCCAGCCGCGTACGTCCGACCGGGGATCGGCCGGAGGCGTCACCGCCAGCCCTCCGGGTAGTGCTCCTCGGCCCACTCGGACTCGTCGTCGTCGTAGTCGGGGCGCGGTTGTCCGGGTAGGTTCCGCAGCGGTGTGCCCGGCTCACCGGACAGGTAGGCCGCCGCCTGCGCCGGATCCGGGAGAGGCAGGTCCGGCAGCGGACCGGTGGTGACCCGAGGGAGGGAGACGATGTCCGGGTTGCACTCCACACTGCGGACCGACAGTCTCCCCGTGCCCTGGGTGACCTCGATCAACGCATAGTCCGGCAGGTCCTGGAGGGTGCGTGGCTCGACCACGTACTCGTACACCCGTTGCTCACCCTGGGACTCGTTCCAGTTCGTACTGTCGGCGACCGTCCTGGTGTGGGTCCAGCTCCGGCCGACGCTGACGCGTTTCTGCCACAGGGCACCGCTGGTCTGGTCGGAGAATCCGAGGCTGTCGCCCTGGGAGTGGGTCTGGCTGCCGCCGAGCGTACGGGTGAGCTGGCTGAGGACGAAGGTGTGCTGCCGGCCGATGAAGTCGGCCGCTCGCGCGGCCTCCTCGTGGTTGCTCAGGCGCATGAACGCGACCACGTCCGCGCCGACGGCGCGGACCGCCGAGTCCCGCAGGTGGCGGAACATCAACACGAGTCGGACCCCGCGGCGTACGCACAGGTCGGTCAGCCGCTCGATGTGCCGGTGGCTGAGGTCGTCCGCGCCGGCGACGACCAACGGGCCGACGAACGGCTCCGGCGAGGCGAGCCGCTGGACCAACCCCTGCAACACCAGTTCCTTGAGCAACTCCTCCCGGACGTTGTACGCGGCGTTCTCGTAGACGAGGCAGGTCAACCCGGGTTTCCCCAGCTCGTGCCGGCCCTGTTCCTGATCGGTCGCGGCGAACAGTTCGCGCAGCGGGTACAGATGGGATTCGATCCGTCGCAGGTTCGGGTGGGCCTGGCGCCGGAACTCGTCGGCGAAGAGCGAGTCGGTGATGTGCTCCCGCTCGGCCTCGCTCAGCTCGGGAAAGTCGCCCGGCTCGTCGAGCAGGACGCTGACCGCCGCGGCGATCCTGCGGATCGTGACATCCTCGCCGAGCGCCCGGCAGACGGTCGACAGGATGCGGTCGTCCTGCGCGCGGTCGGCCCGCCGACCGGCGGGGGCGTCCCCGTGCATCGCCTCGACGAGGCTGTCGACCAGGCCCGTCCGTCCACCTCGGACAGCAGCGTGGTCTCGCCCACCTGGTCGGGCAGCCGGACGGCGGTGACGTCGACGGAGGCCGCCCTGGCCAGCCAGACCAGTTCGTGGCAGGCGGGCTCGCCGGAGAAGTCCACGAGGGTCATCGCGCCCCTGGTACGCAGCATCGAGGCGCCCATCACGGTCAGCAGGGCCTCCCAGCCCCAGGCGCTGCCACCGACGATGTCGACCCGGCGGGTGGTCGGCGGCAGCAGCGCTGCCCCCCATTCGAGATAGCCGCTGACCCGCTCCCGCTCCTCGGCGTCGAACTGCTCGCGCAGCTCCTCCCACCACGCGCAATGGGCCTCGTAGCGCCGCAGCTGCTTTTCGTGCTCCCGCTCCGGCCCAGCCTCCGCGTAGCGACTGTTGGACCAGCTGTGCCACGCGCCACCCACCATCACCGCGAGCCCTATCGCGAGGATGACGCGCAGGTCGGACGGTCCCTGGCCCACGATGCCGAGACAGAGCAGAACCACCGTCACGCCGAAGCCGATGCCCACCCATCGCCGCATCCGGCGCCACTTGTCCACCTTCGCCGTCGCGGCGTCGAAGAAGACCTCGTCCCGCACGGGTTCGAGAGTCGGGTACGGCTCGGGGAAGTGATAGCGGTAGCGGTTCCGGTCGCGGAAGATCCAGCCGAGGCGTTCCCCCTCGACGAAGAGGAAGTCCAGATACTTCGATCCGCCCGCGGAACCGGTCATCGTTCACCTCGTGTGGTGAAGGTGGGATCGAAGCAGTATCCCGAATCGATGAATCGATGACCATAGTCCTCGTGGGCGCACCCTCAGCCGGTACCCGACCGGGGCAGCCGATCTGACCCCCCGGGCCCGCCGGCCGTCGTCGGCGCGGCTAGGAGCGCGGGCCCAGGTCGCCGGAGCGGTAGTGCCGCCGGCAGAGCACCTGGTAGCGCACCTCGGCGCTGTCCGCGGTGTCGCCGATGACGACCTGCGCGCCCTCGCGGACCACCCGCCCGTCGACCACCCGGGCGTTGAGCAGCCCCTCCCGGCCGCACCAGCAGAGCACCTCGATCTGGATCCGGGCCACCTCGTCGGCCAGCTCGAACAGCCGCTGCGCGGCGGGGAAGAGGCAGGACCGGAAGTCGGTGGCCAGGCCGAAGGCGTACACGTCGACGTCGTAGCCGTCGACCAGCTCGGCCATCTGCTCGACGTGCTCGACGTTGTAGAAGGACGCCTCGTCGCAGATCAGGTAGTCGACGCGTACCCCCTCGGCCCAGGTGTCGCGGACCAGCGTGCGCAGGTCGAGGGAGTCGGTGACCTCGACGGCGGAGTGGGCCAGGCCGATGCGGCTGGTGACCTGCGGGCCCAGCGACCGGTCGATGCGGGTGGTGACCAGGCCGCGACGGCCCTGCCGGGCGTGGTTGTAGTTCATCTGCAACGCCATGGTGGACTTGCCGCAGTCCATCGGCCCCCAGAAGAACTTCAGCGCGGCGGCGTGCAACGGTCGCCCGTCGACACCGCGGGCGGCGGCACAGCCGATGCCGTTCTCGTCCGGGCCCGGCAGCGGTCGGGCCAGGCAGGTGGGGGCGGCAGCGGCGTCGTCGGTCACGTCGGGGCAGCCTAGTCCATCGAGGCACCCCGATCGGTTCGGCTCAGAGCACCTTCGGTGGGGTGTTGCCGGCCGCGAGGATGGCCCGGCGGATCGGCACGGCGGCCAGCAGCGCGAAGCCCAGCACGAAGAAGATCAGCAGGGAGACCAGGCCCACCCGGTAGGAGGCGGTGAGCTGGAACACCAGCCCGAAGGCGAGCGGCCCGAGCCAGCTGGTGCCCTTGTCGCTGATCTCGTAGAAGCCGTAGTACTCGCCCTCCTTGCCGGTGGGGATGAGCTGGCTGAACAGCGACCGGCTCAGCGCCTGGCTGCCGCCGAGGACCAGGCCGATCGCCGCGCCGAGGGCCATGAACGGCAGCGGCGCCTCGGCGGGCAGCCGGAACGCCGCGATGATCACGCCGGTCCACAGCACCAGCGACAGCAGCACGGTCTTCCACGCGCCGATGCGCCGGGCCAGCGCGCCCAGGGCGAGCGCCCCGCCGAAGGCGAGGAACTGCACCAGCAGGATCGTCACGATCAGGGTGCTCTGCCCCAGCTTCAGCTCCTCGGTGCCGTACTGGCTGGCCAGGGTGATCACGGTCTGGATGCCGTCGTTGTAGACCAGGAAGGAGAGCAGGAAGAACAGCGTCAGCGGGTACGCCTTGATCTCGCGCAGGGTGCGGCCGAGCTGCCGGAAACCGTCGGTGAGCACGTTGCCGCCGCCGGCCAGCGCCGCGGCGGTGGGGCGTTCGCGCAGCCAGCGCAGCGGCACCAGGGTGAACACCGCCCACCACACGCCGGCGGACACGATGGACCAGCGGGCCAGGTCCAGGGTGCGCTGGGCGTTGCCCTCCTCGCTGAGCACGGTCACCGCGACCAGGTTCAGCGCCAGCAGCACGCCGCCGCCGAGGTAGCCGATGGCCCAGCCGCGGCTGGAGATGCCGTCGCGCTCGTCGGGGCCGCCGAGCTGCGGCAGGAACGAGTTGTAGACGACCACCGCCGCGCCGAAGGCGATGTTGGCGATCAGGAACAGCGCGCCGCCGAGCAGGTACCGCTCGCCGGTGACGAAGGCCATCGCGATGGTCGCGCCCGCGCCGGTGAACGCCGCGCCGGCCAGCAGCCGCTTCTTGTGTACCGACCGGTCGGCGATCGCCCCGATGACCGGCAGCACGAAGACGGTGAGGAACACCGACAGCGAGATCAGGTACGGGTAGTAGGAGCCGGCGGCGACCCGGATGCCGAGCGGGTGCACGTACCCGTCGCAGCTGTCCGCGCCGAGTTCGCAGCCGGCCGCCAGCTCGGTGACGGTGGTGAGGAACGGGCCGAGGAAGACCGTGATGACGGTGGTCTGGAACGCCGAGTTGGCCCAGTCGTAGAGGTACCAGCCGCGGCGTTCCCGACGGGTGCTCGCCGGCGGTGGGTCCTGCACCGCGGGGGTGACGGTCTCGGCCATGGGGGTCCTCGGTGTTCAGGCGGCCCAGTGGCCGCGGCTGCGGTAGACGTCGCGCAGCACGCCGACGTGATCGGTCATGATGCCATCCACCCCAAGATCAAGTAAGTCGTGCATCTCGGCAGGTTCGTCGATCGTCCAGACGTGCACCTGCAGCCCCAACCGGTGGCAGTAGGCGAGGAACCGCCGGTCCACCACCGGCACCCGCCCGTAGCGCGGCGGCACCTGCGCGGCCACCACCGACGGCGGCAGCCGCAGCCGCCACCCGTGCAGCGACGCCACCCGCAGCCGGGCCACCCCGCGCATGCCGAGGCTGGTCGCGACCCGACCCTCGGTCAGGGCCCGCAGCCGGATCAGCCGGGCGTCGCTGAACGACGCCAGCAGCACCCGGTCGGCCGCGCCCGCCCGGGTCACCGTCTCGACCGTCGGCGCGACCCCGCCGTCGGCCTTCACGTCGATGTTGAACCGCACCCGCGGCCACGCGGCCAGCACCTCCTCGAGCCGAGGTACGACCGCCGCCCCGCCGACGCGTACCGACGCCAGGTCCGCCCAGCGCAGATCGGCGATGCGCCCCCGCTCACCGGTGATCCTTTCCAGGGTGGCGTCGTGGAAGACCACGGCCACCCCGTCGGCGGTGCCGTGCACGTCGGTCTCGACGTACCGGTAGCCCAGGCCGACGGCCCGGGCGAACGCCTCGACGGTGTTCTCGTCGCCCTCGGCGGCCCCGCCGCGATGGGCGAAGGCCAGCGGCGCGGGCGCGTCGAGGTAGCCGTATCGGGTCAGCACGCAGCGCAGTATGCCTCGCCCCGGTGGCCCGCGGACGACCGGCCGGCGAGCACCCCGGGTCGCCGGTCCGGCCACCCGGTACGGTGCCCTGCGACGTCGCGGCGCGCCCGCCGCGACCGGCGTGAGGCGGGGGAGACGCGTGCGGCCCAGCATCCTGTTCGTCACCGACCTGGCCTACCCGGCGCAGGGCCGCCGCTACGGCGACGAGGACGTCTTCCTGACCTCCCGGCTGCGCGAGGACTTCGACCTGGCGCTGTGCCATCCCCGCGACGCGGCCGCCCTGATGGACCGCTTCGACGCGGTCGTGGTCCGCAACAGCGGCCCGGTCCTGGCCTACCGGGAGGCGTACGAGGCGTTCCGCGCCGCCGCGCTGGCCGGGGGCGTGCGGGTGTACAACCCGCTGACCGGCCGGGGCGACATGGCGGGCAAGCGGTACCTGGTGGAACTCACCGCCGCCGGCGAGCCGGTGATCCCGACCGTCGACCGGCTCGCCGACGTCGACCGGCTGCCGCCGACCGACGAGTACGTGGTCAAGCCGGTCGCCGGCGCGGACTCCGTCGGCCTGCGATTCGTTTCCCGCGACCGGCTCGCCGGGGCGGTCGACGGCCAGTCGCTGATCCAGCCGCGGGTGCCGTTGCGGTACGAGGTGTCCTTCTACTTCGTCGACGACGCCTTCCAGTACGCCCTGCACGCCCCCGACCCGCGGCGGCGCTGGGCCCTCGCGCCGTACGCGCCGACCGGGGCGGACCTGGACTTCGCCCGCCGCTTCGTGCGCTGGAACACCCTCGCCCACGGCGTGCAGCGGGTGGACGCCTGCCGCACCGTCGACGGGACGCTGCTGCTGGTGGAGCTGGAGGACCTCAACCCGTACCTGTCGCTGGACCTGGTCGCCGCCGACGTGCGGGAGGGGTTCGTGGCGGCGCTGACCACTTCCCTGCGCCGCTTCCTGGCCGCCGGCCAGGGGCTTTGACGCAGGCCCTGAGGCGGGTCAGCGCAGCCAGCCGGAGGTCAGGTCGGTGACCGCCGTCCCGGCGAGGTCGGCCAGTTTCACCCGGACGAACTCCCGCGCCGTCGTCGAGGTCTGCGTGCGTGGCGACGGGGTCGGGCCGGTGACGGCCGCGACGACGACGGTGGCGGCGTCCGCCGGGGACTGCGCCGCCGGGAAGACCCCGGCGCCGCGGTCGAGGTACGCGCGCAGCGCCGGCCCGTACACCCCGGCCCGCTCGATCGCGCGGTCCCGGTCGACGCCGACGTTGGCGACGAACTCGCTGGCCACCGCGCCCGGTTCGATCACGGCGACGGTCACCCCGACAGTCGCCGCGACCGGCGCGAGGGACTCCATGAACCCCTCCACGGCGAACTTCGCCGCGCAGTACGCCTCGTTGAACGGCTGACCGACCACCCCACCGACGCTGGTGACGGTGACCAGCCGGCCCCGACAGGCCCGCAGGTGCGGCAGCGCGGCCCGGCTGACGTGCAGCACCCCGAAGAAGTTGACCTCCATGACGGCCCGTACGTCGTCGACGGTCTCCTGTTCCAGGGTGCCGACGTGCCCGGCGCCGGCGTTGTTGACCACCGCGTCGAGCCGCCCGTACGCGGCCACCGTCTCGGCCACGGCGGCGGCGGCCGCGTCGGCGTCGGTGACGTCGAGCGGGCGTACGTCGATCAGGTCGGCCACCCCGGCGGCGTCGGCGGCCTCGCGCAGCCGGTCGGCGCGCCCGAGGTCGCGCATGGTGGCCACGGTACGCCAGCCGGCGCGCGCGCAGCCCAGCGCGATCTCCAGCCCGATCCCGGTGGAGGTGCCGGTGACCAGCACCGTCTGCTCGCTCATGTCTGCCCTGCCTCTCCTGGTGGAACGCCTGCGGGCAGGGTCTCACCGTTCGGGGCCGCGCGAGGGCAACTCCGGGTTGCCCGGCGCGGGGAGCGGACACTAGGGTCGATGTCGTGACTGCCGGGTCGGCCATGGGCCACGAGCGGACAGGGCACCCGGCCGGCGCGTGAGCCCCGGGTGGGCCCGAGGCCCGCCACGCGTGTGCTCCGCCCGTCGCCCTCGCCGCGACGCCTCCGCGATCCACACGCACCACGGCTCGGGCCGTCGGTGCCGCCTGCTGCGCGTGCCGTCCGTCGACGTCCGCGTTCCCCGCTCTTCGCACCCACCGCGCCGCCGCGCGGCGCGCCCATCTGCCCGGAGTAGCCACACCGCATGCCGAACGACGTCAACACCCAGGTCATCGAGGAGTTCCGCGCCAACGCCGGCCGTGTCGGCGGCTGGTTCGAGGGCGCCCGACTGCTGTTGCTCACCACCACCGGGGCGCGTACCGGCGCCCCGCACACCACCCCGCTGGGCTATCTGCCCGACGGCGATCGGGTCCTGGTGATCGCCTCCGCCGGGGGCGCGCCGCGACACCCGCAGTGGTTCCGCAACCTGGTGGCCGACCCGCTGGTCACCGTGGAGGACGGGGTCTTCACCTACCGGGCCCGCGCCGAGGTGCTCCCCGACGCCGACCGGGACCGCGCCTTCGCCCGGGCCGCCGAGGCCGACCCGGGGTGGGCCGACTACCAGGACCGGGCGGGCCGTCGGCTGCCGGTGGTGGCGCTGGAGCCGCTGCCCGGCCCGCCGAGCCCGCCGCCCGGCCCCCCGGGCGCGGCGCTGATCGCCGTGCACGACGCGTTTCGCCGCGAACTTGCCCTGATCCGGCAGGAGGTGGCGGCGGCGGGGCCGACGATCGGCGCGCAGCTGCGGGTGAACTGCCTGACCCTCTGCGAGGGGCTGCACGGGCACCACCAGCGCGAGGACGGGGGCCTCTTCGCCTGGCTGGCCGACGAGCGGCCGGATCTCGCCCCGGTGCTCGACCGCCTCGCCGCCGAGCACCGGGCGATGGCGGCGTTGCTGGACGAGTTGCGTGCCGTCCTGGCCACTCCCGCCGCCGACCGCGACGCGCTGGGCCAGGAGGTGGACCGCCTGACCGACCAGGTGCGGGCGCACCTGGCGTACGAGGAGGAGCAGCTGGTGCCGATCCTGAACGCCGCCGGCGGGTGACGTCGTCGCCGCCCGGCGGGGGTCAGGCCGCCGGGCGGCGGCGGTGGGCGCGGCTGGTGTCGACGGGGCGGCCCGGGTCGACGTGGCGGGGGCGGTCCGGCTCGTCGCGGCGCAGCGGCGTCAGGGTGTCGGTGATCGCGTCGATGATCCGGTCGGTGCCCCGGCGGGCGGCGCCGGGCGCGCCGTGGGTCAGGTCGTGCAGGTCCAGCGGGTCGCCGAAGCGCACCCGGATCACCGGTCGGCGCAGCAGCGACCGGGCGATGCCGGGCAGCATGCCCTCAGGCGTCCGGTAGGGCAGCACCTCGTGCGAACCCCACTGGGCGACGGGGATGATCGGGGCGCCGCAGGCCAGGGCGAGCCGGGCGGCGCCGGTCTTGCCCCGCTCGGGCCACAGGCCCGGATCGAGGCCGATGCGGCCCTCCGGGTAGACCAGCACCACCGAGCCGCGCGCCACGGCCGCGGCGGCGTCGTCGAGGGCCCGGTGCACCCCGGCGGTGCCCCGGTCGACGCGCAGGTGCCCGGCGTGGCGCATCAGCGACCCGACGACCGGGGCGCGGAAGAGCCCGCCGGTGGCCATGATCCGGGGGGCGATGCCGCGGGTCTGGCAGGCCGCGGCGAGGACGGCCGGGTCGAACGGGCTGATGTGGTTGGCGGCCAGGATCAGCGGGCCGCGGCGCAGGTGCTCGGGCACGTCGCCGCTGACCTCCAGCCGGGCCAGCAGGGCGACGAGGAGGCGGGCGAGGACCTGTACGGCGCGCCAGAACAGCGGCGGCCGCCAGGGGGCGGTCGGGGTGTCCATCAGTGCTGGATGGTCGCACGCCGCCGGGTGAGGGCGGGCACCGATCCCGGGCCGTGCGGCAGAGGTGATCAGGGTCATTGGTCCCGGGGCGGGTCGGGACCCCCGGCCCTGCCCCCATCTCTACGACGCGCAGTAGTATTTACTACGTCTCGTAGTATGAACAGCTGGGGGTTACTGGTGGACGCGTTGGACGTCGCCCGCTGGCAGTTCGGTGTCACCACCGTCTACCACTTCCTATTCGTGCCGCTGACCATCGGCCTGTCGGTGCTGGTGGCCATCCTCCAGACGCTGTGGCACCGCACCGGCAACGAGCGCTACCTCAAGCTCACCAAGTTCTACGGCAAGCTCTTCCTGATCAACTTCGCGATGGGCGTGGTCACCGGCATCGTGCAGGAGTTCCAGTTCGGCATGAACTGGAGCGACTACTCCCGCTTCGTCGGCGACATCTTCGGCGCCCCCCTCGCGATCGAGGCGCTGGTCGCGTTCTTCCTGGAGTCGACCTTCATCGGTCTGTGGATCTTCGGCTGGGACCGGCTGCCCAAGCGGGCGCACCTGGCCAGCATCTGGGTCGCCGCGATCGGCACCAACCTCAGCGCCTACTTCATCCTCGCCGCGAACTCGTTCATGCAGAACCCGGTCGGCTACCGGATCAACCCCGACACCGGCCGCGCCGAACTCACCGACTTCGTCGCCGTGCTCACCAACAAGGTCGCCCTGATCACCTTCCCGCACACCCTGGCCGGCTCGTTCCTGGTCGCCGGCTCGCTGGTGGTCACCGTCGGGCTGTGGCACATGATGCGCAACCGCGGCAGCGCCGACACCGGGGCGTACCGGTTCGCCACCAAGTTCGGCTCCTGGGTGGTGCTGGTCTCCGCCACCCTGGTCGTGATCACCGGCGACATCCAGGGCAAGATCATGACGCAGGTGCAGCCGATGAAGATGGCCGCCGCCGAGGGCCTCTACACCACCGAGAGCCCCGCCTCGTTCTCCGTACTCACCGTCGGCAGCCTCGACGGCAGCCGCGAGCTGTTCGCCATCAAGATCCCGTACCTGCTGTCGTACCTGGGCACCGGCGACCCGAACGGCACCGTGCACGGCATCAACGACCTGCAGGCCCAGTACGCCAGCCAGTACGGCGCCGGCAGCTACACCCCGATCATCCCGGTCACCTACTGGAGCTTCCGCTTCATGATCGCCTTCGGGCTGGCCGCCGCCGCGATCGCCCTGCTGGTGCTCTGGTCCCAGCGCAAGGGCCGCACCCCCACCAGCCGCTGGCTGCTGCGCGCCGGCCTGGTCATGCCGGTGCTGCCCCTGCTCGCCAACTCCTTCGGCTGGATCTTCACCGAGATGGGCCGCCAGCCCTGGATCGTCTTCGGCGAGATGCTCACCCGCGACGGCGTGTCCCGCAGCGTCTCGCTGACCGAGGTGCTCACCTCGTTCACCGCCTTCACCCTGATCTACGCCACCCTCGCCGTCATCGAGTTCAAGCTGCTCGTCCGCTACGCCCGCGCCGGCGTACCCGACCTCACCCCCGATCCCGCCATCGACGACAGCCACGACGACGCCGAGCGCCCGCTCGCCTTCGCCTACTGACCCGGAGCCCACCGTGGAACTGACGACCATCTGGTTTCTCCTCGTCGCCGTGCTCTTCACCGGCTACTTCATCCTCGAAGGCTTCGACTTCGGCGTCGGCATGCTGCTGCCCGTCCTCGGCCGCGACGACCGGGAACGCCGCGTCCTGATCAACACCATCGGCCCGGTCTGGGACGGCAACGAGGTCTGGCTGATCACCGCCGGCGGCGCCATGTTCGCCGCCTTCCCCGAGTGGTACGCCACCCTCTTCTCCGGCTTCTACCTGCCGCTGCTGCTGATCCTGCTCGCCCTGATCGCCCGGGGCGTGGCCTTCGAGTACCGGCACAAGCGCCCCGAGGCGTCCTGGAAGCGCCGCTGGGACACGGCGATCTTCGTCGGCTCCGTCGTACCGGCGGTGCTGTGGGGCGTCGCCTTCGCCAACATCCTGCGCGGCGTGCCGCTGGACGCCGACCACGAGTACGTCGGCGGCCTGGTCGACCTGCTGCACCCGTACGCGCTGCTCGGCGGGGTGACCACCGCGGCGCTGTTCCTCACCCACGGCGCGGTGTTCCTCGCCCTGAAGACCACCGGCGAGATCCGGCAGCGGGCCGGCGCCCTCGCCGTGCGCCTGGGCGTGGGCACCGCGGTGGCCGCGGTGGCGTTCCTGACCTGGACGCTGAGCATCCGCTCCAGCACCGCCGCCGTCGTGTTCGCCGTCGGCGCGGCCCTGGCCCTGCTCGGCGCACTCGCCGCCGCCCGGGTACGCCGGGAGGGCTGGGCGTTCACCGGCACCGCCGTGGCGATCGGCCTGGCCGTGGCGACCCTGTTCGCGGCGCTGTTCCCGAACGTGCTGCCCTCCACCCTGGACGCCGCCGGCACGCTCACCGCCACCAACGCCGCCTCCACCCCCTACACGCTGAAGATCATGACCTGGGTGGCGGTGGTCTTCACCCCGATCGTGCTGGCCTACCAGGGTTGGACGTACTGGGTGTTCCGCAAGCGGATCGGGGTAGTGAACATCCCGCAGCACTGAGAACCTGCGGGGGTGCGGGACGCGGGGCCGGGCGAGGGGGTCGCACCGGCCCCGCGGGCTGTTCCCCGCCGGAAAATCCGCCCACCCTCAAGATCCGCGCCGCTATGGTGGGCCGATGGCCAGCCCCCCGCACGTGCGTGAGCTCACCGTCGACGACCTCACCGACGCCTGGCACCTGGGTCGGCGCGCCTTCGGCTCCGACCCGCAACCGGCGCCGCACGCCACCGTCGCGGTGCCCGGCCTGACCCGCTACGGGGCCTTCGACGACACCGGCCGGCTCCTCGGCAAGGCCGTCGACCTGCACCACGAGCAGTGGTGGTCCGGGCGGGCCGTGCCGGCCGCCGACGTCGCCGGGGTCGCCGTCGCCCCCGAGGCCCGCGGCCGGGGCGTGGCCCGCGCCCTGCTCACCGGCCTGCTGCGCGGCGCCCACGACCGTGGCGCCGCCGTCAGCGCGCTGTTTCCCACCGTCACCGCCCCCTACCGCGCCTGCGGCTGGGACGTCGCCGGAGTGATGCGCACCGTCGACGTGCCCACGGTGGCGCTGCCCCGGCACCGCCCGGCGGCGCACCTGAGCGCCCGCGCGGGCACGCCCGCCGACATGCCGGCCGTCGTCGCCCTCTACGAACGCCTCGCCCGGGACCGGCGCGGGCTGCTCACCCGCCGCGGTGACCTCTTCGACCCGCACACCACCGCCGACACCCTGCCCTTCGACGGGCTCACCCTCGTCGAGGACGACGGGCACCTCGTCGGCTACGCCAGCTGGGACCGCGGCCGCGGCTACGGCGACGACGCCGTGCTCACCGTCCACGACGTCCTGGCCACCACCGCCGACGCCGCCCGGGAACTCGCCGGCGTCCTCGCCAGCTGGCACAGCGTCACCCCCACGGTGCGGCTGCGCCTGCTCGACGGCGACGCCGTCAGCGCGCACCTGCCGCTGGAAGCCGTCCGCGAACACGAACAGGAACCGTGGATGCACCGGCCCGTCGACGTCACCCGCGCCGTCGCCGCCCGCGGCTGGCCCGCCCACGCCCGCGGCACCGTCGAGTTCACCCTCACCGACGACCTCGCCGAGTGGAACACCGGCACCTGGCGGCTGGCGGTCGCCGACGGCGCCGCCGAACTCACCCGCGTCACCGCCGAGGTCGACCTGCACCTGTCCGTACGCGGCTTCGCCCTGCTCTACAGCGGCGCCAGCACCGCGGCGTCCGTCGCCGACGCCGGCCTGCTGCACGCCACCGGCACCGACCCGCGCGCGCTGGACCTGCTGGCGGCCGGGGGAGCGGCGCACCTGCTCGACTACTTCTGAGTGGCGCACCACCCCGCAGCGCCTCGCCCGCCGACCTGCCGCCTCCCGCCGGCGATGGTGCCATCCCCGGGCGGGGCCGTGGAGCCCGCCCGGACGGCGGCCGGGCCGCCCGCCCCGCAGGGCGGTGGCCCGGCCGCCGGGGTGCCGCGTCAGTGCGCGTGGTGGTAGGCGTGCACGACGGCGTGGCCCTTGCCGCGCGAGATCAGCCACCGGTTGATCGGCGTGGTGAGCACGAACGCCACCAGCAGCGCGAACGCCAGCGACGCCCAGAACACCCAGCTGGTCAGCCCGGCCTCCATCGCGCCCGGTACGGCGAGCATGACGGCGTTGTCGAGGAACTCCATCACGGCGATCGACACGGTGTCGGCGGCCAGCGCCACCTTCAGCGCGGTACGCACGTCCACGCCGGCGCGCAGCACCCCGCGCATCGTCAGCGCGTAGCCGAAGACGAACGCCAACGCGACCGCGAGCACGACGGTGGGCAGGGCGGGCCAGCCCAGCGCGGTGCCGATGACCATGCCGAGCACCTCACCGATCGCGCAGCCGGTCAGGCAGTGCAGGGTGGCCTGCGCGGCCATGGCCCATGACGTCGCCGTGGCCGCCGCCGAGGCGGGCCGGTGGTGACCGTGATCGGTGTGCGCGGCGCCGCCGGGGTGGTTGTGGATGCTGTGGTCCATGAACGGGCCTCCCTTCAACACCACCGACTATACCCCGGGGGGGTATGTCTGGGAAGTGGTCGCGCCGGTGAGAGGGCGGGGGCGGGGCTACGACGCGGCGGGTGGGCCGGGCAACACCTGGCGGCGGCCGTAGCGGGTCACGCCGCGTGGCTTGTAGATGGCCAGCACGGTGGTGGTCAGCAGCACCAGCAGCCCGCCCGCGGCGTGCACGACCAGCGAGATCCGCGCCTCCCGCCACCGTCCGCCCGCCAGGCCCGGACCGACCGCGGCGTCGGCGAGCGCGCCGATCGAGCCCAACTGCAGCAGCAGCACCACCGTGGCCACCACGATCAACCCGAACTTGATCAGTACCCACCAGTGCCGGAGCAGGCCCCACGCGGTGCCCAGCGACAACACCAGGCCGCTGGCCAGCGCCGCGAGCGCGAGCGGGACGATCACGAGCCGGGCGGTCAGGTCCATCGCGACGTACCCGGCCCGGATCACGGCGGTGTCGGTGCTGCGTAGCGCCGCCACCGCGAGGACGAGGAACACCACGACCGCGCCGAGCCAACCCACCGAGGCGGTGACGTGCACGGTCAGCGCCGCCCTGCGCGCGGCCGGCGGCAGCGTCACCGCTGACCCGCCGGCGCCGCCGCCGAGGCGCCGGCCGGGGAGTGCCGGCCCGGGCCGTGCTCGCCGGCGACGCCGGTGAGCTGCGCGATCGCGAACAGCGCCAGGAGCGCCACCACGATGATCCCGAAGAGCTTCACCCAGCGCGGCACACCCGACGATCCGGGCTCCTGCGGCTGCCCCGTCATCCACGTCTCCCGTCACGCTGGCCCTGCTACCCGTACGCCCGGCCAGCTTTATCGAGACAATGTGTAAGTGTCAAGTCATCCTGTCGCGGACGTGTCGGTATGTATGATGCCGGGGTGCCGAAGCTGTGGAACGACACGATCGAGGCGCACCGGGCCGCGGTGCGTGACGCGACCCTCGACGCCACCGCGGCATTGGTGGCCGAACACGGGCCGGCCGGGGTGACCATGTCGCGCATCGCCGCGGTCACCGGCATCGGCCGAGCCACCCTCTACAAGTACTTTCCCGACGTCCAGGCGATCCTGATCGCCTGGCACGTACGGCAGGTCACCCGACACCTGACCCACCTCGTCGAGGTCGCCGACAGCACCGCCGACCCGGTGACGCGACTGCACACGGTCCTGCGCAGCTACGCCCGGATGTCGCGACACCGCCACGGCGGCGACCTCGCCGCGATGCTGCACCGCGCCCCACACGTCGACAGCGCGCACCAGCAGCTGTCCACCTTCGTCGCCGACCTGCTCACCGCCGCCGCTGACGCCGGCGCCGTCCGCGACGACATCCCCACCGGCGAACTGGCCGCCTACTGCCTGCACGCCCTCGCCGCCGCGAGCACGCTGGACACCGACGACGCGGTGACCCGCCTGGTCACACTGACCCTCGCCGGCCTGCGCCCCGGCCCCTGACCCGCCGGGCCACGGCCGTCAGGTCCCCCGCCCGGGGTGCCGGCGCCGCGCCGCACCCCCGCCGAGAGAGGGCCAGGGTGCGGCACGCGCGCGGACATGCCGTCAGCGCGCCTCGCGCAACTCCGCCAGCCGCGCCTCGATCTCCGCAAGCTCCGCGCGCAGCTTCTCCGCCTGCTGCTCCGCCTCCGCCCGCTCCGCGGCCATGATCTGCTCCACCGCCTCGTGCACCCCCGGCACGTCGACGAGCGCCACCATCCTCAACGCCTCCGCCGGCTTCACCACGTACGGCTTCGCCAGCGCCTTGGCGCCCTGCTGCGCCGCCACCGTCCACTCACCGTCGGCGTACGCCAGGGTCACCGTCAGGCCCGCCGGGCCCTTCGGCTTCGCCGCCTTCACCGCCCGCCGGGCCGGCTTCGCCTCCACCTGCTGCTCCACCTTCGACTCCTCCCGACGCGGCGCCGGCACCCGGTCCAACACGAACTCCGGCTCCGCCGGCGCGGCCGGCGGCTGCTCCACCTGCGGCTCCGGCCTCGGCTCGGCCACCTTGCGCCCCGTGCCCCGGGGCGCCACCGCCACGTCGGCGGGGGAGAAGGGCAACTCGTCGCGGCCGAAGCGCACCACGACGAACTCCTCGGACACCTCGGGGTCGGTCAGCTCGACCACCTGGCCCACCTGCCCGGCGATCTGCCCCGCCGACGCCGTGAACACCACCTTGGGCTTCCGCCCGGCGGCCAACGCCTCCCGGATGCCGTGCACCTCGTCCTCGGACAAACCCTGGCCCGCCATCACAGCCCTCTTCCGTACATGTGTTTGACAGCTGTCTTGATACCAGCCGGCCCCGACAACCGGAAGATCAACCCCCCAGCGCCCGCAACGCCCCGTCCGCGTGCTCGTTCATCCCCAACTCGTTGTGGATCACCGCGAGCACCCGCCGGTCCGGTCCGATCACGAACGTCATCCGGCGCATGCTCAACGGCCCCAACGGCAACCGCCGCCGCACCCCGAACCGCTGCGCCACCACACCGTCGACATCCGACAGCAGCGGATAGTCGAACCCGTGCCGCCGGGCGAACTCCGCCTGCTTCTCCACCGGATCCCGGCTGATGCCCACCCGCTGCGCGCCCACCGCGGCGAACTCCGCCGCCAGATCCCGGAAGTGGCAGCTCTCCGCCGTGCAGCCCCGCGTCATCGCCGCCGGGTAGAAGAACAGCACCACCGGCCCCGCCTCGACCAGCTCCGACAGCCGCCGCGGCGTACCCGTCTGGTCCGGCAGCTCGAAATCCTCCACCAGGTCACCGACACCCACACCCACCGCGCACCTCCACCGATCGACCGACGACGCGCGGTGAGCCTAAGCGATCAGCCCCACACCCCGGCCACGTCGGCGGCAACCGCCTCGGCCTGCGCGAACCCCGCCCGCGCCGCGGCCGCCCGCCGCGCCGGATCCAGCACGTTCCGGCCGATCGCCGCCCGCGCCGCCCGATCCGGTGACACCACCGCCACCCGCGCCACCGACCGCAACGCCGCCACCTGCGCCGACAACCGCGGCATCGGCCCGAACCCCGACGTCATCGGCGCCAGCACCACCACCCGCTCCGCGCCCGCCGCCAGATCCGCGTTCACCACCGACCGCACCCCACCGTCGACGTACCGGCGATCCCCGATCGTCACCGGTGGCCACACCCCCGGCACCGCGCAACTGGCCGCCACCGCGTCCACCAACGACACCCCACTGGTCGCTTCGAACACCACGAACTGACCCGAGGTCGCGTCCACCGCCGTCACCAGCAACCGCCGCGCCGGCCACTCCCGCGCCGGCAACCGGGCCTCGATCACCGCCCGCCGCGACGCCTCCGACGGGGTGCGCGCCGCCACCGCCATCGCCCCCACCGCCGCCCGGGCCCGCACCGCGTCCCGGGTACGACCACCCGCCCACACCAGCCGCGCCACCGCCGACCACCCGAACCGCGCCGCCACCTCACCCGTCGGCGCCGCCAACTGCGCCTCGTACGACTCGCACACCGGCCGCCCCGAACACAACTGCGCGCCCACCACCGACCCGGCCGACGTCCCCACCACCAGGTCCGCGTCCGCCAGCACCACCCCCCGCTGCGCCAGCCCCGCCAACAGCCCCCACTCCCAGGCCACCCCGGTCACCCCGCCACCACCCAGCACCAACGCCCGCGTCATGTGACCACCCTCTCCGTGACCGGCCCGTGCCCGAAACGGTAGCGTCGCCACCACACGGGGGCAGGGGAGCGGTCCATTGAATCCGGTCACGGTCATCACCGGCGGCAGCCGCGGCATCGGCGCCGCCGTCGCCCGCCGCCTCGCCCACGACGGCCACCACCTCGCCATCGGCTACCGACGCGACCACGCCGCCGCCGCCGCGGTACTGGCCGACGTCCGCGCCCTCGGCCGCCAGGCCGTCGCCGTACCCGCCGACACCACCGACCCCGACCAGGTCGCCGGGCTCTTCGACGCGGCCGCCGACCTCGGCCCGCTCACCGGCCTGGTCAACAACGCCGGCGTCACCAGCCCCATCGGCGCCTTCACCGACCTGCGCCCCGACGACCTGCGCCACGTCGTCGACGTCAACCTCATCGGCTACGTCCTCTGCGCGCAGCAGGCCGCCCGCCGCCTCGGCACCGGCGGCGCCATCGTCAACATCTCCTCCGCCGCCGCCACCCTCGGCAGCCCGGGGGAGTACATCCACTACGCCGCCGTCAAGGCTGCCACCGACACCCTCACCATCGGCCTGGCCAAGGAACTCGCCCCGCACGGCATCCGGGTCAACGCCGTCGCCCCCGGCCTCATCCGCACCGACATCCACGCCCTCTCCGGCATGCCGGACCGCCCCGACCGCAACGCCGGCCGGGTGCCGATGGGCCGACCCGGCGAACCCGACGAGATCGCCGGCGCCGTCGCCTGGCTGCTGAGCCCCGACGCCTCCTACACCACCGGCGCGGTGCTGCGGGTCGCCGGCGGCCTGTGAGCCGGCCTCGGGGCCCGACCCGTCAACTGGTGAGCAGCTTCGCCGCCGTAACCACGGTCTGCGCCACCCCGTCGAGGTTCCCCACCGGAAGCGCTCCTCGTTGACTTAGGCAGGCATATGCCTGCATGATGGCCGGGTGAGTACCGACGCGAGCGGGATGGACCCGGCCTTCAAGGCACTGGCCGACCCCACCCGACGACTCCTGCTCGACCGGCTGCGGGAGCAGAACGGCCAGACGCTGCGCGAGCTGTGCGAACACCTCGACATGGCACGCCAGTCGGCGACGCAGCACCTGGACATCCTGCAGCGGGCCAACCTCGTCACCGTCGTCCGGCGCGGACGCGAACGACTGCACTATCTCAACCCCACACCGATCCACGAGATCGAGCAGCGGTGGATCTCCTCGTTCGACAAGCCCCGCCTGCAAGCGATCAGCGCCATCAAGAACCAGGCAGAGGAGTACGCCATGACCACCGAACCAACGCCCGTGCCGACCTACGTCTACACCACCTACATCCGCGCCAGCGCCGAGCAGGTGTGGCAAGCCCTCACCGACGCAGACCTGACGGCCCGCTACTGGGGGCACGCCAACGTCTCGGACTGGCAGCCGGGCTCGACCTGGGAGCACCGACGCGCCGACGGCTCAGGTGTCGTCGACGTCGTCGGTCAAGTGATCAAGGTCGAGCCCCCGACCCGCCTGGTCATCACCTTCGACGACGCCCCCGCCGCCGAGCTGCCACGAGAACCGTCGGTCGTCACCTTCCTGGTCGAGCCGCATCACGACATCGTCCGCCTCACCGTGACCCACGAGAACCTCGCCAACCCGGCGATGCACGACGGGATCTCCCGCGGCTGGCCGGCCGTGCTGGCGAACCTCAAGTCGCTGCTCGAGACCGGCGACGTCCTGCCACAGGCGCCCTGGGAGATGTCCCCGGCGCACACCTGAGCCGGCAGATTCCCAGCCCCGGAAAAGGGAGACACGATGGACACCACGCCGCTCGGGGACGCGTACCGCGCGCTGCTGGACGCCGCTGCGACCGTGGCCGGCTCCGACGGTACGAGCCCGATCCCACCGGCCGGCGAGTGGAACGCCGACCAGATCCTGGCGCACGTCGCCCTCGTCAACGCCGCCACCATCGCCGCCGCGTCCGCCGTCGCGGCGGGAGCGAACACGACGTACGACAACCGCATGGCGCTCGACACCTGGACCATCGGGCGCGTCATCACGCTCGCCAACGGCAACGCCGGGCTACGGGAGCGCATCCGCTGCCAAGGAGACGCCCTCTGCGCACTCGGCGGGCCGGGGCTGAGCGAGGCCGAACTCGACACCCCGGTGCCCACCCTGCTCCTGTCCAACGGCACCGTCCTGGTCGATCAGCCCCTCCCGCTGAGGGACCTCATCACCGGGCTCGCCGACGTGGAGCTCCCCGGCCACACGCAACAGCTCCTGGCCCTGCTGCCAGCCGGCGTCGGGGCCGCCGGCACGACGTAACCTTCCGACGGACAGCCCCGCCACCGACCGGCGTCCCGCCAACCGCTGTCGCTCGTGACGGTGCGGCACGCCGACATGGGGGAGTGTCCGACTGTCGCCTGCGGCCCGGCGATCAGGCGAACTGCGGCGCGCGAGACTCGTGGGCCGGTTCGAGCGAGATGTGCGCGGACAGCGCGCGGAGGAAGTCGGGCGCGTCGAAGATCTCGCCGGCGGAGGCGACACCGCTCGTCCTCGTCCGACCGCCGAGAATGCGATGGACCGCTTCGACCGCCAGCGGTGCGCTGATGGCGTAGATGTCCTGGCCGCTGGCGACGACCCGTCGCCGCGTGTCGCCGGAGCGCACGATGACGTCGACGGTGAACGTCTGCGCGGACCGGCCGAGCTCATCGACCGCGGTCGGTGCCGGTGTGCCCGGAGCGGCCAGATCCCTGGCCGCGTCGGTGGTCATGTACGTGCGCACCTCGGGGATGGACAGGTGGCTGGGGACGGTGACGACGTCGGCCATCGTGAACTCGCCGAGCACGGTCCGGCGGCCCACCGGAGCGGGAAAGTCCCACTCCAGGGTCGGCAGGTCGCGCTCGTCGACGTAGTACTCCAGCCGGCCACCGGTGTAGCGGACACGTTGGCCAGCGCGCCGTTCCCGAGAGACGGTGCCGGAGACGAGGGTCCCGGCCGTCGGGTGCCAACTGCTCAATCCGTACGCGACGTGCGCCTCGTCGGCCGCCACCCAATCGCCCATCGCCGTCGTGACCAGCAGATCGCCGAGTCCGCCGAAGAAGGCCATCGCCGGGACCACCGCGACGCCCGCGGTCCGAGCGCGGTCGGTGAAGTGCGTGAACGTGTCGAGGTTGGCCTCGATCTCGGCCGCCACATCCACGTACGGGACCCGGGCGCGCAGGGCGGCCTCGATCAAGGGGCCCGCGGTCGAGGCGAACGGGCCGGCGCAGTTGACGACCGCGGCCACGCCCTTCAACGCCCGGTCGAGCGAGGCCGGATCGTCGACCGACGCCACCCGGTACTCGAGCCCCGGATGCGACGCCGCCAGCGCCTGGAGCTTGCCCGCGTCGCGACCGAGGAGAAGCGGCACGAACCCGCGATCGCGCAACTCCGTCACCACGAACCGCCCGGTGTGTCCGTACGCACCGAACACCGCCACGGTCTGACTCGAACCCATCTGCAGTTCCTCCCTCAGAAGATCGACTGAGGAGATCCTTTCAGCAGCGCCGGCCCCGGAGGAGTGTCTGGAACGCCATGCCCCATACAATTTCGGACATGGCCACTGTCGCGCTCGCCGCCACCGACGCGATGCTGCACTTCGAGCTCGCCATGGCCTGCGAGGTCTTCGTCCGCGACCCGTCCGGCCTGGCAGACCCGTGGTACGACCTCGTGGTCTGCGGCCCGGGCCCGGTCCGGATCGGCAGATTCCACATGGAACCCGACGACGGGTTGGACCGACTCGCCCGCGCCGACACCGTGATCATCCCGGCCGTGGAAGACATCGACGCGGACGTGCCACCCGACCTGCTTGACGCCGTCCGCGCCGCCCACGAGGCGGGCGCGCGGATGGTCTCGCTGTGCACCGGTGCGTTCGTGCTGGCCGCCGCCGGGGTGCTGGACGGGCTGCGCGCGACCACGCATTGGGCCCACACCGAGGCGCTGGCCGCCCGCTATCCCCGGGTGAAGGTCGACCCGGACGTGCTCTACGTCGACAACGGCAACGTGCTCGCCTCTGCCGGCAAAGCCGCCGCGATCGACCTGTGCCTGCACCTGATCCGCCGCGACCACGGCTCGACGGTCGCCAACGCCGTCGCCCGCCGCCTGGTCGTGCCGCCGCATCGCGCCGGCGGCCAGGCCCAGTTCGTCACCACCCCGGTGCCCGCCCGCGACGACCATCCGCTTGCCAACCTGTTCCCCTGGGCGATGGAACGGCTGAACCGTCCGCTGACCGTGGAGGACCTGGCTCGCCAGGCGAACATGAGCTCGCGCAACCTGGCCCGCCACTTCAAGTCGGTAACCGGCACCACCCCGCTGCAGTGGCTGGCTACGCAGCGGATCCGCCGGGCCCAGGAGCTACTGGAGAACACCGACAACAGCATCGACGTCATCGCCGAGGCGGCTGGCATGGGGACCGCCACGACGCTGCGCCGACACTTCCACCGCACCGTCGGTGTACCTCCGGACGCCTACCGTCGCACCTTCCGCAGCGCCGGGCCCTCATCAAAATCGTGATCACATCCGGTCGGCGGACAGGGGGAGCGGCGCCCTCCTGCGCATCGATCAGTGTGGGAGCGGCGAGAACCCGTGTGGGCGGTGACGACTCCGCACTCCAGTCGTCTGTTGCCTCGCGCCAATGCGCCGGTGCATGAGATGCCCACACTGGCCGACAGTGAACCGTCGTCGCGCACGGTCATCGTCCGCGAACCATTCTCCGCCATGACCCAGGTGCCCGCGAGTGACGGTCCGTCGCCACCTCCGCAGCCAGTCGCGAACAGCGCGACGCCGAACGCCAATCCGGCCAGTCTCCAGCGAGTACGCACGTCTACCCCTGACCGGGCCGGGGCGGTCGTCCGGCCGGACGGCCGCCCCACACCCGAGGAAGCCTCGCAGCGTTCTTCAGGCGGCGCTCGGCGCCGGAACACTCCGCCTGGTCGTGAGCGGGAAGGCGCGTGCCAGCAGCCCAGCGAGCCCTCGCGGATGGAAGACGGTCACCACAAGCACGGCACAGGCAAGCAGTCCAGGCAGCACGCCGAGGGTGCGCAGCGCGACCGTGGCGACGGCGGCCGTACCGAGTCCGAGGCTGAAGGGGACGACCAGCAGCAGTGCGCCCGCCCGCGCCCGGGCGAGCCCGTCGCCGGCCCACCACCCCGCTTGCAGCCACAGCATCGTCGGGATCAGGACCACGCCCATCCCGTACAGGGTGAGCGCCACCGGGCTGGTGAGGAACCCGAGCGGATCGAACTCGCCGGCCCGCCATGCTGCAGTGGTGGGCGCGAAGAACCGTCGGTACCCGGTGCCGTCCCAGCCGTACGCCAGCACGAAGAACATCGCGAAGTAGCCCAACGGCATCTGCAGCCACGAGAGGTACTGGTGCCCGCTACGCCACAGGTGCCGGGCCACGCAGTACCCGACGATCCCCTGGGTCACGTTGGTCATCGCGAAGGTGGCGACCAACCAGGCTGGCAGGTCGGCGGTCGTCGGCGCGGCGTGCATGGTCTCC
Source organism: Micromonospora sp. A200 (assembly GCF_029893845.1). Classification (NCBI taxonomy): domain Bacteria; kingdom Bacillati; phylum Actinomycetota; class Actinomycetes; order Micromonosporales; family Micromonosporaceae; genus Micromonospora; species Micromonospora sp. A200. The sequence continues at coordinate 50,805 of NZ_JARXXY010000030.1, read as the reverse complement.
CAGCCGGTGAACTGCCACACCAGCCACAGCCCGCTCGGGGCGAAAACACACGACAGGAACAGCACTGTCGTGGTGAACCGGCGGTCGGACAACAGCGGGCGGACCGGTTCGGCGACGGCCGCGCGGGCGGCCGCCGTGCCGAACCCCGCGCCGATCGCGTACGACCAGAAGACGTCTACCTGGACCATGCCGCTCCTCCTAGGCTCTCCCTAACGGGCGATTCCGTCGAACATCAGCGCGACGACGGCACGAATCCACCGGTCGCGCAGCCGCTGCGGATCATCGGTATGCGTAACCTGGGCGGCACCCTCGAAGATCATGCCGTTGATCACTCGCGCGGTCGTGTCCACGTCCAGGTCGGGGCGCAGGAATCCCTTGGCCACCCCGTTTCGGAGGTACGACGCGGTGTACTCGGCGAACATCTCGTGGGCGGCGCGCAAGCGCTCCCGCAGTTCGTCGTCGACGGCGCCGAGGTCGTAGAAGACCAGCCGGCCGAGTGCCCGGTCGGCGACGAACAGCTCGTACAGCCGGTGGCCGAGGCGCTCCACCTGTGCCCGGTACTCGGCCAGGGACTTCGTGGCCGTCGCGTCCTCCGCCATGACCACCGCAGCGATTCGCTCGAGCGCCCGGTTCAGCACCGCAGCGGCGACGTCGCGCTTGTTCTCGAAGTACCGGTACACGGTGCCGTGCGCGATGCCCAACTCCCCGGCGACGTCGGCGATGCCGGCGGCGGCGTAGCCCTTGCGGGCAAAGATCGAGTGGGCCGCGTCGAGGATGGACTCCCGGCGGTTAGGGTCAGCGGTACGGGCCATAAATGAATGACACGTCATTCCCTTAACCCGCGCAACCCCCTGCGATGGTGCGTGGCAACGGATGTTGCGGGGTTGACCTGGGTCGATGGATGCGAGAAGCCGCCACGGCTGACGCCATCCGCCAAAAGTCCCACCCAAGCCCGAGCGCGGCATCATCCATGTGCTCTCCAACGCGCCGGACGGCCCGCTCAACCCTGTCCCTGTGCCGGGCAGGATGAGCGGGCCGGATCCGGCTCAGGCGAAGTCGAACACGAGCGGGAAGGCGAGGACGACTGTCCAGGCCCAGACGGCATACAGGATCACGTAACGGGTCTGCCAGTGTTCCAGGCGGGCGAAGGGCAGGCGGCCACGCACGAACCCGAGGAACAGCCATGCCGACCACGCCAGGTTGGTGAGCAGGATGACGTTCTCATTCAGTGGCAGAGTAGGTTTCGTCGGCGGCAATGGCGGTCTGGCCAGGCCGGCGGCTGGGGCGCTGCGACCAGGAACCAGCCGTCGCCAGTCGTGGGATGGGCCAGCGCGGCGGTGACGTCGCGGTGTCCAGCGCGGCGGATAGGCGAGCGATGGCGGCCGGCCACTCGGTGATGGTGTCCGGGATGTGTAGCGGGCTGGGCTGATCGAGCAGCCGAACGGTGCGGACGATCTCGGGGGTGGCGGTGCCGGCCCACCACAGCGGCACGGGTCGACCCAGCACCCGGGCGGCGTGAAGGGGTTGAACGACAGTGTCCGTTACGGAGCGTAGTAGGGGGCAAGTGCCGAGCAACCGACGGGTTAGTACGGGTGGCTCAAGTTAAGTGAGAAGAGTTAGGAGATGGCTCAACTTATCGAGAATGGCTCAGGATGGTTGAGAAGGAACAGTGGAGGCAGCTCGAGCCGACGCCTGGCCAGGTCACTGCAGCTGTGTGTCCTGATTCGATAATGAACATTATGTCAAGTAGTGCTGGTGGGGCCCTCCTCCGGGAGAGTTGTGCGGTGCTGTCGTGGGCCGCGACGAGAGCCATGAGGCGAAGGTCGGCCGGCTCGGCCCGACGGAGAACCCCCTGCACGTGCGCCGCGCGTCCACCAATGCACGTGCGCCACGCGTCCACCAATGACGGCCGCGTTGGGCACGACATCATCGGCACTGTGCGTGCAGCGCGCGGCGGTGAGCCGAACGGGCCGTTCCCCTCGGCTGGGACGCCACCTCGCGTCCATGGTCATGGACGGCCCCGCTGCACCTCAGCCCGCCATTCCTCGTGAACCGCCGGACACCGCCACTCAAGGGCGATCCGGAAAGCGAGTCTCCGCCTGCGCCGCTCCCCTCCCCTCGTGGGCTGGCCCGAAACCCGAAAAACCTGCATAATATGCCTTATGCATCACAAACGGGGCGAATCGGTAGGGCGGCTCATCGAGGAGTTCCTGACGGCGCGGGCCACCCGCAAGCCCTCCCCGCACACGCTGGAGGCGTACCGGCGGGACCTGCGGGCCGTCGCCGCCCTGGTCGGCGAGGACGCCACTCCCCTCCCCCTCGACCAGGTGATGATCTCGGACCTCTCCCCCCGGGTCATGCGGGCCGCGTTCGCCCGGTTCGCCGCTCCCCGGGCGGCGTCCTCGGTGCACCGCGCCTGGTCCAGTTGGAACAGCTTCTTCACGTTCCTGGTGGCCGAGGGGGTGGTGGCGGGCAATCCGATGCCGGCGGTGGGCCGGCCGCGCGCTCCGCTCCCCCAGCCCAAGCCGTTGCGGGGCGAGGACACCCCGGAGGAGTTGCTCGCCTCGGTCGCTCGGGAGGACGGCCGGCAGCGGGACCCGTGGCCGGAGCGGGACGTGGCGGTGCTGGCCCTGGCGCTCTGCGCCGGGCTGCGCCTGTCGGAGCTGCTGGCGCTGCGGGTGTCGTCGCTGACCGGGCGGGCCGACGAGCGGCGGGTGGACGTGGCGGGCAAGGGCGGCCGGCCGCGGGTGGTACCGGTGGAGCCGGAGCTGGACCGGGTGCTGGCGGCCTACCTGGACAGTCGGGTGCGGCGGTTCGGGTCGCGCAGCGTACGGCCGGATTCGCCGTTGCTGGTGGACCGTCGGGGTGAGCCGCTGCGTCGGGGTGGGCTGCAGTACCTGGTGGACTCCTGCTATCGGCGGGCGGGCATCGGTGACCGGGTGCCGCGCGGCGCGCGGCTGCACGCGTTGCGGCACACGTTCGCGACGCGGTTGGCCGAGGACGGGGCGAGCGCCGCGGAGATCATGCGGTTGTTGGGGCACGCGTCGTTGGCGTCGTCGCAGACGTACATTGAGGTGACGGCCGGTCAGCAGCGGGCGGCGGTGCGGTCGAACCGCACCAACCGCGCGCTGGCGGGGCTGGTGCCGCTGTCGTTCGATCCCGCGGGTTGACCGGGGCGTCGGGTTACAGGCCGGTGCAGGGGGTGCCGTCGATCGTGCAACCCTCGGGTGCCTTGGTGCGCGGGTCCGGGTTGCGGACGTCGAAGGTGATGGTCTGCGACTGTCCGGCCGGGACGGGTGCGCCGGTGAAGGTGACGGCCTGACCGTCCTGCTGCCAGTTGGCTCCCTGGGCGTTGGTGATGGTGCCGTCCTCGGCGAGGGTGACGACGAGGGTCCAGCTCTTCGCCGCGGGGCCGTCCGGGTTGTCGAGCACCACCTGGCCGGTGTAGCCGAAGAGCCGGGTGGCGGTGGTCTCGTAGCGGGCGGTCATGGTGGCGGCGCTCGGGGCGGCGGAGGTGGGTGTGCGTGACGGGGTGGCGGTGGGGGTCCGGCTGGGGCGCGGGGTGCTGCGAGCGGCGGCGGACGAGGGCCGGGAGCTGCGGGTGGTCCGGGGCGCGGCACTGTCGTTGGTGGCGCCGGCGGTGGGTGGTGGGGGCAGCGGGGCCGGTGCGGCGGTGTGGTCCGCGTCGCCGGGCAGCAGGGCCCAGAGGGCCGCGCCGGTGGCGAGGGTCGCCGCGGTGACCGCCGCGACGATCGCCAGCCGGCGTCGGCGGTCGGCCGGTGCGGGTACGCGGCCGGTCAGGGCGATGGCGGGCAGCTCGGCGGTCGGCGGGTCCTCGCCGCGGCGCAGGTCGACCTGCTGGAAGGCGAGCCAGTCGAGGATGGCGGGGAGCCGTCCGGTCAGGGTCTGCTGGTAGTACCGCTCGCGGTGGTCGCGGTCCTCGGCGGGCCAGCTGCCGTGTTCCATGGTTTCCTGCACCGACAGTCGGCAGCCTTCGGCGGTGCGGGTGATGGTGCAGGTGAGCTGGGTGCGGCGGTCGCCTTCCTGGCACTGCAGGACGAGCAGCTCGGGTGCCCGCTGGTCGGTCACCTCGGCGTCGACGGCGGCGTGGAAGCCGGGCAGCCCCGCGGTGTGCAGCAGCAGCCGCTGCGGTGCCTGCGTGACCGTCTCGGTCTCGGTGAACCAGCGGCTGAGCAGCTCCGGATTGGTCAATGCCTGCCAGACCCGGTCGCTGGGGTGCGACAGGTCAACCTGGGCGCTGATCTCGATCACGGCGAGACTGTACGGGTTGTGGCGAGTGGCCGCTGGGGCGCGGGTGCCTGTCCTGACAGGATCGTCGCCGTAGGGGTGGGTGCGGCGGGGGCGGGCGGACGCGGTGCTGGTCTGGCTGCCGGGGTGGTGGGCGGTGGCGGATGCGGTCGGCGCCGGCGGTGTGGCAGGCTGAGGGTGGACGCGACTGGCGGCACGGGGATGGGTGAACCATCGGGGAGCTCGTCGCGGGGGTCGACCGCCTGGGCCTCCGCGGACGAGGTGAGCCATGTCTGTTTCCGCTTCCCCTGTGACTGCGACGGCCCGGCTGCTGCCCGGTAAGCCGGTGGCGGAGAAGATCCTGACCGAGGTCGCCGAGCAGGTGGCGGCGTTGCGCGCGGCGGGGGTGACGCCGGCGTTGGCGACGGTGCTGGTGGGTGACGACGACGCGAGCGCCGGGTACATCCGGATCAAGCAGCGTCAGGCGGCGGAGTTGGGTTTCGCGTCGCCGCACGTGCACCTGCCGGCGTCGGCCTCTCAGCAGGATCTGCACCGGGTGCTGGCGGATTTCAACGCCGACGCGGGGGTGCACGGGGTGCTGGTGCAGCATCCGATCCCCAGTCATCTGGACTACGACCGGGCGTTGGACGTCCTCGACCCGGACAAGGACGTCGACGGCATGCACCCGGTGAACATGGGCCGGTTGGCGTTGGGTCTGCCGGGGCCGTTGCCGTGCACACCGGCGGGGATCGAGGCGTTGCTGGCGTACCACGGGGTGCCGGTGTCGGGTCGTGAGGTGGTGGTCCTGGGTCGGGGGGCGACGCTGGGGCGGCCGTTGGCGATGCTGCTGGCGCAGAAGCGGCCGACGGCGAACGCGGCGGTGACGGTGGTGCACACCGGGGTGGCGGACTGGCCGCGGTACACGCGGCGGGCGGAGATCCTGGTGGCGGCGGCGGGGGTGCCGGGGATCGTGCGGCCGGAGCACGTGCGTCCGGGTGCGGTGGTCGTCGGTGGTGGGGTGCGCTACGAGGGGCGGCGGTTGCTGCCGGACGTGGACGAGTCGTGTGCCGAGGTGGCGGGGGCGATCACGCCGCGGGTCGGCGGGGTGGGTCCGACGACGGTGGCGATGTTGTTCCGCAACGCGGTGCGGGCGGCGCAGCGGGCCGTCGGGCAGGGCTGAGGCGGCCGCGGCGGCGGCCGGGCCGGGGTCGGGTCGCCGCCGGGTCAGCCGAGGTCGACGACGAGGGGCCGGTGGTCGGAGATCGTCGACAGCGGTGTGTTCACGGCGGTGACCGGGGGCAGCCGGTCCAGGCCGTGCCGGTCGGCGAGGATGTGGTCGAGTTGCACGCGGGGGGCGGCGGCCGGGTAGGTGGGGCGGCGGCCCAGCGGCCGCCAGCCGCTGAGCAGTCGGGCGGCGCCGGCGGGGAGGTTGAGGTCGCCGAGCAGGATCCGCGGGGCGGGCAGGGTGCGCAGCGCGCGTACGACGCGGCGCAGCTGGTGGGCGTTCCAGCCGGGGACGAACGACAGGTGGGTGGCGGCGACGGTGAGGGGCCCGTGCGGGGTGTCGAGGATCGCGGCGAGCACGACGCGGGGTTCGTCGCGCAGCAGGACGAGGCCGCCGCGGGGGCCGGGGACGTAGATCGGGGACCGTACCGGGGCGGGGCGCAGCCGGGTGACCTGCCAGGAGCGGACGGGGTGTCGGCTGACCAGGCCGACGCCGTAGCAGGGTTCGCCGTGGCCGTCGTCGTCGTGGCGCAGGGGGCGGAACTGTTCGCCGGGGGTGCCGACGACGGCGGCGGCGAAGCGGTGTTCGGGGGCGTCGAGGGCGCGGGCGGCGATGGCGGTGAGGTCGAGGTTGCCGCTGCGGGACTGGTCCCGGTCGACCTCCTGCAGGGCGAGGATGTCGGCGTCGAGGGTCTGCACCGCGGCGGTGAGCCGGTCGGGGTCGACCAGGCCGTCGGTCAGGGAGCGGCCGTGCAGCAGGTTGAACGTCGCCAGGCGCACTCCTGCACCCTACGTGGCCGTGGCACAGTTGCCCGATGGTCAAGGCGTTGCTCTGTTCGGTGCTGGTGTTCGTGGCGGTGGCGTCGGTGGGGCTGTGGCTGCGTCGCCGGCGGGGTCGGTGAGGGGGTCGCCGGCCGGTGAGGTCGGCCACAGGGTGGCGCGGCGGATCGGCGTGGGTGGGCAGAATGGCCGGCCGTGGATCCCCTGTCGCTGACCACCCTGCTCGCCGCGGCCGCGATGGCCGGTTGGGTCGACGCGGTGGTCGGTGGTGGCGGTCTGTTGCTGCTGCCGGCGCTGCTGGTGGCCGCGCCGGGGGTGCCGGTGGCGACGGCGTTGGGCACGAACAAGCTGGCCGCGATCTTCGGTACGTCGACGGCGGCGGTGACGTACGCCCGGCGCACGAAGATCGACTGGATGGTGGCGGGGCCGTCGGCGGGGCTGGCGGTGTGCTGCGCGGGTGTCGGGGCGGCGCTGGCGGGGGCGGTGCCGGCGGGGGCGTACCGGCCGGTGGTGCTGGCGGTGCTGGTGTCGGTGGCGTTGTTCGTGGTGTTCCGTCCCCGGTTGGGGGTGGTGGCGGTGCCGGCGCGGCGGACCCGGCTGCGGGTGGTCGCGGCGGTGGCGGTGGCCGGGGTGGGCATCGCCCTGTACGACGGTCTGATCGGCCCGGGTACGGGCACGTTCCTGGTGGTGGCGTTCACGGCGCTGGTGGGCGCGGACTTCGTGCACGGTTCGGCGATGGCGAAGGTGGTCAACGCGGGTACGAACCTGGGGGCGCTGGTGGTGTTCGCGGCCACCGGTCACGTGTGGTGGCTGCTGGGGGCGGCGATGGCGGTGTGCAACGTCGCCGGGGCGGCGGTGGGGGCGCGGATGGCGTTGCGCCGGGGCGCCGGGTTCGTGCGGGTCGTGCTGCTGGTGGTGGTGTTGGCGCTGGTGGCGAAGCTCGGCTACGACCAGTGGCGGGCGGGTTGAGCGCCGTGACGGGAGGTGGCTGACCCGATGCCGGTCCGGGCCGAACACGATCGCGCCGCCCTGGCGGAGCTGCTGCGCCGCGATCCGGTGCTGCACGCCTACCAGCTGGGCGACCTGGACGACTTCTTCTGGCCGTACACGTCGTGGTTCCGTCGTGGCGACCAGGTGGCGCTGCTCTACCACGGGGTGACACCGCCGGTGCTGCTCGCCTTCGCCGGGCCGGACGGCCGGCCGGAGGTGGCGGCGCTGCTGGCCGACCTGGCGCCGATGCTGCCCGCCCGCCTGTACGCGCACCTGTCCCCCGGCCTGGAGGAGGTGCTGGGCGGCTGGTTCGCCTTCGATCCGGCCGGGGCGCACCTGCGGATGGCGCTGACCGACCCGGCGCGGCTGGCGACGGTCACCCCGGCCGGGGAGGTGCTCGGTGAGGCCGACCTGCCGGCCCTGCGCGCGCTCTACGCGCTGGCGTATCCGGGCAACTGGTTCGATCCGCGGATGCTTGCCACCGGCCAGTACGTGGGGATCCGGCAGGCGGGTGAGCTGGTCGCGGTGGCCGGGGTGCACGTCTGGTCGCCCACCTACCGGGTGGCCGCGCTGGGCAACGTCACCACCCATCCCCGGGTACGCGGGCAGGGCCTGGCCGCCGCGGTGGTCGCCGCGCTGTGCGGGCGGCTGCGCGCCCACGTCGACCACGTCACCCTCAACGTCAGGGTCGACAACGTCGCCGCGGTGCGGCTCTACCGACGGCTCGGCTTCAGCCGGGTCGCCGACTTCGGCGAGTATGCGCTGACTGCGGCGACAGACAGCATGTCCAGCCGCCACGCAGGGTCAGCAACCCGACTCTGACCTGGGCCTGTGTCGGACGGGCGGCGGCCCCTCGGACCCCTAGCGTCTCCTGGCAGAGGCCGCGTCGTGACGCGGCGGAGCTGAAGGAGCACAGATGGCAGTGACATCAGTACGGGGTCGAAGTCGGTTGGCGGTCCTCACCGCCGCCGTGGCGGCCCTGGTGACCGTGGCGGGCGGGCCGGCGCTCGCGGCGCCGGGCGTCGACCCGGCCGTCGTGGACCGGGACGCCGATCCGGGCGCGAGCATCGACATCGCCAAGGTGGTCGCCACCCCGCCGATCCCGCCGAAGCCGGACGTGGTGCTGCTGGTCGACACGACCGGCAGCATGGGCACTGTCATCGGTGACGTGCAGGCCAATCTCCAGCAGGTCATCAACAACGTGCGGTCGGTGCAGCCGAGCGCGCAGTTCGCGGTGGCCTCGTACCGGGACGAGGGCGACGGCGCGGAGCTGTTCCGGGTCCGGCAGAACCTCACCGACGACGCGACGGCGTTGCAGAACGCGGTCAACGGGCTGTCCGCCGGCGGCGGTGGGGACACCCCCGAGGCGTGGGTGAACGCTCTGTTTCAGGTCTCCGACGGTGGGATCGCCTATCGCTCGGGCAGCAGCCGGATCGTGGTGCTGGTCGGCGATGCCCCCAGCCACGACCCGAGCGCCGGGCACACCCTGGCGCAAGCCACCTCGGCTCTGCAGGCCGACGAGGCGAAGGTGCTGGCGGTCAGCGTCAGCGGCGGCGGTGGCGGCCTGAACGTCACCGGGCAGGCCGGCGCGGTGGTCGCCGCGACCGGCGGCCAGCTGGTCGGCAGCGCCCCCGAGACCGTCACCGACGCCATCCTCACCGGGCTGCGGGACCTCGACGTCACCGTCACCCCGACGGTGACGTCCTGCGATCCGGGGCTGACCGTCACCTTCGACGCGGCCTCGCGTACCCAGCAGAGCGGCACGAACGTGCCGTTCGCCGAGACCATCGCGGTGGCCGGGAACGCTCCGCAGGGCGCCACCCTGCACTGCACGGTGGACTTCCTGCTCAACGGGCTCTCCGGTGGGCCGGCGTTCGTCGAGCAGATCAGCGTCACGGTCAACGACGTCACTCCGCCGGTGGTGGTCGTGGACGACCGGACGGTCGAGGCGACCAGCCCCGCCGGCGCGGTCGTCACCTACCCGGCCTCGGCGACCGACAACGTCGACGGGCCGCTCACGCCGACCTGCGTGCCGCCGTCGGGCGGCACCTTCCCGCTCGGCGCCACCACGGTGACCTGCACCGCCACGGACGCGGCCGGCAACACCGGCAGCGACACCGCGACGATGCGGGTGGTCGACACCACCGCGCCGGCCACGGCGTGCGTGCCGACGAACAACCCGAGCGGGGACAACACCCCCGGCTCGTACAACCCGGACGGGTTCTACCAGCTCACCTCGACCGACATCGTCGACACGGCGGTGGACGTCTTCATCGCTGACAGCGCCGACCCGACGGTGAAGTTCGGCCCGTTCCCCGCCGGCACCAAGATCAAGCTGGTGCAGGCGCCGGGTGCCCAGTCCCGGGTCAAGGACGGCACCGGCGACATCGACTACAAGGTGACGCTGCGCGGCGACGCGGTGATCACCGGCGTGGACAACGTCGGCAACAGCTCCACGGCGACCTGCCTGGTGGCCCCGCCGCCGAAGTGACCTGCGGCTGATCGGGTGCGGGGGCGGCCGTCGGCCGCCCCCGCGTCGTCAGCGGTGCCGGCTGGGCGAGTCGAACCGGCCGGCGCGGATCTCCCGCACCGCCCGGCGGCGTACGTCGCCGGACAGGGTGTCGACGTAGAGGCGGCCGCGCAGGTGGTCGGTCTCGTGCTGCAACGCGCGGGCCAGGAAGCCGCTGCCGGAGATGGTCAGCGGCTCGCCGTGCCGGTCGAAGCCGTGCACGGTGGCGTGCATCGCCCGCCGGGTCGGGAAGTACAGCCCGGGGATGGACAGGCAGCCCTCGTCGTCGTCCTGCGTCTCGTCGGAGAGCTCGATGCTCGGGTTGATCATGTGTCCGCGGTGGCCGTCGGCGTCGTAGACGAACACCTGGGCGCTCACCCCGATCTGCGGCGCGGCCACGCCGGCCCGGCCGGGCGCGCCCAGCAGGGTGTCCATCAGGTCGTCGACCAGGTGCTGCAACTCGGCGTCGAAGCTGGTCACCGGCTCGCAGGCGGTGCGCAGGACGGGATCACCGATGATCCTGATGGGGCGTACGGTCATGCCGGAAAGGCTATCCGTGCCTCACGGCCGGCGGTGGCGCACCCCGGTCAGCGCTCGCCGACCAGGACGGCGACGCCGTCGAGGATGCGCGCCAGGCCGAACTCGAAGGCCCGCACGGGGTCGCCGGCCGCCTGGTACTCCTGCCCGGCGGCGGTGCCCACCCGGGCGGCGGTGGGGAACCGCCGCGGGTCCATCACCTTCTCCAGGTACGGCGCGTGCGCCCGCCACCACTGCTCGTCGGTCATGCCGGTGCGCTGTGCGGCCTGGGCGGCCTCCACCGCGCCGCGCACCGCGCCGTGGACGTACCCGTCGACGAGGGTGACCACGGCGTCCATCTCCAGGTCGGTCAGGCCGATGCCCTCGACCGCGCGCAGTTCGTACTCGTACTTGGCGGTGACGTTGGGGCCCAGGGGTGGGCGGGTGGTGGCGACCTGCAGCAGCCAGGGGTGGCGCAGGTAGAGCGCCCAGTTCTCCCGGGCGATCTGCTCCAGCCGGCCGCGCCAGCCGCCGGGGACCTCGGCGGGGCGGGCGGTCTCGCCGTAGACGGTGTCGAGCATGACGTCGAGCAGTTCGCCCTTGCCGGGCACGTGGGTGTAGAGCGACATGGTGCCGACTCCCAGGCGCTCGGCGACCCGGCGCATGGAGAGCGCGGCCAGTCCTTCGGTGTCGGCCACCTCGATGGCGGCGCGCACGATCCGGTCCACGCTCAGGTCGCCGCCCCGGCGGCTGGCCTTCTCGCTGGTGCGCCAGAGCAGGGCGAGGCTGCGCGCGGGGTCCCCGGTGCCGCTGTACTCGACGCTCATGCCGCCACCCTACCGACCCTCGTACCGTATGGTGTACGGTACGGCGCACGGCAACGGGGAGAGGGGCGTGCCCATGCGACGCGACGGACCGGTCATCGAGGCCGAAGGCCTGCGCAAGCGCTACGGCGACACCGCCGCCCTCGCCGGGGTCGACCTGACCGTGGCCGGCGGCACGATCTGCGCGGTCCTCGGGCCCAACGGCGCCGGCAAGACCACCCTGGTGCGGATCCTGACCACCCTGCTGCGCGCCGACGCCGGCACCGCCCGGGTCGCCGGCCACGACGTGCGCCAGCACGCCGACCGGGTCCGCGCCCACATCGGCCTGGTGGGCCAGCAGACCGCCGTCGACGAGGTGCTCGGCGGCCGGCAGAACCTGGTGCTCTTCGGCCGGCTGCGCCACCTCTCCCCCGCCCGGGCCCGCGCCCGCGCCGACGAGCTGCTGGCCCGCTTCGGCCTCACCGACGCCGGCGACAAGCCGGTCGGGGCGTACTCCGGGGGGATGCGCCGCCGGCTGGACCTGGCCGCCGCGCTGATCCTCGACCCGCCCGTGCTGTTCCTCGACGAACCCACCACCGGCCTCGACCCGCGCGCCCGCGGCGACGTCCGCGACGCCGTCCGCGCGCTCGTCGCCGCCGGCACCACCGTCCTGCTCACCACCCAGTATCTGGAGGAGGCCGACCAGTTGGCCGACACGATCAGGGTCGTCGACCACGGCCACATCATCGCCGCCGGCAGCCCCGACGAACTCAAGTCCGCCCTCGGCGGCGACCGGGTCGACGTGGTGCTGCACCACCCCGGCGACCTGGCCCGCGCCGCCGAGGTCATCGGCGCGGCCGCCGCCGCCGCACCCCGCGTCGCCCCGGACGAACTGCGGGTCAGCGTCACCACCACCGACCGGGTGAGCACCCTCGCCGCCGTGCTGCGGGCCCTGGCCGACGGGCGGCTGGAGGCCGCCGACGTGGCCGTGCGCCGACCCACCCTCGACGAGGTGTTCCTGCACCTCACCGCCGACCGGGACGAGGTGAGCGCGTGAGCACGCCGACCCTGGCGCTGCGCCGGGCCCGCTGGGCGCTCACCGACGCGGCCACCCTGACCGGGCGGGCCCTGGCCCACTGGGCGCGGCAACCCGGCCCGGTGATCGTCGCCCTGCTCTTCCCCGTGCTGCTGGTGCTGATGTTCGGCTACCTGCTCGGCGGGGCGATGGTGGTGCCCGGCGGCGGTGACTACAAGGAGTTCCTGCTGCCCGGCATGTTCGCCATGACCATGCTCTTCGGGGTGGAGACCACCTACACGGCGGTGGCCACCGACGCCGCCCGTGGCGTCACCGACCGGTTCCGCTCCCTGCCGATGGCGCGCTCCGCGGTCGTCACCGGGCGGGCCGTCGCCGACCTGCTGCACGCCGTCGTCGCGCTGGCCGTCATGCTCGGCTGTGGCGCGCTGGTCGGCTGGCAGTGGCACCTCGGCGCCGGCCGGGCCCTCGCCGCCGTCGGGCTCCTGCTGCTGCTGCGCGCCGCGATGATCGTCCTCGGCATCCACCTGGCGCTGCTGCTGCGCGCGCCGGAGTCGGTGGCGGTCCTGCAGATCCTGGTCTGGCCGCTGGGCTTCGCCTCCAACGTCTTCGTCGCCCCGGACACCATGCCCGGCTGGCTGGCCGCCGTCGCCCGGTGGAACCCGCTGTCTGCCACCGCGGCGGCCTGCCGGGAACTGTTCGGCAACCCCGGCTGGGGCGGCGAGTCCTTCGCCGCGCAGCACGCCGTCGCCCTGGCGGTCGCCTGGCCGCTGCTGCTGATCGTCGTCTGCGCGCCGTTGGCCGTGCGTCGCTGGCGGAACCTGAGCAGGTGAGCGCACCGGTGTGACCGGAACGGACCATCCCGGGGCCGGGCAGCGGTGGTCGGGTGCGCTGCCGGGGTCGTCAGTAGCCGCCGTCGGTGGTCGTCACGGCGGCGACCGGGCGCTCGCCGCGTTCGCGGGCGGCGAAGTCGTCGAGAATGGCCTCGGTGGCGGTCGCGCCGAAGCGGGCCGCGCCGGCCCGGTGCAGGGTCAGCAGGGTGTCGAGGCTGCGCACGCCGCCGGCGGCCTTGACCTCGACGTGCGGGGAGACCGTGGCGCGCATGAGTCGGATGTCGGCGACGGTGGCGCCGCCGGGGGCGAACCCGCTGCTGGTCTTGACGAAGTGCGCCCCGGCCCGTTCGGCGAGGCGGCAACCGGTGACCTTCTGCTCGTCGGTGAGGTACGCGTTCTCCAGGATCACCTTGACGACCCGGCCCTGCGCGGCGGCGACCACGGCGGCGATGTCGTCGTGCACGTAGGCGGTGTCGCCGTCGCGCAGCCGGCCGATGTGCAGCACCATGTCGATCTCGTCGGCGCCGGCGCCGACGAGATCGCGGGTCTCGGCGACCTTGGTCGTGGTCCGGGTGTCGCCGTGCGGGAATCCGGCCACGGTGCCGACGAGCACGCCGGTGCCGGCGAGCGCGGCCGCGGCGAACTCGACGTCGGAGGGGCGCACGCAGACCGAGGCGACGGCGCGGCGGGCGGCGATGTCGCAGCCACGCCGGATGTCGTCGGTGGTCAGCTCGGGGCGCAGCAGCGAGTGGTCGATCATCTTGGCGACGTTCATCGGGTCTCTCCTGTCCGGGGTGGCTGCACGTCGAAGGTGACCTGCAGGTCGTAGCGGGCGCCGACGTAGCGGCTGACGCTGAATTCCAGCGGCGCCGAGTGCTGGTCGACGATGAGCCGGGTCTCGACCAGCAGCGGTTCGTCAGCCGGGACGTGCAGGCGCTCACCGTCGGCGCCGGCCCGCTGGGCGGTCAGCGTGGAGGAGCCGAGCGTGGGGTGTGACCCCATCTGGTGCAGGGCGCGGTGCAGCGACCCCGTCTCCAGGTCGAGGTCGAGCAGGTCGCTCAGGTGGGGCGGGAAGCAGGCGTACTCGACGGCCAGGGGGACGTCGTCGGCGAGCCGTACCCGCACGATCGAGACCACCCGCGGCGCCGCGGCGGTCAGGTGCAGCGCCGCGGCCTCCGCGGCGGAGGCGGCCCGCACCTCGCCTTCCACCAACAGCGATGCCGGCGTACGCCCCCATGCGCGGACCTGCTCCTGGAAGCTCATCAAGGTCCCGGCCGCGCGGGGCTGGGGCCGCTGCCGCACGAAGGTGCCCCGCCCCTGGATCCGCTCGATGAGACCGTCGGCCTCCAGGGCGTTGAGCGCCGCCCGGACGGTCATCCGGGCGACCCCGAACTCCTCGGCGAGCGCCGACTCGGCCGGCACGGCGTCACCGGGCCGCGCCCGGGTGAGGCGGGTACGCAGTTCCCGCTCGATCCGCACGTAGAGCGGCGCCTTGGCCATCGGTCCTCCAGGTCATCTAGACAACCTAGAGGTTGTCACGTCGCCGAGTGGGCGTCAAGCGGCGCTCGCCGGCCGGCGGGCTTTCCTCCTGCCACTCGGACCAGCACCTTGCCGGATGCCGCGTCGCGGCGGGTCGCCCACTCCGACCCGGGGACCTCGATGCCGGCGGGTCCGGCACGCCTGACGGGCCAGCGGCTGCGGTCCGGGACGACGGGCGGTCGAGGAGTCGTTCGGGGCGCTGTCGAGCTGATGACGCCAACGAATCACCGGGGTCGCGATGCCGGCGCGAGTCGCCTGCGTCATCAAGATCGACAACGCGGACGCCCCCCGCTGTGAGTCACTCACGTCATCAGCTCTGTAGCGCCCGCAACGCCCCCGCCGAGGCGTCGGCGCGAATCGCCCGCGTCATCAGCCCGGAACGCCCCACCCGAACGTCCGGGTGAGCCGCTCATGTCGTCAGCTCCACAGCGCCTGCAACGCCCCGGCGACGGTGACGGCAGCCCTGCTGCCGCGCGGGGGCGGCGTCAGCCGGTGGCGAGCAGGGCGCGTACCGGAGCGGCCTTTGCCGCCGCCTCGGCGACCTCGGCGTCCGGGTCGCTGTCCCAGGTGATGCCCCCGCCGGCCCAGACGTGCAGCCGGTCGGCGTCGGCGGCCACGGTGCGGATGGTCAGGCCCAGGTCGAGGCGGCCCGGACCGACCCAGCCGAGCGCCCCCATGCTGGCGCCGCGCCCGACGGGTTCCAGGGCGGCGATCCGGGCCAGGGCGGCGAGCTTCGGCGCCCCGGTGACCGACCCGCCGGGGCAGGTCGCGCGCAGCAGGTCGGCCAGGCCCAGCCCGTCGGCCACCGCCGCGGACACGGTCGACTCGGCCTGCCACAGGTCGCACCAACGGCGCACCGCGAACAGCTCGTCCACTCGCACCGACCCGGTGCGCGCCACCCGGGCCAGGTCGTTGCGTTCCAGGTCGACGATCATGACGTGTTCGGCGCGTTCCTTGGCCGAGGCGAGCAGTTCGCGACGTCCGGCGGCGGTGGCCGGGCGGGTGCCCTTGATCGGTCGGGTGATCACCCGGCCGTCGGTCACCTCGACCAGGGTCTCCGGGGAGGCGCAGCCGATCGCCCAGCCGTCGCCGTGCAGGGTGCCGCCGTAGCGGGCGCCGGGCAGCGCGCCGAGCCGGGACAGCGCCGGTCGCGGGTCGCCGAGGTAGCGGGCGGCGGCGTGCCCGACGACGTTGACCTGGTACACGTCGCCGCGGGCGATGGCGGCGCGGACCGCGGTCACGGCGTCGGCGTGCTGCCGCGGGGTCCAGCTCTCCCGCCAGTCGCCCAGCCACCAGCCGGGGCCGGACCGGGCGGCGCGCGCCGGGGCGGGCGGTGCGGCCGGGGACGGGGACGGGTGGTGACCGTAAACGACCACGGCCAGCTCCGGCAGGGCCGGCGCCGGGGTGGGCGCGCCGGGTGCGGCGCCGATCATGTGGGCGCCGGCGGCGGCGGAGACGTACAGGGCGGCGCCGCAGACGCCGGTCGGCTGGTGGGTGGCGGGCCGGGCCAGGTCGGTCAGGTCGAGCCCGTGCGCGGCGAGGAACTGCTCGGCCAGCGTCGCCGGGTCGCCGCCGTCGGCCGGGCGCCACTCGTACCGGGCGCGCTCGACGAGCACGCCGCGGCACGACGGCGGCGCGCCGGGTACGTCGATCAGCGGTCGTGGGAGCGTTTCCACACCGGTTGGCCCATTCTTCCTCATCCGTTCAGTGGATTTCCGGGGAACATGACGGATGCCTGCTCGATTCCGCGCGCTCCACCTTGGTACTGTGCGTCACTGGTCATGTGAACCATGACACAGTGCCCCCACAGTCCGGAGAACCCGATGTGCCAGCACCAACCCACCTGCCCCTCCGCCGAGGCGACCGACCGCGAAGCCGCCCGCGTCATCGCCTGCTTCCGTGAGCAGGGCTGGAGCCTGCTCTGCAACGGTGTCATCGTCTTCGAGGACACCGGCGAACTGCTCCCCGACGGCAGCACCATCGCCCCGCACCGCGGGCCCGCCCGCCACGCTCTCGTCGCCTGAGTGACCACGCTCCGTCACAGGAGCAGGTCAACGGCACCAGGCTAGTCCCCCGGCCCGGGACCGCCCTCCCCAGGACCCACCGGCCGGGGCGGCACGACGTCCGCCCCGGCGCAGCGTACGGGTCACTCCTCGAAGGCCTCCGGCGACGGGCACGAGCAGACCAGGTTCCGGTCGCCGTACGCCCCGTCGATCCGCCGCACCGGCGGCCAGTACTTGCCCGCCCGATCCACCCCGGCCGGGTACGCCCCCACCGACCGCGGATACGGGTGCGGCCACGAGTCCCCGGCGACCATCGCCGCGGTGTGCGGGGCGTTGGCGAGCGGGTTGTCCCCCGCCGGCCACTCCCCGGCGCCCACCTTGTCGATCTCCGCCCGGATGGCGATCATCGCCTCGCAGAACCGGTCCAGCTCGGCCAGGTCCTCGCTCTCGGTCGGCTCCACCATCAGCGTCCCCGCCACCGGGAACGACATCGTCGGCGCGTGGAAGCCGTAGTCGATCAGCCGCTTGGCCACGTCGTCCACGCTCACCCCGGTCGCCTTCGTCAGCGGCCGCAGGTCCAGGATGCACTCGTGCGCCACCAGGCCCTTGTTGCCGGCGTACAGCACCGGGAAGTGGTTGCGCAGCCGCGCCGCCACGTAGTTCGCCGCCAGCACCGCCACCCCGGTCGCCCGGGTCAGCCCCTCGGCGCCCATCATCCGCAGGTACGCCCACGGGATCGGCAGGATCCCCGCCGAGCCGTACCGGGCCGCCGAGATCGCCGGCCGGCCCTCGGTGTGCGCGCCCAGCGGGTCACCCGGCAGGAACGGCGCCAGGTGCGCCCGCACCGCCACCGGACCCACCCCGGGGCCGCCACCGCCGTGCGGGATGCAGAACGTCTTGTGCAGGTTCAGGTGCGACACGTCCGCGCCGAACTTGCCGGGCTTGGCGAACCCGACCAGGGCGTTGAGGTTCGCCCCGTCGACGTACACCTGGCCGCCGGCGTCGTGCACCTTCGCGCACAGCGACGCGATGCCCGTCTCGTACACGCCGTGCGTCGACGGGTACGTCACCATGATCGCAGCCAGGGCGTCCCGGTGCTTGTCGATCTTCGCGTCGAGGTCGACCAGGTCGACGTTGCCGTCCGCGTCGCAGGCCACCACGACCACCCGCATGCCGGCCATCACCGCGCTCGCCGCGTTGGTGCCGTGCGCCGACGACGGGATCAGGCACACGTCGCGGTGCCCCGCGCCCCGCGAGACGTGGTAGGACCGGATGGCCAGCAGCCCCGCCAGCTCACCCTGCGAGCCGGCGTTGGGCTGCACGCTGACCGCGTCGTAGCCGGTCACCTCCGCCAGCCACGACTCCAGCTGGCCGATCAGGTCCCGGTACCCGGCGGTCTGCTCATCCGGCGCGAACGGGTGCACGTGCGCGAACTCCGGCCAGGTGATCGCCTCCATCTCGGTGGTGGCGTTCAGCTTCATCGTGCACGAGCCCAGCGGGATCATGCCCCGGTCCAGCGCGTAGTCGAAGTCCGACAGCCGCCGCAGGTAGCGCAGCATCGCCGTCTCCGAGTGGTGGGTGCGGAACACCGGGTGGGTGAGGAAGTCCGACGTGCGCGCCAGGGCCCCCGGCAGCGCCGCATCGACGTCACCGTCGACCCCGTCCACGCCGAACGCCGCCCACACCGCCGCGAGGTGCTCGGCGGTGGTGGTCTCGTCGCAGGAGATCCCCACCCGGTCGGCGTCGACCAGCCGCAGGTTGACCCGCCGCTCGGCGGCCGCCGCGACCACCTCCGCCGCCCGGCCCGGCACGGTCGCGGTGACGGTGTCGAAGAACGCGACGTCCGCGACCGGCACCCCGCCGGCGCGCAGCCCGGCCGCGAGCCGCGCCGCCATGTCGTGGGTACGCCGGGCGATCGCCCGCAGCCCGTCCGGGCCGTGGTACACGGCGTACATGCCGGCCATCACCGCCAGCAGCACCTGCGCGGTGCAGATGTTGCTGGTCGCCTTCTCCCGCCGGATGTGCTGCTCGCGGGTCTGCAACGCCAGCCGGTAGGCCGGGTTGCCGTCGGCGTCGCGGGACACCCCGACCAGCCGGCCGGGCAGCATCCGCTCCAGACCCGAGCGGACGGCCAGGTAGCCGGCGTGCGGCCCACCGAAGCCCATCGGCACCCCGAACCGCTGGGTGGTGCCCGCGGCGATGTCCACGCCGATCTCCCCCGGCGGGCGCAGCAGCGTCAACGCCAGCAGGTCCGCCGCGACGGTGACCAGCGCCCCCACCGTGTGCGCCGCCGCCACCAGGTCGGCGTGGTCCCGGACCGCGCCGGACGCGCCCGGGTACTGCAGGTGCAGGCCGAAGAACTCCCCCGGCAGCCCGTCGTGCTCGACGTCGAGCACGCGCACGTCGATGCCCAGCGGCTCGGCGCGGCTGGTGATCACCGCGATGGTCTGCGGCAGGGTGTCGGCGTCGACGACGTACACCGGGCTCTTGCTCTTCGACGCGCGGCGGGCGAGGGTCATCGCCTCGGCCGCGGCGGTGCCCTCGTCGAGCATCGAGGCGTTCGCGGTGGCCAGCCCGGTCAGGTCGGTGACCATGGTCTGGAAGTTCAGCAGCGCCTCCAGCCGGCCCTGGCTGATCTCCGGCTGGTACGGCGTGTACGCCGTGTACCAGGCCGGGTCCTCCAGCACGTTGCGGCGGATCACGGCGGGGGTGTGGGTGCCGTGGTAGCCCAGGCCGATCATCGACACCGCGACGGTGTTGCGGGCGGCCAGGGCGCGCAGCTCGGCGATCGCCTCCCGCTCGCTGGCCGGGTCGGGCAGGTCCAGGGTGCCGTGCCAGCGGATCACCTCGGGGATCGCCGCGTCCATCAGCTCGTCGATCGAGCCGTAGCCGACGGCCTCCAACATCCGGCGCTCGTCACCCGGATCGGGGCCGATGTGCCGGTCGGCGAACTTCTCTACGGTCATGCGCGGCGCTCCTGCGGGGGCGAGGTCGACAGGTCGGCCTCCCCCTGAGTCGCACCCGAAGGCGCTCCACAGTGCCTGCCCCCGCGGTCCTTTTGCCTGAGAGGTTCCGGGGAGGATATGCCCCTTCGGCGCCGCCCAATTGCCGTTTGGGCGGTCTCTCCCGCGTGGGTGGTACCGGCATGGTCAACGCTACCAGCGTCGGTGTTTCCCGCAGATGTCGTACCCCCGGGGCAGCATCATCGGCACCAGGGGGTCACCGTGCACGAGCCAGCGACCCTACCGGAGGACCTCGGCCGGTTCTTCGTCACCCGCGCCAACGCCCGCGACGTCGAGGGCCTGGTCGCCCTCTACGAACCCGACGCGGTGCTCGCCACCCCCGCCGGCCCGGCGGTCGGCACGGCGGCGATCCGCGCCGCCTTCGTGCGGATGCTCGCCGACCGGCCCACCTTCACCCCCGGTCGGCCGCAGCCCACCCTGCGCAGCGGGGAGCTGGCGCTCACCTCCACCCGGCTCGACGACGGCGCCACCACCGCCGAGGTGGCCCGCCGCCAACCCGACGGCACCTGGCGTTGGGTGCTCGACCAGCCCCGCTTCGCCGTCCCACCGACGAGCTGACCGCCACCGGCGGGCGGCACCGCCGCCGGCCACGCCCGGGCTCAGCGCCCCACCGGCGTGGCGCCGGCCGGCACCGCACCGCCGGCTGGCACCGCACCGCCGGCCGGGCCGGCCGCCGGCACCCGCTCCGACAGGGGCGCGCCGGTGACCCGGTCGGCCAGGGCGGGCAGCAGCCGCCCGAGCGGCGCGTCGACGGTCATCGCCGCGTACCCGTCGCCGCGGGTCGGGCCCTGGTTGGCGATCACCACCGGGATGCCCAGCTTCGCCGCCCGCAGCACGAACCGCCGCCCCGACATCACCGTCAACGAGGAGCCGAGCACCAGCAGCAGCCGGGCCGCGCCCACCATCGCGAAGCAGTGTGACACCCGCGGCGCCGGGACCGTCTCCCCGAAGAACACCACGTCCGGTTTCAGCATCCCGGTGCCGCAGAACGTGCAGTCGACCGTGCGGAACCCGGCCACCTGCTCGTCGGCGAGCTCCACGTCACCGTCGGGATTGACCGCGCCGACCGCCGCGTCGAACCCCGGGTTCGCCTCCCGCAGCCGGCGGTCCAGCTCCTCCCGCGAGGTGCGGTTGCCGCAGTCCAGGCACACCACCTCGTCGAGGCGGCCGTGCAGCTCCACCACCTGCGGGCTGCCCGCCGCCGTGTGCAGCCCGTCGACGTTCTGGGTGATCACCCCGTCGACCAGCCCGGCGTCCTGCAACCGGGCCACCGCCCGGTGCCCGTCGTTCGGCGCCGCCCGGGCGATCATCCGCCACCCCAGGTGGCTGCGCGCCCAGTACCGCCGCCGCGCCAGCGGGTCCCGGGTGAACGTCTGATAGGTCATCGGGCTGTGCCGGCGGGCCGCGCCGCTGGGCCCCCGGTAGTCGGGGATGCCCGACTCGGTGGACAGCCCCGCCCCGCTCAGCACCACGACACCACCACCGGCGACCAGGCCGGCCAGCGCGTCGATCGTCTCCGTCACCCGTCCATGCTGCCTCAACGCCACCCCGGGCGGCGAGCGTAGGCCGGTGACCCTCGTCGCCGGCGGCTAGGTTGGCAGGTATGCGCGTCGTCATCGCCGGAGGCCACGGCAAGATCGCCCGCCTGCTGGAACGGGAACTGGCCGGCCGGGGCGACAACGCCGTCGGGCTGATCCGCAACCCCGACCACGCCGCCGCGCTGCGCGCCGTCGGCGCCCACCCCGTCCTGGCGGACCTGGAACACGCCGGCGTCGACGAGATCGCCGGGCACCTCACCGGCGCCGACGCCGTGGTCTTCGCCGCCGGCGCCGGCCCCGGCAGCGGCGCCGCCCGCAAGGACACCGTCGACCGGGCCGCCGCCGTCCTGCTCGCCGACGCCGCCCAGGCCGCCGGGGTACGCCGTTACCTGCTCGTCTCCTCCATGGGGGTGCAGGACCCGCCGGCGGCCGGCAGGGACGAGGTGTGGGCGGCGTACCTGCGCGCCAAGAAGGCCGCCGAGGACGACCTGATCCGCCGTGACCTGGACTGGACGGTGCTGCGACCCGGCCGGCTCACCGACGACGCGCCGACCGGCCGCATCCACCTCGACCGGCGCGTCCCGCGCGGCGCGGTCACCCGCACCGACGTGGCCCGGGTCCTGGTTGCGCTGCTCCACCACCCGGGCAGCGCCGGCCGGATCCTGGAACTCGTCGACGGGGAAACCCCGATCGGCGAGGCCGTCGCCGCCGCATCACCCCCTGCGTAACCGCTCGGCCCGGGCCGTGTCGCCGGCGCCGCCGCGCGGCTGATCAGTCGAGGCAGAACTCGTTGCCCTCGGGGTCGGCCATCACGATGTGACCGGCGCCGAGCGGGGGCGCCGGCTCGTGGCGCCTGAGCCGGGTGGCGCCGTGGGCGGTGAGCCGCTCGGCGTCCGCCTCCAGGGCCGCCATCCGCGCGTCGCCCTCGAGCCCGGGGGCGGCGCGCACATCGAGGTGCACGCGGTTCTTGGCCTGCTTGCCCTCCGGCACCCGCTGGAAGAACAGCCGCGGCCGGGAGCCCTCGGGGTCGACCAACGCCGAGGCGTCGTTGCGCCGCTCGGGCGGCACGCCCATCGCCTCCAGGGCCTGCTCCCACGACTCGAAGCCCCCGGGCGGGTCCTGCAACCGGTAGCCGAGGGCCTCGGCCCAGAACGCCGCCAACCCGGCCGGGTCGGCGCAGTCGAAAGTGATCTGTACGTCGCGGGCCATCTCAGCTCGCCTCCCGTCGGGTCTGCCGGTGAGTGTGCAGGTAGAGGTCGCGGAGCAGGCACACCTCTGCCAGATGGTGGATGAGTTCGCGGTTGATGTGCAGCACCAACGCGGCCAGCGGACGCTCGGCGTACGGTCCCTCCGCCGCCCCGCACGGGCGGGCGAGGCCGGTTTCGCCGAGGGACTCCACCCCGGCCAGCCACGTGGCGTACTCCGTGTCGAGCTGGGCCAGCGCCGCGGCCGCGGTCGGGGCGTACGCGAACGACTGGTAGTCGGTGGGCGCGCGACCGAAGTGCGCGGCGTTGCGCGCCGCGAGCACGCCGACGATGACGTGCCCGAGTCGCCAGGCGATCGTCGTGAACGGCGGCGGGTCGGGCTCCGGCATCGCGAAGTCGATGGTCATCGCCCCGGACCCGGCCTGCACCGGCGCGGCGCCGGTGCCGCGCGGGCGCACGCTCCAGCAGCCGGCTGTCGGCTCCCAGAGGTACTCGTCGTCGGTGAGCCCGTCGAGGTGATCGCGCAGCTGGGTGGTCCAGTGCCAGGCGAGCTGGTCCCGGAGCAGGGGATTCCAGTTCTGGTCGGTCATGGTTGCAGCCTCCCGCAGATAGCGGACAGGATCGTTCCGTGATTCGTGCGACGATGGGCGGGTGACCGTCGAGGCGACGACCGAGCGGGTGCTGCGGTTGCTGGCGATGCTGCAGCGGCGGCCGTCCTGGACCGCCGCCGAACTCGCCGCCGAGCTGAAGGTCACCGACCGCTCGGTGCGCCGCGACGTGGAGCGACTGCGCGCCCTCGGCTACCCCGTGCACGCGACGGCGGGCGTCGGCGGCGGCTACCAGCTCGGCGCGGGCACCCGGCTGCCGCCGCTGCTCCTCGACGACGAGGAGGCGATCGCGACGGCGGTCTCCCTGCGGATGGCGTCGGGCGGCACGGTCGCCGGGGCGGGCGAGGCGGCACTGCGGGCGCTCGCGAAGCTCGACCAGGTGATGCCGGCCCGGCTGCGCGCCGAGGTGCGGGCGGTGCACGGCGCCACCGAGACCCTCGTCGGCCCCGGTGTGGAGATCGACGCGGAGCTGCTGGTGACGCTCGCGCGGGCCTGTCGCGACGCCGTGCGGGTGCGGTTCCGGTACGCCGGCCGCGACGGCGGGGAACACGAGCGCACGGTCGAGCCGGTGCGGATGGTCACCACCGGCCGCCGCTGGTACCTGATGGCCCGGGACGTCGACCGCGACGACTGGCGCACGTTCCGGCTGGACCGGATGCACGAGCCGGTGGCGACGACCTGGCGCTTCCGGGCGAGGGAGCATCCGGACCCGGTCGCCTACGTGCAGCGGTCCGTCACCGAGGCGCCGTACCGGTATCTCGCCCGGGTGCGGGTGCACGCCCGGCCCGACCGGGTGCGGGAGCTGGTGCCGCCCCAGGTGGGGCGCGTCGAGGACGACCGCGACGGATGGTGCGTGCTCGTCGTCGGCGGAGACCACCTCGACTGGCTCGCCGCGCAGGTGGCCCGGCTGGGCTTCGAGGCGGAGGTGCTGGAGCCACCGGAGCTGCGGGAGGCCGCCGCCCGGCTCGCCCGCCGCCTCGCGGCGATGGCCGGGACCGGCTGACCGACCCGGTCAGTCCCTGCTCGACAGCTAGCCGCCGAGGACGGCGCGCAGCTGGGCGCTCGCCCCACCGGCCGCCGCTGCGTCGGCCCGCAGCTGCTCCGACTGCGCCGACAGGTACGCCTGCCACCGGTCCAACTGCTGCTGCGCCGCCGCCACCGCCGCCAGCGCCGCGGCGTGCCGCTCCTCCAGCTCCTGCAACCGGCGCTGCACCTCCGGCGACGGCACACCCGCCGGCCCGACCGGCCCCACCGGCCCCGACGTGCTCAGGTCACCGGCGCGCCGGTGCGCCTCGGCGAGGATCTCGTCGGCCTGCCGGCGCGCGTCGGCGATGATCTCCGCCCCCTCGGCGCTGGCCTCACCGATCGTGCGGTTCGCCTCGTCCTGCGCCCGCATCGCCAGCTCCACCGCCATCGGATCCGGCCCCTGCGGGGCGTTGCTCGGCAACGTGCCGTGCCGCAGCATCTCCACCTGGCTGAGCAGCCCGTGGTTCTCCCGCCGCTGCCGCTCCAACTCGTTGACCAGCAACGCGATTCGGTCGTCCGCCGTACGGATCACCACGGCGACCTCGTCGGCCGACAACCAGTGACTGCCCCGGAACCGTCGCGCCTCCAACATGGACAACTGGCGGGCCAGCTCTCCCTGGTCGGGCATGCCGGGCACTGCGAGGCGGTCGGAGTGGTCGATGCTCATCGGGCACCTGTCCAGCTGAAGTCGCGCGGGGCGGCGTCGTCGGCCTCGGCGAGGGGCGGGTAGAGGGAGTGATCGTAACTCTCGGTCAGGATCTGCTCGGGCTGGACACCCGAGCGGGCCAGAATCGTGATCGTGTCCCGGGTCATCTCCGGGCTCCCGCAGACCAGCACCTCCGTGTCGGTCCACGGTCCCAACCGCACCGCCGTGTCAGCGGCCTTGCCGATCGCCCCCTGCCACCCCCACCCGATCTCCACCGTCGGCACATACCGCAACCAGGTCGAGCCGCCGTTCTGCCACGCCGCCGCCGGGGGCATCGACGCCAACTGCGCCAACGCCTTGTCGTCGTACAGGTCGTCCGGGGTGCGACCCCCCACCACCAGCGTCGTGCGCCGCCCCTTGCCCTGCTGCAACGCCTCCACCACCGCCCGCAGCGGCGCCAGCCCGGTGCCCCCCGCGATCAGCAGCAACGGCAGGTGCGGCGAACGGTCGTACGACGACAACGCCGTACCCGTGGGATGCCCCAACAGCAGCCGGTCCCCCGTGCGCAGCTTGCGCACCACATGGGTGGAGAACCGACCGGCGGCCCGCACGTGGAACTCGATCGTCCCGTCCGCCCGCGGCGCGTTCGCCGGCGACAGGTACCGCCAGGTCCGCAACTGCGGCACCTGCACCGGCAGCGACTGCCCGGGCAGGTAGTTGCACAGGTAGTTCGGACGGACCGTGAACACCGCGATGTCCGAGCGGCGCCGCTCCGCGCCCAGCACCTCCGCCTCCCAGTACGGCGGGGACGTCCGCTCCGCCTCCGCCGCCCCGGCGAGCATCAGCTTCGCCACCAGCTCGTACGCCGCCGCCCACTCCGCCTGCAACGCCGGCGTCCAGTACGGCCCGAGGAACCGCTCCAACGTCGCCAGCAGCGCCTGACCCACCCAGATGTAGTGCCGCTCCCCCAGCGCCACCGGGTTGCCCCGCTGGTCCTGGCCGTGGAACCGCCGATGGTCCGCGCCCAACCGCTGCGCGAACGCCGTCAACGCCGTCGGGTCGTCCAGGTTGGTGATGATGTGGCCCAGCGCCTTGAGGAGCTTGTCCTCCTGGTACTGCATGTTCGTGGGGAACATCGACCGCGCCTCCGGCGCCACCACGAACAGCGTCGCGTAGAAGTACTTCGCCGCCTCCACACCGGCGGCCGAGAACTGCGTCCAACTCTGGCGCAGCGCCACGTGGTCCATGTCGTTCAGTCCTCCTGCGCGCGGGCCGTGTCGTGACGCTCCCGCAGCGTCGTCTTCACCACGCCACTGGGGTCGTACACCCGCTCCGTCGGCCAGATGTTCGGGTTCGGCACCGCCGTGTCGTAGTAGCGGTGGTGCACCGCGTGCAACGCCGCCCACCCGACACTGCCGTTGAGCCACGACCAGTCACCGTGCACCGGCCGCCCCGCCCGCTCCTCCTGCGCACAGAACTTCATGAACAGCTCCGACTCGGTGTGCGGGTCCGACACCCGCACCCCCGCCAGCTTGAACGAGTGCAGCACCGCCTGGTTGATCACCAGCACCGCGTGCTCCCGCCACAGGGTGTCCTCGCGGCTGGTGTCCAAACCCAACCCGGCCGCCACCGCCCGCAGCTGGTCGTACCGGTCCCGGTCGCCCATGTTGCGGGTGCCGATCTCGTCACCTAGGTAGTGGCCGTTGAACGGGGCGCAGCTGTAGTCCACCCCACCGATGCGCAGCCGCATGTTGCTGATCACCGGCAGGGCGTGCCACCGCAACATCAGATCCGCGAACCACGGATGCTCCGGATGCGACAGCGCCACCTCCCGGACCAGCTCCCGCGGCACGCCCACCACCGTCGGCTGTTCCTGCGCCGTCTCGATCACCCACGGCAGCAGGTCGAAGCGGCCCGGCACCGGCGGCGGCCGCCAACCCAACCGCCGCGCCGCCTCCGTCATCCCCACCTGCGCCGGGTCGCCCAGCACCGAACCGTCGTCGCGCCGGTGTCCGCAGTAGCGGATCAACTGGTCGTTCCAGATCCGCGCCCGCGGCCCCACCCCCGGCAGGTCCGGTGCGAACACCGTGACCACCGACTGGATCCGGCCGCCGTTGTCCCCCGCTGCCAGGTGCGCCGCCAACTCCTGCGCGATGCCCGCCACCGACGTCACGTGCCGCCGGTCGCGGACCTTCAAGCCCGCCCACCGGATCCGGCCCACACAGCGCACCGACTGCCGCCACGCCACCTTCGCCCCGTACCCCAGCTCGTCGCGGGTGTGCCGGTACGACCCGGTCAACGCGATCTCCTCGCGGACCTCCGCCAACCGCGCCGCCAGCCCCGGCAGCCGCCGCTCACCGTGGTACAGCTCCAGGAACTCTGCGGCCTCCGCGGCGACGTCCTCCGCGCGCTCCACGGCGGCTCCGGCGCCCCCCGGCGCGCGCTGCGCCGGCGTTCCGGTGACCGGACAGGAGGGTGCGGCATGGTCGGCGACAGCACTGCCGGCCCGTACGGGGCGGAGGCCGACATGGTGGTCAGTGTGCACTTCGGTTCGTTTCCCGTCCTCTGGCAGGCCACGACACGACTCTCGCGCCGCCCCCCACACATCAGCTCGGCACCACCCCACCGGCGGTCACTCACAGTGACGAGTCGATGCCCTTGGTGATTGCCCTGGACAGGATTCCTGGGAACACCACAACTGTCAACAACACGACTCCAGCGCCAGTGTGCACACCGGACAGTCGTCGCCGCCCGCCCTTACCGGCCAACGAAACCGGCTCGCCGGCACCGGACGATCAGAATCGATATGCCGTGCCGCAGGCGCGCAGCGGCGCACGGCCGCGCACCCGCCACCGGCCGCGACGCCACCTGACGAAGACAGACTCAGCCCGCCCGACGACGCGCCCGACGCGCCGCCAACTCGTCGCCCACCGCATCCGACGCCGGCTCCGCGGGCTCCCCGCCGCCAGGCGTCGCCGGCTCCGCCGGCAGGTGCGACAACGACCCCTGGATCTCCTTGAACGCGCCACCGATCGCGATGCCGAACACGCCCTGGCCGCCCTGCAACAGGTCGACCACCTCCTCCGGCGACCGGCACTCGTACACCGTCGTGCCGTCCGAGATCAGCGTGATCCCCGCCAGGTCCTCCACGCCGCGCGACCGCAACGCCTCGATCGCCTTGCGGATGTTCTGCAGGGACACCCCGGCGTCCAGCAACCGCTTCACGACCTTCAACACCACCAGGTCGCGGAACGAGTACAACCGCTGCGTCCCCGACCCCGACGCGTCCCGCACACTCGGCACCACCAGCGCCGTCCGCGCCCAGTAGTCCAACTGCCGGTAGCTGATCCCCACCGCGTGGCAGGCCGTCACACCCCGGTAACCAACCGAACCGTCACCGTCCGTGCCCACCGGCGACGACACCACACCCGGCTCGCCCCGCTCCACACCTGGCTCAGGATCCCGCGGCTCGTGCATCCCGACAACCTCCCCGTCAGTGCGGTGACACGTCGTTTCCGGGACGTGCACCCCTCGACACGGCAACCCTAGCGCCGCGCGCAGGGGTTACCGCGGAGGAACAGTCGCGACACGCCGCGCAGCGACACGACGCACCACCACACACACCCGGGACGTCACCCACAGTGACGCCCCGACAGAAGATGATGACCGGGGCTCGACCCTCAGCCGGCGAAGTCCTCCGGACGCACCTGCTCCAGGAACTCGCGGAACTTCTCCACCTCGTCCTCCTGCTCGTCGGGAATCACGATCCCCGCCTCGCTGAGGACCTGCTCGGCACAACGAATCGGAGCACCCACCCGCAACGCCAACGCGATCGAATCGCTCGGCCGGGCCGACACCCGCACGCCGTCCCCGATCAGCAGATCGGCGTAGAAGACGTTCTCCTTCAACTCGATGATCTCCACCGCCCGCAACGGGGCCTTCAACGCCGCCAGCACGTCCCGCAACAGATCATGCGTCAACGGCCGGGCCGGCTTGACCCCCTGCTGCTCGTAAGCGATCGCCGTCGCCTCCACCGCACCGATCCAGATCGGCAGGTAGCGGTCCCCCTCGACCTCCCTGAGCAGGACGATCGGCTGGTTGCTGGGCAGCTCCACCCGAACTCCGACCACGCTCAGCTCGCGCACCGCCGCCTCCGTGTCGTTGTCACCTACGCCCGCACCGCGCCCTTCCCTGCACGGTACACGGACCGCGACACGGTCGTCCCATGCGCACCAGCACCACGCCCCGGGCCAGAAAAGGGTTACCCCGGCAAGCCTACGACACGCTTCCCGGGGCAGATCTTTCCGCACGACACCTCGACGACCGGCTCACCGACCCAACGTCGACCGCAACCCCACCCGCACCAACGCGGCATGCAACTGCTGCGACAACGCCATCAACTCCCGCGCCGTCTCCGCTGCCCGCGCCCGCGCCGCCGGATCACTCTGCCGCGCCAACGGCGCCACCAACTGAGCGAACAGACCGACCTCACGATCCGCCGCCGACCGGTACGCCCGCAGGTGCCGCGGCTCCAACCCGTACGCCGCCAGACCCGCCACCGCCCGCGCGATGATCAACGCGTCCGCGTCGTACCAGCCCGGCGGATCCGACACCAGCACACCGAGGCGCTCCAACTCGGCCAACGTCGACTCGTCGACCCCGCTGTGCGCCACCAGATCCGCCCGCCCGAGCCGCACCTGCGACGACTCGGGCTCCTCCACCGCACGGCCCGGCACCTCACCACCCGGACCCACCGCCACCAACGTCGGCCGCTGCCGACCCGGGCCGTCACCACCGGCGTCCCACTCGGCCAACTGATCACGGATCACCCGCAACGGCAGATACTGATCCCGCTGCGCGGTCAACACGAACCGCAGCCGGGCCACGTCGTCCCAGCTGTACTTCCGGTAACCCGCCGCCGTCCGCTGCGGCTCCACCAGACCCTCGGCCTCGAGGAACCGCAACTTCGAGATGGTGACGTCCGGGAACTCCGCCCGCAACTGCCCCAGCACCTCGCCGATGCTCATCAGCGGATGCGCACGGGCCGCACCGGGCGGCGAGGAGGCCGCAGGCTCGTTCACCCCCGGCCGGCCTCCTCCTCCGGGCGCGGACCGGCGATGAACACCACCCGGAACTTACCGATCTGCACCTCGTCACCATTGCTCAACGTGGCCGCCTCGACCCGCTCCCGGTTCACGTACGTGCCGTTGAGGCTGCCCACATCCCGCACCGTGAACGTGCCACCGTCACGGTGGAACTCCGCGTGCCGCCGCGACACCGTCACGTCGTCGAGGAAGATGTCACTGTCCGGGTGCCGGCCACTCGTGGTCACGTCGTGGTCCAGCAGGAACCGGGCACCCGCGTTCGGGCCGCGACGAACCACCAGCAGCGCCATCCCCGGCGGCAACGAGCCGGACATCCGGCTCGGCACCACGTCGGTGTCCGGGCCCTCCAGCACTTCGTCCAACGAACCGAGATTGAGCGTCGAAGTGACGTCGAGCGGGGGGAACTCGTCGCCTGGGCGCGTCATGGGACCACCTCACGGATCTGTTCGGTCAGCGTCGGGGTAATGGCGGGTCTGGCCGCCGGGCAGTCGCACACCCGGCGGCTGGCTCCCCGTGCCCGGGAAGGCAATTACACAACGCTCAACTATTGGGGTTCTCGGTCGACTGGGCGAGCCTAGCCAGCGCCGAAATGCAGGGCAACCGGACGCGCGGACAACACCCCCGCGCCCGGGCAGGGCAACTCAGCTCTCGGTCAGCTCTCGGTACGCACCGGCGGTCAGCAAGCCGTCCAGCGCCGACGGATCATCCGGCGTGATCTCCAACAGCCAACCCGCACCGTACGGGTCCGTGTTGATCACCTCGGGGGTGTCGCCCAGCGCCTCGTTCCGCGCCGCCACCGTCCCGCTCACCGGGGCGTAGATCTCCGACACGCTCTTGGTCGACTCGATCTCACCCAGCGGCTCACCGGCCGCCACCACCGCACCCTCGTCGGGCAACTGCACGAACACGATGTCACCCAACGCGTCCTGCGCGAAGTGGGTGATGCCGACGCGGAGCGTGCCGCCATCGGCGCCGACCACCCACTCGTGCTCGGCGGTGTAACGCAGATCCTCAGGAATCACCAGACGCGTCCTTCATCCATCGGTGCGCCGGAGGTGATCCGACGCGGCCGCGCCGGTCAGGAGACCGGACGGGCGTGTTCCAGCTTCATCGGCGCGTGCAGCGCCGAAACCTCGGCAACCCCACGCTCATCAACGTTCACGGTACCGCCGTCACCCGCGACCGATGCGGCCACCCCGCCCGGAATCTTCAGCGCCGTCTCCATCGTCTTCGGATCACCGATCACCATGATCGTGAACGGACCCGACAACGACCGCCCGTCCACCACCAACGAGCCGCCCGACCCGTCCAGGAAGTACGTCGACGCGATGATCCGCACCGGCGACCCGCCACTGCCGGAGATCTGCATCGCCTCCGCGCCCGCGCCGCGCAACTCCTGCACCGCGTCCAGGATCCGATCCGCCCGGATCGGCTTGCCCGCGCCCGGCCGGAACTCCACACTCAGCCCCGGACCCCGCGCCGGCAACGTCCCCGCCAAGATCCCCAGCTCGTCCGCCCGCCGCCGCGCCTCGTCCAACGCCGCCTGCCGACCCTGCTCACCCGAACGCAACTGCCGCTGGCTCTCCTCCAGCGCCTCGATGTCCTGCTGGAGCCGCTTCTCCCGGGAATCCAGATCCGAGAAGATCCGGACCAGGTCCTCCTGCCGGGTCGCCGCCAGCGTCGGATCCGTCGACGTCGTTTTGAACTGGACCACCAGGGTGAACCCGAGCAACGCCAGCAACACCGTGATCATCACGCCCGCGGAGGTCCACCGGCGACCCGCCGGCACCGGGGCCACGGCCACCCGCTCCGGGTCTACGGGCTCCGGGTCGGCCTCGATCCGCTGCGTCTCGGCCTCCTCCGCCGGCGGCGACGCCGGCGGCTCCTGCCGCGCCGGTTCCTCCGCCGGCGGCACCAACGGGCTCAACTCGTCCGGATCCGGGGCGTCCGGCCGGGGATCCGGCTCACCCGCCGGCCCCGACGGCCGGCGCGGCTCCGCCGGCTGCGGCCATCCCGTCCCGGTGTCGCGCTGCTCGTCGCTCATCGCCACAAACCTACGCCCGGAACAGGTGACGACGGATGGCCGCCACGTTGCCGAAGATCCGCACCCCGAGGACGACCACCACACCGGTGGAGAGTTGACCGCCCACCCCCAGCTGGTCACCCAGGTACACGATCAGACCCGCCACCAGCACGTTGGAGATGAACGACACCACGAACTGCTTGTCGTCGAAGATCCGGTCCAGCTTCGCCCGCACCCCACCGAACACCGCGTCCAGCGCGGCCACCACCGCGATCGGCAGATACGGCTGCAACGCGGCGGGCACCGTCGGGTCCAGGTAGATCCCGAGAACCACACCGGCGAACAGCGCCAGCACCGCGATCATCGGACACCTCCGGAGGGGCGGGGGGACGTACCCGAACCGGACGGCCCGGGACTCGACGAACGGTCGGCCGAACCCGACGGCGACGGGCTCGGACTGACCGAAGGCTGCGCGTAGCGTAGCCGCGGCTCCGGCGCGGCCGGCAGGGTGAGGTCGTCCGCGTCCCGGACCTGGAAAGACAGGCCGGTCTCCTTCGCCACCCGCCGCATCAGATACGCCGCCCGGCTCTCCTCGAACTTGTCGCGCATCGACCTCGGCCCGATCGCCGTCACCTCGTACGGGCTCGTCACCGGGCGGAAGTCCACCAGGATCGCCGCACCCGCCGATCGGATCGTCGACGTCGCCGTCAACCGCTGACCGTTGATCGCCACCGCCTCCGCCCCGGAGGCCCACAGGTCGTTGGCCACCTTCTGCAGGTCGGTGTAGATCACCCGGGGCGGACCCGCGTCCGCGTCACCGGAGACCGCGTCGTCGTCCTTCGGCGCCGCGTCGGCCAGCCGGACCATCACCCCGTCGCCCCGTACCCGGCCCAGACCGGTCCCCGCCTCCAGGTTGCGCAACCGGGCCGCCTGCGAACCGCTCAGCGCGGCGTCGCGCTGCCGACCCACCTCCTCGCGCAGCCGGTCCGCGCGGGCGGTCATCTCGTCGGTCTCGCTCTCCCGCTGCTTGATCTGCGCGATCAGGCCGGCGCGGGCCTGACTGCGGCTCGGCTCCTCCGCCATCGTCTCCCGGTAGGCCACCGCGAACAGGAAACCGACCACCGCGATCACCACGACGCTCACCGCGCGCGCGGAGGCGCCCCGCCACCCCGCCGGGGCTGGCGACTCCCGGCGCCGGGCGGCCGCGTCGGCGTAGCCCGGATCCAGCGGATTGCGGAACAGCTCGGTGAGGAAGTCAGGGGTGAACGCCCGGGTGGTACGCCCACCGGAGTCCGGCGGCGCGCTCATGCCGCCGCTCCCCCGGAGCGGGCCCGCACGGACCGGACCAGCCGGGCCGCCTGCACCACGTACATCGCGCCGGCCACCCAGTAGAGCACCAGGCCCCACCAGGCCAGGCCCCAGCCGATCGCCCCGGCGGCGGTGGCCGCCGACTCCGACGCGGTGCCCACCAGCAGGATCGGGAAGGCGGCCAGCAGCAGGAAGGTGGCCGTCTTACCCACGTAGTGCACCGGCGGCGGGCCGTACCCGTGCCGGCGCAGCACCGCCAGCGAACCGACCAGCAGCAGCTCCCGGGCCAGCAGCGCGGCCGTGAACTGCCACGGCACCACCTCGCGGGCGGTGAAGGCGAGCAGCGTCGCGAGGATGTAGAGCCGGTCGGCGAACGGGTCGAGCAGCTCGCCGAGGCGGCTGACCTGGCCGAGGCGCCGGGCGATCCACCCGTCGACCCAGTCGGTGGTGCCGCCGACCGCCAGCACCACGATCGCCGCCACGTCGGCCTCCACCACCAGGAACAGGTAGAGGAACAGCGGGACGCCGAGCAGCCGGACGAAGCTGATCAGGTTCGGCAGGGTCAGCACCCGGTCGCCGACCACGGTGCCGTCCGTGCCCTGCGGGTGCTCTGCCCGAGCCGGCCGACGCGACACCGAACCTCCTCCGCAGCACGGACCGGACGCCTCCTGGGCGCCTCGGCGGGACGTGCGCGCTGACGGGCCGGCCAACGCCGGCGCCTCGGCGGCCCCGGGCTGGGGCCTCCCCTGATGCCGTCCCGGACGTGGTGATCGCGGGCCGGCGAGTTGCCACTATATCGGGCTCACGTATCGGCCCTCGGGGGCCGCGCTCCCGTCGTTTCCGGCTGTTCGGTGTGTGGTGCGTCACCACCCGTAAGGCATCCTAGGACACTAGTGGAGTGGCGCTGACTCCGTGCCTGAGTGAAGCGGGTCAGGCGGTACGCGCGGCGGCGGCGGTGGTGTCCGGCTGCGTCGCCGCGCTCGCCTCCACGGCCTGCGCGAAGGCCAGCAACGACAGCAGCAGGTCGTTCTGCGCCCGCGCCGGCATCCGGTCGAGGATCGCCTGCACGGCCTGGTGGCGCCGCTCCTTCAGCTCGCGCAGCAGGGTCTGGGCCGCGGCGGTGGGGACCAGCCGGACCTCCCGCCGGTCGCGCGGATCGGCCACCCGGCGCAGCAGCCCGGTGGCCTCCAGCCGGTCGCAGAGCCGGCTGGCCGAGGAGGGTACGACGTCGAGCAGCTCCGCCAGCCGGTTCACGTTGGTGTCCGGCCGCGCGCTGATCAGGGCGAGCACCCGCAACTGCGTCGGCGGGACGGTGACGTGGTGCCGCGAGGTGGCGGAGTCGAGCACACCGATCAGCGCCTCGGCGGCTGCATCGATCGCCGCGGCGAGGTTCGGAGGTCGCTCCACCCGGTGCCCCCTGCGATTGTTCCGCTCGTACCCGGCTGCCGGTCTGCTACCGCTCGCCCTGACCGCTGACACCGACCCAGTCCAGACAGACGACGACGGCGTCGTCGCGCAGGTCCGCTTCGGCGTGGTAGGCGAACAGTTCGCGCATCACGGTACCAACCGCCTCGGTCGCCGGCTGCAACCGCGTGGACCGCATCGACCGCGCCATCGCCCGCTCCCCGTACGCCTCCTGGCCGCCCGGCTGCGCGTCGTAGACGCCGTCACTGACCACGAAGAGGCGGTCCCCCGGCTCCAGGTCGAACTCCTGCACGTCGTAGCGCGTCTCGGCGAACATGCCCAGCGGCAGTTGGCGGTCCAGCTCAATCGGCGTCA
Organism: Micromonospora sp. A200; assembly: GCF_029893845.1. Taxonomy (NCBI): domain Bacteria; kingdom Bacillati; phylum Actinomycetota; class Actinomycetes; order Micromonosporales; family Micromonosporaceae; genus Micromonospora; species Micromonospora sp. A200. The sequence continues at coordinate 16,066 of NZ_JARXXY010000030.1, read as the reverse complement.
CCGTGGCGCCGCGGACCCGCAGCAGGTGCGGCGAACCCGCGTCCACCACGCGTACCCGACCGGTGACGGTGTCGACCGCGAGCAGCAACGTCGCCACGTGCCGCCGGCCGCAGTGCTGGTAGTGGATGGTGTCCGAGGCCAGCTCGGCCTGCTCCACCAGCCCGCCGCCGGAGCGCCGGGCGTTGCGCATCGCGTTGACGGTCAACGCGGTCAGCAGGGCGGCGGACATGCCCGTGCCGGTCCCGTTGAGCACGGTGACGGTGAGCCGGTCGGAGTCGACGGACCAGTCGAAGTGGTCCCCACCCACGCCGTACGCCGGCTCCAACTGGCCGGCCAACCGGAACGCGTGGTGCCGCACGCTGCGTCCGGGCAGCAGGTCCCACTGCATCTCGGCGGCCATGCTCAGCCGTTCCCGGCGGCGAGCCCGGCGGTACCGGTCGGTCTCCCGGTCGGCGGCGCGCAGTGCGGTGGCCAGCTCGTCGGCGACCTCGCCGATCGACGCCACCGTCGGCCCGTCCGCCGGCCCGGTCAACTCGACCAGCAGCACCCCGAGCCGCTCCCCCCAGGCGGTCAGCGGCACCCAGACGCGGCAGTGCCCGTCGTCCCGGGCGTCCAGCACCGGCTGCTGGCTGCTGAAGCAGCGCTGCGCGACCCCCTGGCAGGCCAGGAAGCCGGCGTCCGGCAGGTCGGGGTCCAGCACCGGCCAGAGCCCGGTGATCCGGTAGTCGGCCAGGAACACGTCGGTGCGCGAGGCGCCGAGGCGCGCCCGGACGACCCGGTCCGCGGCCTCCACCACCTGGTCCGGCGGGGCTGCGCGCAGCGCACGGGACACCGCCGCGGGCACGTCCGGCATGTTCGTCCTCCAGAATTCTTGCTGTAGGGCAAGCATCATACGGACGCGCGGCCGGGCGCCGCACCGGCCGGGTCAGTCGGTGGGCTTGCCGGCCAGCCCGCCGTGGAACGCGTCCGGCACCGCGGCCGGCTCGCCCCGGGGCCGCCACCGGGCCACCGGCACGATGCCCTCGGCCGTCGGCACCCACCGCCCCAGCAGCGGGGCGAACGACGCCGGGGTCCGCATCCGGAACCGCGGCCCCATCATCGCCAGCGCCTGCGGGTACCCGGCCAGCTCCTCGCTGCCGAAGTCGAACGCCAGGAAGCTGCCCGGGGCCACCGCGTCGTAGAGCTCGTCGAGGGTCCGGGCCAGCGTCTCGTCGTTCAGGAACGCGGCCGGGCCGAGGAAGACCACGCCGACCGGTCTCCTCCCCCAGCCGGGCACGAAGCGGTGCAGCTGGGCCGGGTCGACGGTGCCGATGTCGGTGGCGTCGCCGTAGCCGTAGCCGGCGCGGTCGCTGCCGGCCAGGATCCGCTGCCCGAGCCGGATGGTGACCGGGTCGACGTCGGTGTAGAGGACGGTGGCGGAGGTGGCCACCTCGTGCACGTTGCCCCGGGTCGGCAGGCCGGCCCCGAGGACGAGGAAGCCGTCGACCCCGGCCTCGGCCACCGCCCCGACCGCCCGGCCGAGGAAGTCCCGCAGGTCCCGGAAGATCGCCGCGCCCGGCCCGTACGCCTCCTCGAAGGCACGGGCCGCCGCCACGTCCACCGGGAAGTGGTGCTCACCGCCCAACCAGAAGTCGATCATGCGCGCGGTGCTCGGCTGCTCCGGCTCGGCCATCGACGGCGCTCCCTTCCGACGGGTGGGCGACAGCGTAGCGAGGTGACCGCCCTCGCGGTATCGCCCCGGCGACAGTCCCCGGGCCGCGATACTGGCCGCGGGCAGGAGGTGCGCGGCGGTGAACTCGGCGAACGGCGCGGCGGTGGTGGTGGGCGTGGACGGCTCGGAGCCGGCGCTGCGCGCCGTCCGGCTCGCCGCGGCGGAGGCGGCCCGTCGGCACCGGCCGCTGCGGGTGGTGCACGGGTTCATCTGGCCGCTGCTGCGGGTGCCCGTGGAACCGGCCGCCGACGCCCCGCCCGGCGGCGGCCTGCGCCACCAGGCGGAGGAACTCGTCGCGCGGGCGGTCGCTGAGGCGGAGGCGGCCGTACCGGGGATCCGGGTGACCGGCGAGATCATCGACGGCGAGGCGGCGGCGGTGCTGCTCGGCGAGACACCCACCGCCGTACTGGTCGTGCTCGGTGACCGCGGGCTGGGCGGCTTCGGCGCGCTGATCCTCGGCTCGGTGGCGGTGCAGGTCGCCACGTACGCGCAGTGTCCGGTGCTGGTGGCGCGCGGCGAGGAACACGGCGGCGGCCCGGTGGTGGTCGGGGTGGACGGCTCCCCGGCGGCCCGGGAGGCCGTGGAGTTCGCCGCCGAGCAGGCGGACATCCGGGGCGCCACGTTGCACGCCCTGCACGCCTACCGCCACCCGGCCTCCGGCGGCCCCGGCGACATGCAGCCGCTGGTCTACGACGAGTCCGAACTGCGCGCCGAGGAGGACCGGGTGCTCGTCGAGGCCCTGGCCGGCATCGGCGAGCGGTACCCCGACCTGCCCATCACCCGCGAGGTGGTGCGGGACCGGGCGGTCGCCGCGCTCACCGCCGCGTCCCGCCGGGCGCTGCTGGTCGTGGTCGGCGGCCGGGGACGCGGCGAGCTGGCCGGGCTGCTGCTCGGCTCGGTGAGCCACGGGGTGATGCACCACAGCGCCTGCCCGGTGGCCGTGGTGCGTACCCCGGACTGAGCGGTTGACCCGCCGGCAGACGGGTAGACGGCCCGGGTACGGCACGCGGTGACAGCTACCGAGGAGGCGGCTATGCCAGGACCACGGCCGGGAAGCAACGCGTACGACAAGCAACGCGCACGCCTGCGCGACCTGATCGAGCAGTCGGGGCGGGCGGCGGACCAGGAGGCCAACCAGGTCGCCAACCGGCTCATGCAGGAGGATCGCGGCCAACGGGGCGTGGTCCGGGGGGAACGGACGTTCGGCCCGAAGGGTGAGCGCGAACCGGGCGATCCGAAGTGAGGGCTTCCGGTGTGGTCGACGGGGCGATCGCCGGCGCGGTCGGCAGCGCCGCGTTGAACGTGGTCGGCTACCTGGACATCGCGGTCCGGGCCAGACCGGCGAGCAGCACCCCGGAGGAGAGCATCGAACGGTTGGCCGGTCTCGCGCACGTGGACCTGGGCCCCGAGGACCGAGCGGCCAACCGCCGCACGGGCCTCGGGGCCGTCCTCGGGTACGCCCTGGGGATCGGCACCGGCGCCGCGTTCGGAGCGCTCGCCAGCCGTCGGGGGCTGCCGCCGGCGGTCGCGACCGCGCTGCTCGGCGGCGGGGTGATGGCCACCACGATCGGCTCGCTCGCGACGCTGGGGATCAGCGACCCGCGCACCTGGAGCCGGTCCGACTGGCTCGCCGACATCGTGCCCCACCTGGCGTACGGAATGGCGGCCGCTGCCACCTTCAACCGGCTGCGGCCGCCCTCCGCGCGGTGCGGTTAGCCCCGGTCGTCACTCTCGTCGTCGGCGATCGGCTCACCGGCCGGGCCGTACGGCGAGACCTGCCCCTTCGGCACCGGCCGCCCGACGTCCGCGTTGGACGTGCCCTTGTGCTGCGGATGCCCGCCCGCGTCCGTGGCGGTCTTCCGGCTGTCCGTACTGGTCGCGCCCTTGGCGTTGCGGCGGAACTCCATCTGCTGCGGATTGACCACGGGTCTCTCCTTCCGACGGGGTGCACGACCAGCGGGCCGCGCACCTCATTGGCTTACCCGCCGCCGTGGCGCACATTCGACCGGTGGCTGCCCGGCTGATCCGCGCCAGGGCGGGTACTGCACGGTGATGGGGGACGACCGACGGGTGGCCCGGGCCCTGCTGGACCGGCAGGGACGCACCTACGCCGAGGAGGCCGGCATCCGGCTGAGCGACCGGCCGGGGCCGCTGTACCAGCTGCTGGTGCTGGCCACCCTGCTGAGTACCCGGATCCGGGCCGGGGTGGCGCTCGCCGCCGCGCGGGAACTCTTCGCCGCCGGCTGGCGCACCCCGCAGGCGATGGAGGCGGCGAGCTGGCAGGAGCGGGTCGACGCGCTGGGGCGCGGGCACTACCGCCGCTACGACGAGCGGACCGCCACGATGCTCGGCGCCGGTGCCCGGCTCTGCCTGGACCGCTGGCACGGTGACCTGCGCCGGCTGCACCGGGAGGCCGACGGGCAGCCGACCGCGCTGCGCCGGCTGCTCACCGAGTTCCCCGGCATCGGTCCGACCGGCGCGGACATCTTCCTGCGGGAGGCGCAGGAGGTCTGGCCGGACGTGCGCCCGTACGCCGACCGGCGGACCCTGACCGGGGCGAAGCGGCTCGGGTTGCCGGCGAATCCGCGCGGGCTGGCCGGCCTGGTCGGCGAGGCGGACTTCGGCCGGCTCGCCTCGGCGCTGGTCCGGGTGGCCCTGGGCGAGGAGTCCGCGGGCGAGGTCAGCCGGACGGCGGCGGCGCGGTGAGCGTCACTTGACCGGCTTGTCCCCGGGCTTGGTCAGGTTCCACACCAGCAGCGCGGCGGCCAGGGCGAGCAGCACCACCCCGCCGGAGATCCCGCCGCCCTCATCGGCGCTGCGCCCGGTGGCGCCGAAGTAGATCACCGCCAGTCCGGCGAGCACCGCCAGGAACGTCCGCATTCCTCGGTCCTTCACGTTCCGCACGGTACGGCGGGTTCCGCCCCGGTACGGCGGTTTTCGCGGCCGGTAACCCGTCCGGGTTACTCGGCCCGGCCGCCGGCCGCCGGGCCGCGCAGCCGGACCCGCCGTACCGCCCGGTCGGCCACCTCGACCACCTCGACGGTGAGCCCGGGCAGCCGCACCGACTCCCCCGGCCCGTCGGGCAGCCGGCCCAGTCCGGCCAGGACCAGCCCGGCGACGGTGGTGTAGTCGCGCGGCAGCGGGAAGGCCAGCCGCACCCCCACGTCGGCCAGGTCGTGCAGTGGGAAGTCACCGGGTAGCACCAGTGCCCCGTCCGCCTCCCGCAGTACTCCGGAGACGTCCCGGTCGGTCTCGTCGTACAGCTCACCGACGACCTCCTCCAGCAGGTCCTCCATGGTGATCAGGCCGTCGATGCCGCCGTACTCGTCCACCACCAGGGCGAGCTGTTCGTGGCGTTGCCGCAGCTGGCGCATGGCGTCGGCGACCGGCAGTGTGCCGGGCAGCAGCAGCAGCTCGCGGGCCCGCTGGCCGGCGGTGTCGCCGTGGCCGTCGACCAGGTCGCGGATGTGCACCAGGCCCCGGACGTCGTCCAGCCCGCCCGGCCCCACGACCGGGGCGCGGGAGCGCCCGGTGGCGGCCATCCGGCGCATCGCCTCGGCCGCCGACAGCGAGGCGGGCAGCACCGTCACGTCCCGGCGGGGGACCAGGATCTCCCGCAGGGTACGGCCGGCGATGTCGAACGCCCCGGACAGGATCTCCCGCTGCTGCGCCGACAGCCCCCGCTGGCTGACCAGCATCTCCCGCAGCTCCTCCTCGGTCACCTCCTGCCGCTGTGCCCGCGGGTCCCCGCCAGCGAGCCGGACCAGCAGGTCGGTGGCGCGGCTGAGCAGCCAGATCGCCGGCCGGGACAGCCCGGCGAGCACGTCCAGCGGGGGTGCGCTCAGCAACGCCCACCGCTCCGCCCACTGCATCGCCAGCCGTTTCGGAGCCAGCTCCCCGACGACCAGGGTGACGAAGGTCAGCACCACGGTCACCAGCACCACGGCCACCGGCCGGGCCGCGCCGCCGAGGAAGCCGAGCGGGCCGATCAGCGGCTGGGCCAGCGAGACGGCGGCGGCCGCCGAGGCGAGGAACCCGGCGAGGGTGATGCCGAGCTGGATGGTGGCCAGGTAGCGGTTCGGTTCCCGGGCCAGCCGGGCCAGCCGCGCCCCGGCCCGACCGGAACGGCCCAGCTGGCGCAGCTGCGCCTCGCGCAGCGTCACCAGCGCCATCTCGCTGCCGGACAGGGCGGCGTTGATCAGCACCAGGACGGCCACCAGCGCGAGCTGCCCGAGCATGCCACCCCCTCCCCCGCCACCTTGGCCCCTACTCAACCGCAGTGGCGCCGCCGGGGAGGCAGGGTCAGTCGTTTTCCAGGTCGTCGAGGGAGATGGCGTGGGTCATCAGCCAGCGGGCCAGCGCCGACATGCCGAACAGCCACAGCGGGGCCGACTCGGTGGTGCCGTTGGTGGCGAAGATCGCGAACCGCAGGTCCGGCGCCCGGTACGCCTCGATCCGCCAGCGGTGGTTCTTGTCCCGCCAGACCGCCGATGGGTCCATGGCGTCACGGTAGGCGACGCGACGCCCGTCCCGGTGCGGCTTCGGGTGCCAGCCCGGGCATCACCCCTGCCCGCCGGGCCCGGCGGAGGTCAGGACGGGCGGCCGACCACCTCGCGGGCGTCGTCGGGCAGCCGGCGGGTGGCGCCGCGCCGGTCCAGCAGTTCGAGCAGCGGCACCGCGACCCGGCGGGTGGTGTCCAGCGCCTGCCGGGCGGCGCTGAGCGTGAACGGCTGCGGCAGCCCGGCCAGCACCCGGACCGCGTCGTCGAGCGCGCCGGGCAGCAGCACCACGTTCTCCGCCAGCCGCAGCAGCGCCCCGGCGCGCACGGCAGCACCGATCTCCCGGGGGCCCAGGCCGAGGGTGGCGAGGCGGTCCGCCTCGGGGGCGCGGAACGGGTGGCCGGCGTACTCGGCGCGGACCCGCTGCACGGCCCGGGCCACCGGTGCGGGCAGCGCGTCGACCTCGGCGGCGGTGACCCGGCCGGCGCGCAGCGCCAGCGGCGGGCGGACCAGGGCCTCGACCAGCGCGCGGTCCGGCAGGTCGAGACGCCTGCGCAGCACCTCCACCGGGACGCCCGGGTCGAGGGGGTGCTCGCGCGCGTACCGGGTGGTCTCCTCGGCCAGCCGGGTGGCCAGCCGCCGCCAGTGCTCGGGGTCGGCGAGCCAGTCGCCGGCGACCGGGGCGACGGTGGCCGGCACCCCCATCCGGGTCAGCTCCCCGGCGCGGACCAGGGCCCGACGGCGCAGCTCCCCGGCGAGGTCGGGCCGCCCGTCGAGGTCGGCGAGGACGGCCGCCCGCGCCGCGGCGGCGCCGCGCCGGCGCAGGGGCGGTGGGGCCACGTCCAGCACCGTCACCCCGCCGCTGACGTGGTGCCGTCCGGGGTCGCGCAGCAGCGCCCGGTCGCCGACGAGCAGCGGCAGCGGCCGGGCCAGCCGCAGCCGGGCGGTGTCCTGCCCGAGCGGGCGGACCCGGGCCGGCACGGCCACCGAGCCCACGTGCAGGGTGAGGGTGGCGGGCAGGTCGGCGGCCGGGTCGCCGGCCAGCCGCACGTCGAGCAGGTCGGTGAGCCGGAACCGGCCGGGGGTGAGCAGCGCGTCGCCCCGGCCCAGCCGGTCCTTCGCCACGCCCCGCAGGTTGACCGCGACCCGGGCCACCGCATCCACCCGGTCGTGGGCGGCGCCGAGGGAGTGCAGGCCGCGTACCCGGACCGGCTCGCCGGTGGCGGCCAGTTCCAGCTGGTCGCCGACCCGCAGCCGGCCGCCGCCGAGGGTGCCGGTCACCACGGTGCCGCTGCCCCGGATGGTGAAGGACCGGTCCACCCAGAGCCGCACCGGCACGTCCGGCGCGGGCGCCGGCAGGCGGGCGACCAGCCGGTCCAGGGCAGCGCGCAGCTCGGGCAGGCCCGTGCCGGTGACCGCGCTGACCGGTACCGCCTCCACCTCGCCGAGGCTGGTGGCGGCGAACTCCGCCCGGGCCCGGGCCAGCGCCGGTCCCGGGTCGGCCAGGTCCGCGCGGGTCACCGCCAGCAGCCCGTACGACACCCCGAGCGCGTGCAGCGCGGCCAGGTGCTCGGCGGACTGCGGCATCCAGCCCTCGTCGGCGGCGACGACGACCAGCGCGGCCGGGACGGGCCCGACGCCGGCGAGCATGTTCGGCACGAAGCGCTCGTGGCCGGGGACGTCGACGAAGGCGATGGTGCCGCCGGCGGGCAGCGTGGTCCAGGCGAAGCCGAGGTCGATGGTCATGCCCCGGCGGCGTTCCTCGGCCCACCGGTCGGGTTCCATCCCGGTCAACGCTCGGACCAGGGTCGACTTGCCGTGGTCGACGTGGCCGGCGGTGGCGACGACGTACATGTCAGCCGGCCGCCGGGACCCGCAGCACCGCGGCGCGCAGGGTGTCGTCGGCGGCCGGGGGGACGCAGCGCAGGTCCAGCAGGAGCCGGCCCCGCAGCACCCGGCCGAGCACCGGCGGCGCGCCGAGGCGCAGCGGCCCGGCGTACGCCTCGGGCAGGCTCAGCGCCCACGAGTCCAGCACGACGCCGGGTGCGCCGCCACCGCCGACCACGGCGCTGCTCGGCACCACCTCGGCCTTGCAGCCGTCGGCGCCGAGCGCGTCGCGCAGCCGTTCGGCCCGCTCCCGCAGCCCGGCGGGGTCGACGTGCAGGGCGGACCGGGTGGGGGTGTCCGGGCCGTGCAGGGTGGCCGCCAGGGCGGCCAGGGTGAGCTTGTCGACCCGCAACGCGCGGGCGAGGGGGTGCCGGCGCAGCCGCTCGACCAGCGCGGCGTCGCCGAGCAGCAGCCCGGCCTGCGGCCCGCCGAGGAGCTTGTCGCCGCTGGCGGTGACCAGCGCCGCGCCGGCCCGCAGGGTGCTGGCGGCGTCCGGCTCGTCGGGCAGCAGCGGGTCCGGTGCGAGCAGCCCGGAGCCGATGTCGGCCACCACCGGCACGCCGAGGGTGGCCAGCGCGCGGACCGGCACGGCCGAGGTGAAGCCGGTGACCAGGAAGTTCGACGGGTGCACCTTCAGCACGAAGCCGGTCGTCGGGCCGAGCGCCGCCGCGTAGTCGGCCAGGGTGGTGCGGTTGGTGGTGCCGACCTCCCGCAGCCGGGCGCCGGTGCTCTCCAGCAGGTCCGGCAGGCGGAACCCGTCGCCGATCTCCACCAGTTCGCCCCGGCTCACCACGATCTCCGCGCCGGCGGCCAGGGCGGTGGCGGCGAGCACCAGCGCGGCGGCGCCGTTGTTCACCACGTGCACGGCCGGCGCGTCCGGCACCGCGGCGGCGAGCGCGTCCAGGGCGTCGCGTCCCCGCCGGGCGCGCCGTCCGGTGCGCAGGTCCAGCTCCACGTCCGTGTGCCCGGCGGCGGCGACGACCGCCTCGACGGCGGCAGCCGACAGTGGCGCCCGGCCGAGGTTCGTGTGCAGCACGACGCCGGTGGCGTTGAGCACCGCGCGGGGGGCCGGCGCGGGCAGCGCGGCGAGGACGTCGTCGGGTACCTGTTCGGGGGTGATGTCGCCGCGGCGGGCGCGCTCCTGGGCTCGGCCCACGGCGGCCTTGACCCGGTCGCGGCCGAGGGTGGCGACCGCCGCGGCCAGGCGCGGGTCGGCCAGCAGGGTGTCGGTGCGCGGCACCCGCCGTCGTGGGTCGGCCGGCGCCTCACCCATGCGCGTCATCTCTCCCGAGCGGTTTGGCGGAGACGGACGGGAATCGAACCCGCCTGACCCGGGTCCCGGGCCACACCGGTTTTGAAGACCGGGAGGGGCACCAGCCTCCTGAACGCCTCCGTTGAGGAGTCAACCACAGCCCCCCGGCCCGTCGCGCGGCGAGCCTCAGCCTTCGCCCGCCTCCCGGCGGCGCACCCGCTCCCGCTGCGGCACGACCGTGTACTTCGGATCGCGCGCCGAGGCGACGCCGCCGTGGAAGATGCCGAACCGGGTGGCCACCGACGCGGCGAGCAGCGCCCCGCCGGAGAGCGCGGAGATCACCCGGCTGCGCCGACCGACCAACGCCCCGGCCACCCCGACGGCGGTCAACGCCCGCCCGGCACGCAGCAACCGGCCGGCCCGGCCCGTCCGGTACGGCTCGCTGAGCAACCCGAGCCGGGTCTCCACCGAGTGCGAGCCGAGCAGTTCCAGCGCCGCGCCGGCCACGGCCATCCGCCGCGCCGGGCCGGCCTGCGCGCACGGCGCGGCGATCAACCCCACGCCGGCGCCGCTGGCCAGCGCGCTGCCCGCGAAGATGGTCGGCAGTTCCGGGTACGCCTCGTGCCAGGACGGCACCGCCGTCCCGGCCAGCAGCACCCCGGTGTACGTGGCCAGGGCCGGCGCGGTGGCGGCGGCGGCCAGCCCGGCGGCCTGCCCGACCGGGGGCAGCACCCGGCGGGCCAGCCCGAGCACGCCCCGCTCGGGGAGCCAGGGCGCCGCCTCGGCGATCGCGGCCACGCCGGCGGCCGGCCCGAAGGCGCTCAGGATCCAGGTGCCCACCGACATCGGCGAGGTCGGCTTCGCGACCCGCAGCATGTGGTGGAAGCGGGACGGCCGCCCCAGGTCGTGGATCAGGAAGTACGCGCTGGCGGTGACCGCGCCCAGCGCGGTGACCCGGCCGGCGCGGCGCAACGCCGGGCGGCCGGTGAGCTGCCCGCCGGCGGCCAGCAGCGACGAGCCGGCAGCCAGGCCCCCGGTGAACAGGTACGCGGCGATGTCCCACCGCCACACCGGCGCCTTGAGGATCGGCCGGCCGTAGTACGAGGTGAACTCGGCCTCCGGCACGCGCAGCTCCTCGGCGCCGCGCCCGGCCCGTCGGCGGCGACCTGTGCGATCGACCGGCGCGACGTCGCGAGGCGGGTCCGGGGCGAGGCGCACCTCCGCGGCTTCCGAGTCGGTACGGGCCGCACCGACGCCGGTACCGCGCGCACGGCCTTCGCGGTCGGTGGCCCGGGCGCCGTTCACCGCGCCCCGGTCGGGCTCCGTTGTCCGGGCGGCGTCCACGGCGGCGCGGTCACGCCCTGTTGTCCGGACGGTGTCCGCCGGGGCCTGGTCACGCCCTGCTGCCCGGCGGGCGTCCACGGCGACCCCGTCGGCCCCTCCGGCTCGGGCGGCGTCCACGGCGGCCTGGTCCGGTGCGGGGGCGGGTCCGGACGTCATAGCGCCCGCGCCGACCCGCCGCTGGTCGTCGCCCGGACCGCCGGGTTCTCCGGCGAACGCCGCCGACGGCTCGGAGCCGGCGGGCCCCACGCCGATCTTCGGCCCGTGGCCGCCCCGGTGACCGGGGCCGCCGAGGCGGCCGGGTCCCTGCGTCTCCAGCCGGTCGCGGAAGCGACGGAACAGCGAGCCGACGGGCGCACGGTCCGGACTCACGACGAACCTCCGACGAACGCGGCGACGGCGGCCGCCGTCATGGCCAGCGCGGCCAGCCCGGCCCGCTTCCACATCTTCGGCAGGTCGCGGGTGGTCACCACCGGGTCCGGCGGCAGGCCGTACACCTCGGGCTCGTCGAGCAGCAGGAAGAACGCGCCGTCACCGCCGACGCCGTCGGTGGGGTCGTTGCCGTAGAGCCGCGCCTCCGGCACCCCCCGCTCGTGCAGCTGGGCCACCCGCCGCGCGGCCCGCTCCCGCAGCTCGTCCAGCGGTCCGAACTGGATCGACTCGGTGGGGCAGGCCTGCGCGCAGGCGGGGGTCATGCCCGCGCCGAGGCGGTCGTAACAGAGCGTGCACTTCCACGCCCGGCCGTCGTCCTTACGCTGGTCGATCACCCCGTACGGGCAGGCCGAGATGCAGTAGCCGCAGCCGTTGCAGATGTCCTCCTGGACCACCACCGTGCCGAACTCGGTGCGGAACAGCGAGCCGGTCGGGCAGACGTCCAGGCAGGCGGCGTGGGTGCAGTGCTTGCAGACGTCCGACATCATCAGCCAGCGGAAGTCGGTGCGCTCCGCGACGTCGGTGGACCGGCCGGGCGGCTGCGAACCGGGCATGCCGAGGAACTGGCCGCCCGTACCTGTGCCGGTGCCGCGATCGGTGACGGTGGCCGGTGCCGCGACGCCGTCGGCGGCCATCCGGGCCGCAGCGGAGGCCGAGCCCGGCGGCACGCCCGGGTCGGTGCCGGTCGGGTTGCCGGTGCCGGCGGCGACCGCCGCCGAGGACGCGCTGACCGAGCCGTCGGTCGGGTTGCCGGCGAACGGCGGGGTGCGGTGCCCGGCCGGGACGGGCTGCTCGATGAAGGCCACGTGCCGCCAGGAGTTCGCCGTCAGCGCGCCGGTGTTGTCGTACGACATGCCGAGCAGGTCGAACCCGGAGTCCGGTACCCCGTTCCACTCCTTGCAGGCCACCTCGCACGCCTTGCAGCCGATGCAGACGCTGGTGTCGGTGAAGAAGCCCACCCGCGGGCCGGCGTCGACCCAGCCGGCGTCCGGGGCGGGGTCAAGGGGGCCGTAGAGGCTGTTGGCGTCAGGCATCGTCGACATCCTCCCCCTCGGCGGGCGCCGGCGCAGGAGGGTGCACCCCGTCGGTCACCGTGGGCGCCGACCGTCCCGGCACGATCCCGGCCCGCCGCTGGTAGTCGGCGACCAGGTCCCGCAGGGCCGGCCCGGTCGGCCGCCGCCCGGGCCGCACGTCGCAGGTGCCGACCTTGCTCTCCTGGATCAGTACGTTCGGGTCGAGGGTGATGCCGAACAGGTCGTTGGCCGAGTCGCCGGTCACCAGGCCCTCGAAGCCGAAGTGGTACGGCAGCCAGACCTGGTGGATCACCCGGCCGTCCACCCGCAGCGGGGTGAGCCGGTCCGTGACCAGCACCTTCGCCTCGATCACCGCCCGGCCGCTGACCAGGTGCGCCCAGCCCAGGTGGGTCACCCCGACCTCGGCGGCCAGCTCCGGCGACACCTCGACGAACATCTCCGGCTGCAACTCCGCCAGCGGCCGCACCGTCCGGCTCATCGCGCCGGCCGTGTGGTGCTCGGTCAGCCGGCTCACCGTGAACACGTACGGGAAGACCTGGCTGTGCTCCTCGGGCGGGCTCGGGTTCACCGAGTTCACCGGGTGGGCGTAGACCTTCCGGGTCGGGTTGGCCTGCTGACCGTAGAGCGGGTTGCGCAGCGGCGACTCGGCCGGCTCGAAGTGCGTCGGCAGCGGGCCGTCGAGCACCCCGCTCGGCGCGTACAGCCAGCCCTTGCCGTCGGGCTGCATGACGAACGGGTCGTCGCCGGCGATCCCCGCCGGCCCGGACGCGCCCTCCGGCGGCCGGTACGTCGGCGGTTTGGTCTTCTCGAAGTCCGGCACGTCGTGGCCGGTCCACTCGCCGGCGTCCGGATCCCACCAGACGTAGCGCTTGCGCTCGCTCCACGGGCGGCCCTGCGGGTCGGCCGAGGCACGGTTGTACAGGGTGCGGCGGTTGGCCGGCCAGGCCCACCCCCACTCGGCGGCCACCCAGTCCTGCTCGTGCCGGGACTTCCGCCGGGCCGCCTGGTTGACCCCGTCGGCGTAGACGCCGGTGTAGATCCAGCAGCCGATGGCGGTGGACCCGTCGTCCCTGGCCTCGGCGAACGCGGACAGCGGGCGGCCGGTCGCCACGTCGTACCCGTTGATCTCGCGCAGCACCGCCTCGGCGCTGGGCTCGGCGTGCGGACCGTGCGTGGGATAGTCCCAGGTCAGGTCGAGCAGCGCCCGGTCCCGCGGCTGGTCCGAGTCGGCCAGCTTCTCCCGCAGCCGGCGGCCCAGGTGGTAGAAGAACCACAGCTCGGAGCGGGCGTCGCCCGGCGGGTCGAGCGCCTTCTCCCGCCACTGCAACAGCCGCTGCGTCTGGGTGAAGGTGCCCTCCTTCTCCACGTGCGAGGCGGCGGGCAGGAAGAACACCTCGGTGCGGCACTCCTCCGGCACGATCTCGCCGGTGGCGACCTCCGGGCCGTTCTTCCAGAAGGTCGCGCTCTCGATCATGAACAGGTCGCGGACGACCAGCCAGTCGAGGTTGGCCATGCCCAGGCGCTGCGCGCGGCCGTGCGCGGAGCCGACCGCCGGGTTCTGGCCGAGCAGGAAGTAGCCCTTCACCTTGCCGTCGATCATGTTCAGCACCTGCTGATAGGTGCCGTGGTCGCCGGTCATCCGGGGCAGGTACCCGTAGCAGAAGTCGTTCTCCGGGGTCGCCGCGTCACCCCAGTACGCCTTGAGCAGGCTCGCCCCGAAGGCGCGCGCGTTGCCCCAGAAACCCTTCTGGGCGGGGTGCCGGATGCTGTCCACCCACTGGTCGAAGGTCGGGTGGTCGGCGTGGTGCGGCATCGGCAGGTAGCCGGGGAGCAGGTTGAACAGCGTCGGGATGTCGGTGGACCCCTGGATGCTGGCGTGCCCGCGCAGCGCCAGGATCCCGCCGCCGGGCCGACCCATGTTGCCCAGCAGGAGCTGGATGATCGCGCCGGTGCGGATGTACTGCACGCCGACGCTGTGCTGGGTCCAGCCCACCGAGTAGATGAGCACCCCGGTGCGCTCCCGGCCGGAGTTCTCCGTCCAGGCGCGGGCCAGTTCCAGGAACTTGTCCTGCGGGATGCCGCAGACCCGCTCCACCATCTCCGGCGTGTAGCGGGCGAAGTGCCGCTTGAGGATCTGGTAGACGCAGCGCGGGTGCTGCAACGTCTCGTCCCGCGGCACCTGACCGGCGACCTGGGCACCGTGCGACTCGTGGCGCAGCCCGGCCGCGCTGTCCCGCTCCTTGGCGGTGTGCCCGCTGCCGGAGGAACCCTCGTGGCCCTCGTACTGCCAGCTGTCCTGCACGTAGCTGCTGGTCTCCGGATCGAACCCGGAGAAGAAGCCGTCACCGTCCTCGGCGTCGACGTACCGCTCGCTGACGATGGTGGCGGCGTTCGTGTACGCCAGCACGTACTCCCGGAAGTCGAGCTCGTTCTCCAGGATGTAGCGCACCACCCCGCCGAGCAGCGCGATGTCGGTGCCCGCGCGGATCGGCAGGTACGTGTCGGCCACGGCGCTGGTCCGGGTGAACCGGGGATCGACGTGGAACACCTTGGCGCCGCGTCGCTTGGCCTCCATCACCCACTGGAAGCCCACCGGGTGGGCCTCGGCCATGTTCGAGCCCTGGATGACGATGACGTCAGCGTTGGCGACGTCCTGCTGGAAGTCCGTGGCGCCACCGCGACCGAAGCTGGTCCCCAGACCGGGGACGGTGGCGGAGTGTCAAATACGCGCCTGGTTCTCGATCTGGAGCGCCCCCATCGCCGTGAACAGCTTCTTGATGAGGTAGTTCTCCTCGTTGTCCAGCGTCGCCCCGCCCAGGCTCGAGATGCCCAGCGTCCGGTTCAGCGGCCGGCCCTCGCTGTCGACGTCCTCCCAGGTCTCCTCGCGGGCGGCGAGGATCCGGTCGGCGATCATGTCGAGCGCGGTGTCGACCTCCAGGTCCTCCCACTCGGTGGCGTACGGCCGGCGGTAGCGGACCTTGGTCTGCCGCAGCGGGCTGGTCACCAGGCTCTTGCTGGCCGAACCCTTCGGGCAGAGCCGGCCGCGCGAGATCGGGCTGTCCGGGTCGCCCTCGATCTGGGTGACCCGACCGTCGGTGACGAACACCCGCTGCCCGCAGCCCACCGCGCAGTACGGGCAGACCGAGCGGGCCATGCTGTCCGCCGTCTCGGTGCGCGCCGTGAGCTCGGCGGAGCGGCCGGACTGCGCGGCGGCGCCCCGACCCAGCGGGTCGGTGCCGGTGAGCTGCCGGTAGACCGGCCAGCCCTCGAGGAAGGCACGCAGGCCCACGCTCGGCACCTCCTCCCCGACGCCGCGGAAGCTGACCTTCTGAACATAGGGCAGGACGGCAGGGTCCGCGAGGGGAGCCCGGCGATCCCTTCCGTGGGTAGGAAACAGCGCCGCCCCCGGCCCTGGTGGGTCGGGGGCGGCGCTGGGGTGTCGGTGTGCAGGTCGCCTCTCGGCGAGTGGCACGACGCGGCTCCAGCCGAGCGGTATTCCGCGAAGGCAATTTAGGTGAGGCCCGGGGACACTGGACACACCGACACCTGACTCAACAGGCTACCCGCTCCGGGTCTTCCACCCGCTCTGGTGACGCGTGCCACCTGCTTGTGCCGTGCGTGGGTTGCGGTGGTCGGTGGGTGGGGTGTGGCCCACACCCCCGCCGTCGGCACCCTCCGCCCGGCCCTCGCCGCCCCCAGACCCCGCACCCCTCGACCCCCCGGCCGTCGCCTACCGCGCCCAGCCCCCGCCGACCGAGATGTGTCGATCGTGAGGTTGGCAGTGATGGAGGAGATCAACTCCGCCGCTAACGCGGATCGGTGGAGGCGGGTGGAACGCCATGGGTGTCTCCGGCCGTCCGACACACCCATGGTGTTCCACCCGTCGACGGATCCGGATATGCCGCTGGCC
>NZ_JARXXY010000029.1:0-81025 GCF_029893845.1 Micromonospora sp. A200 | reverse complement strand
CGCAGAGCTACACGAGCCGTGCGATACACCACCCGAGGCGCGGTGGGATCCCGACGACGAGGCACAACCACACCCAACCCCACGGGTACGACAAACCCGGCAGCAGCCAACCCGGCGAACGTTAGTGGACACCGCACTAGCTACGGGATCCGCTCTCGCCGGCGCGGCACTTCTGGTCGACGCTGTCCTGGTCTGCGGTCCCGACGGTCGAGGATGGGCCGATCAGCCGGCCAGGCTGATGGCTCGGGACCAGAAGGCCTCGGTAGTTTCGCTGTCATGAGTGAGGACACCTTCCGCTCGGTGGAGATCGAGCGCACCAGCGTGGGGAAGTACGTCGCGCGGAATGTCCGCGGCGGATCGCTGTCGATGGGCACGGGCGAGGACGCCAGCTTCACGCCGGTGGAACTGCTGCTGGCGGCCATCGGCGGCTGCACCGCGATAGACGTGGACCACATCACCAGCCGCCGCGCAGAGCCGACCCAGTTCTCCGTCGAAGTCACTGGCGACAAGATCCGGGACGAGGCCGGAGGAAACCGGATGCAGAACCTCAGGGTCGAGTTCACCGTGACGTTCCCGGTGGGCGCGGACGGCGACAGGGCGCGCGAGGCGCTGCCCCGGTCGCTGCAGCAGTCGCACGAACGACTGTGCACCGTCTCCCGTACCGTCGAACTTGGCACTCCCGTCTCGATCATCGAGGCTGCCGGTTCCACCGGAGACTGAGCTCGCCAGACCACGTCACTTCGCTGACACTTCCGTCTACCCGCCGTCAGATCACTCGCTTCGCGCCGCAGGCGCAGATGCTGGGCTGCCGGCTGCCCGGCCGCGACCCACACTCGGCACGGTTCGAACGGAAACTGCGCGCGATGGCATCACTCTGCTTGCGCATGGCATCAAAATGATGCCATGCTGGCGTCATGGAACTTCGCGCTTACGTCGACGCGATCCGGCATCAGCTCGCGGTAGCCGCCGCCGCAGGCGGTGACGATGCCCGGGAACTGGCCGAGCGGCTCACCGCACCGCTGGAGTCCGCGGTCCGGCTCGCCCTGCTGGACGCGCTTTCCGAAGCGGCCACCGAGATCACCCGCGATCTCGCGCCCGGTTCGGTTGACCTGCGCCTGCGTGACCGGGAGCCCAGCTTCGTCGTGACGCCACCGCCCGTCGAGCAATGGGCCGACGACGCAGAGGCGGCAGCGGCGGCCCCGCCGAATCCGGTGCCGCAGCCACCCGCGGACGGCGAGGACGAGGCGACCGTGCGGATCAGCCTGCGCCTGCCGGAGCACCTCAAGGCGCGCGTCGAGCAGGCGGCCGGCCGCGCCGGCGTCTCGATCAATACCTGGCTGATCCGGGCGGCAGCCGCTGCCGTCGACATCGACAGCCAGCACCGGGCCGACGCCCCCCGGCGATCCGGCGTCGCCACCGGCGGTCAGCGCTTCACCGGCTGGGTGCGCTAGCAGCGCCGGCCCCATCGACTACCCGAGAGGGGAGCACCATGCCATCCTTCGACACCCCCGGACCGATTTCGGCATCGGTCGAACTCGTCGCCGGCGAGGTGCGACTCACCGCCGGTCCGCGAACCGACACCGTCGTGCAGGTGCGGCCGGCCGACGAGACCGACGACCGCGATGTGCGCGCAGCGGCGCAAACCCGTGTGGAGTACGCCTCCGGCCGCCTCGTGGTCCGCGGCCCCAGGCAACCCGGCTTCGGCATCTTCGGCAGGACCGGCTCGGTCGAGGTGACCATCGACCTACCGGCTGGTTCCGGCGTGGACGGGAAGCTGGGCGTCGGTGCCATCAGCTGCTCCGGCTCGCTGGCCGACTGCCGTCTCAAGACCGGCGCCGGCGACCTGCAGGTCGAGGACACCGGCAAACTCAGCCTCCACACCGGCTTCGGCGCGGCCATCGCCGAGAACGTGGCAGGCGACGCCGAGGTCACCACCGGCTCCGGCAAGCTCAGCGTCCGCGCCGTCGGCGGTCGCGCCGTACTGAAGAACGGCAACGGCGACACGTGGATCGGCGAGGCGGGTGGCGAGCTGCGGGTCAATGCCGCGAACGGCCACGTCGCCGCCGAGCACGCCGCCGCCTCGGTCACGGCCAACACCGCCAACGGTGACATCCGCATCGGTGAAGTGGTCCGCGGATCGGCCACGTTGCGCACCGCGGCCGGGCGCATCCAGGTCGGGATCCGGCGTGGTACCGCAGCCCGGCTCGACCTGCACACCCAGTTCGGCAAGGTTCGCAACGCCCTGGACGCCGCCGCCGGTCCCGCCGACAGCGACGAGAAGGCCGAGGTGCGGGCTCGCACCGCCTTCGGCGACATCGCGATCCACCGCTCCTGAACATCCCACCAACTGTCTGACCGGTCGCGGGCGTCCCGCCCGTGCCGGGGATGACGCGCACCTTCGTACCCCGGTCCGGCCCGTGCGGCCTGACCGGCGATGACGCGCGCCTCCGTATCCGTGCACAGCCCTTGATCAGTGGAGGAAGCAATGGCGGTAACGACCGCGACGCGGCCGGCCATCTCGGTGTCCGGCCTGCGCAAGACGTTCGGGGACAAGGTCGTCCTGGACGGCATCGATCTCATGGTCACCGAGGGAACGGTCTTCTCGCTGCTCGGACCCAACGGCGCGGGCAAGACCACCATGGTGCGGATCCTGTCCACCCTGGTGCCCGCCGACGCCGGTTCGATCCGCGTCGCCGGCCACGACCTCACCAAGCAGCCCGACGGAGTACGGGCGGCGATCGGTGTGACCGGCCAGTTCTCCGCCGTCGACAACCTCCTCACCGGCGAGGAAAACCTCAGACTGATGGCCGACCTGCACCACCTCGGCCGTACCGAGGGCAGACGCCGCTCCGCCCAGCTGATAGACCGTTTCGACCTCGGTGAGATGGCGAGCAGGCCCGCCTCCGTCTACTCCGGGGGCATGCGTCGCCGTCTCGACCTGGCGATGACCCTGGTCGGCGACCCGCGGCTGATCTTCCTCGACGAACCCACCACCGGCCTCGACCCCCGCAGCCGGCACGCGATGTGGCAGATCATCCGCGGACTCGTCGCCGAGGGCGTCACGGTGTTCCTGACCACCCAGTACCTCGACGAAGCCGACCAGCTCGCCGACCGCATCGCCCTACTCGACCACGGCCGCATCGTCATCGAGGGCACCCCCGACGAACTCAAGCGCCGCATCCCCGGCGGACACATCCTGCTGCGCTTCGCCGACCCCACCGCGCTGCACACCGCCGCCCGCACACTCACCGTCGCCCAGCGCGACGACGTCGCCCTCACCCTGCAGATCCCCAGCGATGGCGACGTCCGCTCACTGCGGGCCGTGCTCGACCGGCTCGACGACGCACACGTCGAGGTCGACCAGCTCTCGATCCACACCCCCGACCTGGACGACGTCTTCTTCGCCTTCACCGGCACGCCCACGCCCGCCGCCGCAGGACACGAACTCACCGAGGGACACCGATGACCAGCCTTGCCTACACCCTGACCGACTCGGCGACCATGCTCCGCCGACAGATCCGCCACATCCAGCGCTACCCCTCGTTGACCGGGATGCTGATCGGTCTCCCCGTTGTCATGCTGTTGCTGTTCGTCTACGTGTTCGGCGGGACCCTCGGCGCCGGACTACCAGGCGGCGGGAGCGGCGACCGCGGCGCCTACATCAACTACCTGGTTCCCGGCATGCTGCTGTTCGCCGTGTCGGGGGCCGCCCAGGGAACCGCCATCTCGATCGCGATGGACATGACCGAAGGCATCGTCGACCGCTTCCGCACCATGGCCATCTCCCGGGCATCCGTCCTGACCGGACACGTCCTCGGCAGCTTGATACAGACCATGCTCTGCATCGCCGTCATGCTCGGCGTCGCACTGGCCATCGGCTTCCGTCCCACCGCCGCCCCGGTCGAGTGGCTCGCCGTCGCCGGCATGCTCGCCGCGATCGCGTTCGCACTGATCTGGCTGTCGGTCGCGCTCGGCCTCGTCAGCGACAGCGTCGAGACCGCCAGCAACCTGCCGATGTTCCTGATTCTCCTACCGTTCCTGGGCAGCGGTTTCGTGCCCACCGACACCATGCCCGCCGGCCTGCGGTGGTTCGCCGACCATCAGCCGTTCACGCCGGTGACCGAGACGCTGCGCGGACTGCTGCTCGGCTCGGGAATCGGGAACAGCGCGCCAATCGCGCTGGGCTGGTGCGCGGTGATCTCGCTGCTGTCCTACCTGTGGGCCAAGCACTCGTTCCACAAGCGGGCGGCCCGCTAGGACGTGTCCTGGAGGTGCCCGTCCCGAGCGCTGGTGCCGGGTGAATGGCCCTCTGGACCAGGCTTCGGCCCGTCCGCGGTTGCCGCGCCGCCCGGCGGCGCTGGCCGGCCATCTGATCAGGAATCGAGAAGCGGCAGGGTGTCGCCGGGCCCTAGCCTTTTCCCAGGTAGCCGGCATCACGCCGAACCTTTACGGCAGAGGGAGCCCTAGAGTGTCCGCGAAGAATTCCACCACCGTGTCCGACGGCTTCAGCGCTGAGGAGCGTGCCGCGATGAAGGAGCGCGCCGCCGAGTTGCGCGCCGAGGGCAAGAAGGGGACCAAGAAGGCCGAGGGGCTGCAGGCGCTCCTCGACAGGATCGCGCAGATGGCGCCGGAAGATCGTGCGCTCGCCGAGCGTGTGCATGTGACGGTGACCGCTGCCGCCCCGGAGCTGTCGCCAAAGACCTGGTACGGGATGCCTGCCTACGTGAACGCGGACGGCAAGGTTGTCGTCTTCTTCCAGGACTCGGGCAAGTTCAACTACCGGTACTCGACCCTGGGCTTCCAGGACACGGCCAACCTCGACGACGGAGACCTGTGGCCGGTGGCGTACGCGCTGCAGAAGTGGAGCCCCGCGGTGGAGAAGAAGGTCGTCGAGCTGGTGAAGGCCGCGGTTTCCTGACCGCCCCGGACGCGATGTCAGGAGTTGCGCGGGGTTGCCAGGCCGGATTCATAGGCGAGGACCACGAGTTGGGCGCGGTCGCGGGCGTGGAGCTTGGTCATGGCTCGGTTGATGTGGGTTTTCGCGGTCAGCGGGCTGATCACCATGCGTCCGGCGATCTGGTCGTTGGACAGGCCCTGAGCGACAAGTGCGACGGCCTCGCGTTCGCGGCTGGTCAGCTCGTCCAGCCCGGTGTCGGCGGCGGTGTGCAGCGGCTGGTTGACGCACCGGTTGATCAGCCGGCGGGTGATCGACGGTGCGAGCAGCGCGTCGCCGCGCGCGGCGACGCGTACGGAATGGAGGAAGTCTTCCGGTTCGATGTCCTTGACGAGGAATCCGGCCGCGCCGGCGCGCAGCGCGTTGAAGACGTATTCGTCCAGGCCGTAGTTGGTCAGGATGACGACGTGTACCCCGGCCAGGGTCGGGTCCGCGGCGATGCGCCGGGTCGCCTCGATGCCGTTGACGACCGGCATCTGAATGTCGATGAGCGCGATGTCGGGCAGGTGTTCCCTGGCCAGCGCCAGGCACTCGCTCCCGTCGGCGGCCTCGGCCACCACCTCGATGTCGTCCTCGACGTCGAGGAGCGCGCGGAACCCGCTGCGAATGAGCGGCTGGTCGTCGACCAGCAGGACCCGGATCATGATGTCTGGTCCACGGGGAGTTCGGCCCGGACGGTGAACCCGCCCTCACTGCGCGGTTCCGCGCGCAGGCGGCCGCCGAGGGCGGTGACTCGTTCGCGCATCCCGAGCAGCCCGACGCCGGGCATCGGTGCGGTGTCCGGCGTGGCCTTGCCGTCGTCATCGACCTGTATGGCGAGGACGTCGGGACGGCAGTCGATCCGGACCGACGCGGTACCCGCGGCGGCGTGACGGGCGATGTTGGTCAGCGACTCCTGAACGATCCGGTAGGCGGTCCGGCCCACCGCGGCCGGCACGTCGTGCCGCTGTCCCTCGATCGTCAGCGTCGCCTCCAGGCCGGTCCTGCCAGCCCGCTCCACCAGCTCCGGGATGTGGTCGAGCCCGTGCGGCGGGGTGGTGTCGTCGTCGCGCAGCGCCTCCAGAGTCGCTCGCAGCTCCCGGGCCGCCTCACGACCGGCCTCCCGGATCGCCAGCAGGGCCTCCGGCACCGGGTCACCCCGCTTGCGGGCCAGGTGGACGGCGACTTCGGCCTGCACCTTGATGACCGAGATCTGGTGGGTGAGCGAATCGTGCAGCTCCCGCGCGATGTGCAGCCGCTCCTCATCGGCGCGACGCCGTGCGGTCTCCTCCCGGGTGCGCTCGGCTTCGTCCGCCCGCCGCTCGGCCTGCCGCAGCGCCTCCCCGGCGGCGCCGGCAGCGATCAGCCAGGCGATTTCGAGGGCGCCTCGGGCCTGCGCGAACGCCTCACCCGTGTCGTGCAGGCCCGACGCCAGGGCCGCCAGGGGGAGAGCGGCCAGCAGGGTCACGCTCGCCGCCACCGTGATGATGCGGTGCCCCGCCCGCACGGCCGCGTACACCGCGAACAGATACGCGACGGCAGGTACGTCGAAACCGGCCGCCTGGTAACCCGCCGCGCACAACCCGGTCACGGCCAGCACGGGAACCGGAGCCCGGCGACGCGCGGCCAGCGCCAGACCACCCGCCGCCAACAGCGCGTAGCCGAGCAGGTCGACGTTCGTGGCGGACCGCTGCCCGGACAGCCCGGCGACCAGCAGCGCCGCCGCCACGCCGACGGCGATCGCCCAGTCTCGGACCCCGGCCGGGACACCGAACCGTCCTCTGTCCATGGGCGCACCCTAGCCGGACGCTGCTGCAAGCGAATCCCGCTCGCGGACGAGTGGCTGTATACCGCGCCCGCAGTACCTTCGCGGCGCCTACGGCATCCGTGGCAGCCGGCTACGGCATCGGCGGCAGCGCGAATTGCCTGCGCCTGCAGGACGACCGGCGGTGGGTCCAGCGGACAGGATCAGGCGGCGTCCAGTCGTCAGAGGAGAAGGAGCACCTCATGTCCGTCCGTCACCTGCTTGCCGCCGCCGAAGCCGCCGTGCTCGGAGATTTCGGGCCTGCCACATCGTCGGCCGCGCACGTCGTGGTCGAGTCAGCCGCCGCCAGTTCCTACACCTTGACCGCCGGGCGTTTCTGGTCCCTGGTGGCCGCGCTGCTGGGGCTGGTCGGCGTGGTCATCGGTGGGCTGGCTCTGGCCCGATCGGCCGGTCGTATCGGCACCGGCACCGGGAAGCGGGAGGCCATCATGGCCCTGGCTGCGGGGCTGGCCGCCGCGGTCATCGGCGGGCTGGTTGTGGCCGGCGCCGATGGTGGTCCCGGTACCGGCGGCGGAATAGTCGGCGGCTTCGTGGCCCTGGTGGTGGGGCTGATCGCCATGGGCCTCGGCGGGCTGAATCTGGCCCGCTCCCGCCACACCGGCTGACCGGCTGACCGGCTGACCGGCTGACCAAGCCTCTCCACAACCGGCACGAACCCCGGCGGATCCTTTCACGGCGGGCTGCGGTCAGGTGGTCGGCGTGGCGGGGGACTGGTGAGCGGGTTGGAACAGCTCGATCAGGTTGCCGGCGGGGTCGGCGAGCAGGATCTGCCGCCCGCCGGGACCGGAGACCGGCTCGCTGCGGAACGACAGCCCCGCCCCACGGAGCCGGTCGACCTCCGTGTCCAGGTCGTCAACGATGAGGTGGATGCGGTTGTGGCCCGGGCTGGTGGCGTCGTTGGGGGTGGCGCGGGCGCCGGAACTGGCTGGCCCGGACAGCAGCAGCCGCAGCGGGCCGCGCAGCACGTCAGCGAACGCGGGCGCGGCGCTGGTGTTCAGGGTGAAGCCGAGATGGGTGGTGTAGAAGTCGACGGCCGTCTGGACGTCATCAACGAGGTAACGGACATTCGCGTACTGGTCGGATGCTGTCACGACTGAATCTCCTTCAAGTG
The DNA here is from genome assembly GCF_029893845.1 of Micromonospora sp. A200. Taxonomy (NCBI): domain Bacteria; kingdom Bacillati; phylum Actinomycetota; class Actinomycetes; order Micromonosporales; family Micromonosporaceae; genus Micromonospora; species Micromonospora sp. A200. Next base: position 73,156 of record NZ_JARXXY010000029.1, on the reverse strand, counting down.
CGGGTGGCGGTGAGCACGGGCAGCAGGTGCCTGACGTGGGTGTCGGTGTCGGTCGCGGTGTGCTGGAAGGCGGGGTAGCTGGTCTGGTCGGTGTTGCCGGCCGTGACGGGGTCGGGGATGCTCCAGTGCACCCGCCGGGGATGGTCCGGGAAGTCGGGGCAGGCCTCGCGGGCCTTGTCGCACAGGCTGATCACGTAGTCGAACCGGCGGCTTGTCACTGTGTGCAAGTGCCGGGGGCGCTGGCCGGTGATGTCGATGCCGAACTCGTCAGATAGCACCAGTATGGCGTGGGGATGATGGCGGGGCTCGGGCCGCTGCCGGCGCTGGCCACCTCGACCTGGCCGCCGGTGCGCTGGCGTAGCCGGGCCTCGGCGATCGGTGAGCGGGCGCTGTTGCCTGTGCAGACGAACAGCACGCCGACGCGGGGCGCGCGTCGCAGGTCTACCGGGGGTATTGCGGTGCGGGCCACGGCGCCGGTATCGGCCAGGGCATTTGCACAGCGACCCAGATCCAGGTGGTAGTAGCTGTCGCGGCCATCGAAGCTGCTGCGCGTGGCCGTGACCGGCCCGCCGCCTTGCAGCAGCCGCAGATGGTCGGCTCGGGATGTGGTGGGTAGGCGCGCGCTGCCGCGCCGTGACATCGCCCAGCCTCGCGCGCCCCTCGGGCGCGCTCAAGACTCTCCTCCGGCCACTCCGGGACGATCCTGGCGAGCGAGTCCCTGACGGTGAGGCCGCTGCGGAATCGGGAGTGGCTTGTGCGGCCACCCCCGGGCCTGCGCAAAGAAGACGTACGGCCCATCAACCGAGACGCCGAAGAGGGTCCGATCTGGCGCATGGTCTGGTTGGTGCGCCGGTACGTGGCTACCAGCCCCGGGCGGGCCGGTCGGCCGTCGGCGCCCCCGCCGCGTTCGGCGACCAGGCGGACCAGCCGGCGGAACCGGGCGGGTGGCCGGCGAACGGGAAGATCCACTCCGGCCGCGCTGAGGTCATCACTGCCCTGACCTGCTCGCCGGACCGCCGCGCCGCCGGCCCGCAGCTTCCTCACCCGCGGCGCTGGCGACTAACTGGGGCCTCAATCAGCGATTCTTGCCAACGCCGGATGAGGATGCTTGCTACCTTCATGACGCCTTGCCGGAGTTGCGGCAGATGTCGCCTTTATGGGCGTATGCCGTGGACCGATCTGTCGCACACCCCTGTGCACCTCTGCTGCTGAGCGGCCGGAGTCTGGACAGCATCGCTGCATGGCACAGGTGGTTCAGGCGTGGTCGGCGCAGGAGGTATGCGGTTCCGTGCAGCAGGTAGAGGCCATCAGCACGTCCATGTCACCGCAGCTGCCGGAGCATCTTCCGGACGCAGACGCCCGCCTGCCCGTGGGCTCGCCAACCGTCGATTCGCCGAGCGGACGGCGGGACACAGGCGGCGTCACGGGCACGCGGCGTCTGCACCACGTGTTCGAATCGGCGTGCGACCGGAATCCGTTGGCCGTCGCTCTTGAATGTGGCAGCGCGTCGTTGACCTACCGTGACCTGGACGAACGCGCCAACCGGCTGGCTCATCACCTGCGGGCTCTCGGCGTCGCGAGCGGCGCTCGGGTGGCCATCCTGCTACAGCGCTCGGTCGAGACGTACGTGGCGTTGCTGGGCGTGGGAAAGGCCGGCGCCGCGTTCGTGCCGATCGATCCCGAGTCGCCGCCCGACCGGGTCGCCTACATCGCCGAGGATTCCGACGTCGACCTGGTGTTGACCTTCTCCGAACTCGCCGATCGGGTGGGCGACCGGCGCGCTCTGGTGCTCGACGAGTGCGCCGCCGAACTCGCCGCGGCGCCGAGCGACCGGCCGGACCTCGGGCGTGACGACATCCAGGATCCCAACGCCTACGTGATCTACACCTCCGGGTCCAGCGGCCGGCCGAAGGGTGTGGAGGTGGCGCAGTCGAGCATCTGCAACTTCCTGGACGTGGTTCCGGGTGTGTACGACGTGCGCCCGAGCGACCGTGTCTACCAGGGCATGACGATCGCGTTCGACTTCGCGATCGAGGAGATCTGGCCGACCTGGTCGGTGGGCGCGACGCTGGTAGCCGGTCCCAACGACTCCCGCCGCCTCGGAGTGGAGCTGGCGGACTTCCTGGACGAGGCCTGCATCACGGTTCTCTACTGCGTGCCCACCCTGCTGGCCACGATTCCCCGCGACCTGCCCCGGATCCGTAACCTACTCGTGGGCGGGGAGGCGTGCCCGGCGCAGCTGGTCGAGCGGTGGAGTCGGCCCGGCCGGCGGATCCTCAACACCTACGGGCCGACCGAGGCCACGGTCACCGCGACCTGGGCTGAGCTGCTCCCCGGACGCACGGTCACCATCGGGCGGCCCCTGCCGACCTACTCGGTGGTGCTGCTGGACGAGGAGCGACGGCCGATCGCCGACGGCGAGGTCGGCGAGATCTGCATCGGCGGCCCCGGCGTGGCACGCGGTTACATCGGACGCCCCGACCTGACCGCCGACCGGTTCATCGAGCATCCGTTGGCTCCGCCCGGCAGTCGGCTGTACCGCACGGGGGACCTGGGTCGGCTCACCGAGGACGGCGAGATCGAGTACCTCGGCCGGGCGGACTCGGAGGTCAAGATCCGTGGCCATCGGGTGGATCTCGGTGAGATCGAGAGCGTGCTGCTGGAGGACGCGGGTGTGGCCGAGGCCGTGGCGGCGCTCGTTCCGGTCGTCGACGGCCCGGACGGCCCCCGCGAGCTGGCCGCGTACGTCGTTCCGCTCGACTGCGCGGAGCGCGGGTGGGAGGAGTTGACCGGCCGGCTCTGCCAGACCCTGCAGACCCGACTTCCCGCCTACATGGTGCCGTCCTTTCTGGACGTCGTGACCGCGCTGCCCACCATGGCGAGCGGAAAGGTCGACCGAAAACGCCTGCCCGCACCGCGATGTCGCCTCACCCGCTCCACCGGCCCGGTCGTCGCCGCTGAGGGCGAGCTGGAGGAGCAGGTCCGTGCGGCGTGGGCGGAGGCGTTCGGCATCGAGCCCGAGGCGCTCTCGGTCGAGGCGGACTTCTTCACCGACCTCGGGGGGCATTCGCTGCTCGCGGCGCGGGTGGTGTCGCTGCTGCGCTCCCGGAAGATCGGCGTGAGCCCGGCGATCCGGGACCTGTACGCCAATCCGACCGTACGGGGTATGGCAGCTCGTCTCGCCGCCGCCCAGCGGGTGGGAGGGCCGACCGCTCCGCCCCGCCCCACCCCGCTGCGGCACAGCAGCCGGCGGGTCGCGCTGGCCGGCTCCGGCCAGGGGGCCGTGATCTACCTGCTGTTGCTGGCCGTCACGCTGCCCGTCTCCTACGTCTACACCCGCAACAACGGTTTCGTGTCGGCCCGCGTCCTCGCCGAGTTGATGGTCGCGATCCTGCTCAGCTACCTCGGCGTGCGCTGGGTGCTGCCGGTGCTGCTCGCCCGGCCGTTGGCCGCGGGCATCCGGCCCGGCCGGTATCGCCTGTGGGGACCCACCTACGTCCGGCTGTGGGCGTTGAACACGCTGCTGGCGGTCGGGCCCATGCCGGTACTCAGCGGTTCTCCGCTGATGGCGGCCTACCTGCGGCTGCTCGGCGCCAGGATCGGCTGCCGGAGCACGATCGCGACCAGCGCAATCAGCCTGCCGACGCTGATCACCATCGGGCGGGACGCCTCCATCGGGTACGGCGTCTCGCTGCGCCCGTGGCGGGCGGAGGACGGCTGGGTGGTCGTCGGGCCGATCACGGTCGGCCAGGGTGCCTTCGTCGGGGCGAACGCGGTCCTCGAGCCCGGCGCTTCGGTCGGGGCGCGCGCCGGCCTCGGCGAGCAGTCCGTCCTCGTCCATGGCGAGGCGGTACCACCCGGAGCGCGTTGGGCAGGTTCACCGCCGGCCCCGACTCGCCGGCTGACCCCCACCGTGGAATCCATGCTCAGCTACCGCCCCCTGCGGCGTGGCTGGCGCCCGCACCACGTTGCCGCCGCCCTGGCCGGCCTGATCGGCCTCGAACTCGGGGCGATCGCGATGGTGCTGCCCAGCGTGGCGCTGGTCTGGTGGGTCCTGCTGACCCGAGGGCTGCTGGCCGGCCTGGTCGCGACCATTCCGGCCGGCATCGTCTACGTACTCACCGTCTGTGCGCTGGTCGCGACGGGCAAACGCCTCGTGCTGCCGCGGGTGCCGGTCGGCCTCTACCACCGGGCGCACTCGATGCTCGGCGTGCGCAAGTGGATTGCTGACAAGTTGCTCGAGTCCAGCCTCATGTTCACCAACTCGCTCTACGCGACCCTCTACACCGGGCCCTGGCTGCGACTGCTCGGTGCCCGGGTCGGTCCCGGCGCCGAGGTTTCGACCGCCGCGCACCTGGACCCGGACCTGCTCACCCTGGGCAAGGAGAGCTTCGTCGCGGACATGGCCAGCCTCGGCGCCGCGACGTTTGCCAACGGCCGCGTGGCGTTCCTGCCCACCACGGTCGGCAGCCGGGCCTTCGTCGGGAACGCCGCGTTCGTACCGGCCGGCACCGTGATGGGCGACGGTTCCCTGCTCGGCGTCGGCACGCTGCCCCCCGACGGCGGCGTCCCGGAAGGTACGTCCTGGTTGGGCTCACCGGCGATGCACCTGCCGGTGCGCCAGAGTAGCGGCTCTTTCTCGGAGGAGGAGACCTTCCGCCCGCCGCGCAAGATGGTGGCCCGTCGGCTGTTCGTCGAGTTCTTCCGTGCCACCCTGCCCGCATCGGTGCTCGGCGTCAGCTTCTACCTTTACCTCCTGGCGCTCTCCTGGCTCGCCAACGGCCGGGACCTGCTCGTGCCGGCGCTGGTGTCGCCCTTCGTCGCGATGGCGTCGAGCATCGCCGTGATCGCCTTCTGCGCGGCGACCAAGCGCAACGTCATCGGCGCCTACCGCCCGCGAGTGGAACCACTGTGGAGCGGTTTCGTCCGGCGCACCGAGTTCGTGACCGGCCTCTATGAGGCCGCGGCGGTTCCCGCCGGCGTCGGGCTCCTGGTCGGCACGCCGTTCCTGCCGCCGGTGCTGCGCTGGTTCGGGGTCCGCGTCGGCAGACGCACCTGGATCGGCACCACCTACCTCACCGAGTTCGACCTGGTCGAGATTGGCGACGACGCGACTGTCGGCACCGAGGTGTCGCTGCAGACCCACCTGTTCGAGGACCGGGTGATGAAGATGTCCGTCGTCACCGTCGGCGCCGGCGCCACCATCGGCACCCGCGCCATCGTGCTCTACGACGCCGTCGTCGGCGACGACGTCAGCCTGGAGTCGCTCTCGCTCCTGATGAAGGGCGAACACCTGACTCCCGCTACCCGATGGCGCGGGATCCCCGCCCAAGGGGTGCTCACCCGCGACACCACCGAACTTCGGGCGGCCTGATGCCGCGCCGGATGGCCGCGGCGCGCACTGCGCCGCGGCAGCCCATTCCGTCCATCGTCCAGTCATCGAGGGAAAGCGCTCAATGAACAAGGCACTGCTGGTTTCCGACGCCGCTCACTTCCGGGTCGACTACGAGATCAACCCGTACATGCACACCGAGGTGCAGCCCGATCAGGCTGCGGCGGTTGCCGAGCACGAGGGCATCATCGCCGCGCACCGAGCGGCGGGTCGCCGCATCGAGTACGTGGCGTCCGCGCCGGAGTGCCCGGACATGGTCTTCACGGCGAACTCCGCGCTGGTGCGGGGCGATCGGGCCGTGTTGGGAACACCGCCACCCGAGCGCAAGGCCGAGATGCCCTACTTCCAGGAGTGGCTGATCAACCACGACTTCGAGGTCCTGGAGGCGCCGTACCCGTTCAGCGGGCAGGGCGACGCCCTGGCTTGCGGCGACCTGCTGCTCGCCGGCTACGGACAGCGGACCGACCGGCGGATGCACGCCGTGCTCGCGCGGGAGTTGGGCTACGAGGTGGTGCCGCTGCGGACGGTCAGCCCACGGTGGTACGACCTCGACCTGGCGGTCGCGGTCGTCGAGCCCGGGCGGACACTCGCCTACTGCCCGGAGGCCCTCGATGAGCCGAGCCGCCACCGGCTGCGCGGACTCGGCATGGACCTGATCGAGGTCTGCGTCGAGGAGGCGGCTCGCTTCGCCCTCAACCTGGTCGGTGACGGCACCACCGTGACCATGACCAAGGGTGCCCCGCGACTGGCCGCCGCGCTGCGGGCCCGCGGCCTGCGGGTCGTCGAACTCGACACGACCGAGCTCGCCAAGGGTGGCGGTGGAGTCCGCTGTACGGCGCTGACTCTCGACAACCCGCTGCCCGCGAGGTCGTGATGGCCTCGGGAAGATTCGGTCGTCTGCTCGCCACCGGCGGCCGGGCACTCGTGGGCCGGGGCCTGACGATCCGCTCGCCGCTACCCGAGCTGACGGAACCACCGGTCGCACTGATCTATCGGGGGCCGGCGACGCTGCCCGGTTGCCCCGAGGCGGTGGCGGCGTTGCTCAAGTCCAGCCGGTGGGGCTTCGAGATCCGGTACGTCGGCCCGGACGAGGACCTGTCGCTGAGCCACCAGGCCCTCGCCGGGGCGGCGCTCTACGCACAGCCCGGCGGCGGCACCCTCAAGCGCGGCTACCGGCACCTGAAGCGCCACCGCGCCGAGATCCAGCAGTTCGTCCGCTCCGGCGGGAGGTATCTCGGGATCTGCCTCGGCGGCTACCTAGCCGGGGCCACCCCCGGCTTCGCGCTCCTGCCCGGGGACACCGACCAGTACATCGCCTCCGCCGCCGCCACCGTCGACTCCGAGAAGAACACCCTCGTCCAGGTCTCCTGGCGCGGCCAGGGGCGGACGCTCTTCTTTCAGGACGGCCCGTACTTCTGGCTGCGCCCGGACGCTGAAGCCGAGGTGCTCGCGACCTATCCCAACGGCACGATCGCCGCGATGGTCACCCGCTTCGGTGCGGGCCGGGTCGGTGTTGTCGGCCCGCACCCCGAAGCCACCGATGACTGGTACATCGACGCAGGGTTGCGAGTCGCCGACGGGCTCGGCACCGATCTCGGCTCCGACCTGATCGAGACTGTGATGAGGCCATGACCCAGACCGCGAACCGCAGCCGTGGCACCGTCTACCGCGCCAGCGGCGGTGCGCCCGCGGCGACACCCCGGCCGGCCAGGCGATCCCGGCTGCTCGGCGTGGACGCCGCCCGGGGAATCGCGCTGCTCGGCATGATCGCCGTGCATTCGCTGTACCAATCTGATGCCGCGGGGCGATCGACCTGGTCGTTCACGATCTTCGGCGGTCGCGCGGCCGCTCTGTTCGCGGTGCTGGCCGGGGTCGGTGTCGCGTTCATGACCGATCGACGGCGGGTCCGCCTGACCGCCGGCTCGGGTCCGGTGGCGGCGCTCGTCGTCCGGGCACTTGTCATCGGCGCGATCGGGTTGGCGCTGGGCTACACCGACGCGTCCCTGGCGTCAGTCATCCTGCCGTACTACGCGGTGATGTTCCTGCTGGCGATCCCGCTGGTGTTCCTGCCCACGTGGTTGGTGGCGGTCACCTGCGTGGTCGTTGCCGCCGGAAGTCCCGCGCTCCGCCAGATCCTACTGCCGCAGCTGCCGGAACCGACCTACGACAACCCGGCGTTCGCTCATCTGGTCGACGACGCCGGCGCGCTGCTCACCGAACTGGCGGTGACGGGGGAGTTCCCGGCGATGACGTGGCTGGCGTACCTGTGTGCCGGCCTGGTCATCGGGCGGCTGATCCTGACCAGGATGAAGGTTGTCCTCGGGTTGCTCATCACCGGCGTCGCGCTCGCCGCTGCGGCACCGGTGGCGTCGTCGATACTGCTCGACCGGTACGAGGGCTTGCGGCAGATCTGGTTCACCCAGCCGAAGAGCGGGCTGACCACGGCTGAGACAACGGCACTCCTCACGTTGGGCGGAGACGGCAGCACGCCCACCTCGACGTGGTGGTGGCTCGCGGTCGACGCGCCGCACACCAGCACACCTCTCGACCTGGTCGGCACGACCGGGAGCGCAATCGCCCTGCTCGCCGTCCTGCTGCTCGCCGGCCGCGTCGCACGGCCCTCCCCGCGGCTGGTGATCCGCGTCCTGCTGATTCCCCTGGCCGCGGCCGGCAGCATGACCCTGACGCTCTACACCGCGCACATCATGTTCATCAACTCCGAACTCGATTCCTTCGAGCCCATGACCGGATACCTCGCGCAGGTCCTGGCCATCCTGCTGCTCGGGACCGCCTGGTCAGCCACCGCGGGTCGTGGTCCGCTGGAAGGGCTCACGGCGGTGCTGTCCCGCGGCGCTCGTCGACTGGCCATCCGGAGAGGTGGGTCCTACCGCGCCCGCATGTCGAGTTACTGGGAAGAGGCGCCACGCGCAGGCGACCACCCGGTTGACCGGCAACCGACCAGATGGCCCAGCGGCTGACCGGGAGCGGAGCGACATGAGACGAAGCAGCTCGGGGCTGCTGCTCGGCGAGACGCGGAGAATGAACCGGCGGCGCCTCATGGTCGGGTTTGGCGCAGTCGGCACCCTGGCCGCCCTGGGGTGGGCTGGTGTGTCGGCAGTCTCCAGGGACCGCGAAGGGCCGCTGGCGCTGGTCTACCGGGGGCCGGCCGCCTGCTCCGGCTGCGCTGAGGCGGTGGCCGCCCTCCTGCGCGGTGCACCGAGGCCGTTTCGCACCGAGTACTGCGGTCCGGATGAGCAGCGGCAGATCTCGCGGAGCACGCTGGCCGAGGCGGTGGTCTACGCCCAACCCGGCGGCGGCAGCGTCAACCCGGCTTGGCGAAGGCTGCGTGACCACGCCGAGGAGATCCGGGACTTCGTTCACGGCGGCGGGCACTACCTCGGCTTCTGCCTGGGGGCGTATCTGGCCGCCGCCGACCCCGGCTTCGCGCTGTTCAATGGGAAGGTCGGCCAGTACATCGGCACCGACGGGGCGGGCGTCGACAGCGTCGAGGACACGGTGATCCGGGTCCGGTGGCGCGGCCAGTTGCGGTACCTGTTCTTTCAGGACGGGCCGACGCTGAAGCTGCGGCCGGGGGTGCCGGGCAGCGTGCTCGCGACCTATGACACCGGCGCAGCCGCAGCCGTCGTCACTACCTTCGGCGCCGGACGGGTGGGGCTCGTGGGCCCCCACCCCGAGGCCGACAAGTCCTGGTACGCCGAAGCAGACCTCACGAACCCGGACGGTATCCGCTTCGACCTGGGCCATGACCTGATTCAGAGCACGGTGGGCGCGACGGCTGCGGCGCTCGATGGAAGCTGACGGGGATCCCGCCGATCACGCTACGCGCGGGAGCGACGCCTGAACGCGCCCGGGGGACGGGAGGAGCAGGCGTGGCAGCGGGATGGCCGCGCTGACCGAGACGAGGAAGCCCAACGAGTAGGACGCCAGCGTCGCGCCAATTGCCGACCTCACCGCGGTGGGACGGGTCGTCGGTCAACGTCCGAGCCGGCAGTGCGGGACCAGTCCGGACGGCGGCCGGGAGGACCGGCCGGCGCCGACCAGGGCCACATCGAGAAAGGCGCCGACCCCGACCTGCGCCACGAGGGCCAGGTGGGTGAGCAACAGCAGCCGACGCGTCGTCTCCTCCGGGCCACCGGGCGCCGCCGCCGGTCGTCCGTGGTCGTGCCGGGAGAGGAGGGCGAGCAGACTCGGGTCCGCCCGTGCCCACGGCGCGAGCGCGGCACCGGGCGGCACCGTGAGCGGCCAGTGGACAGACCCGGGCGGGCCGAGTTCCTCGGCCAGAAGTTCGGCGGTGTGGTCGAGGACCTGGTCCGCCCACGGCCGGGGGAGGCGTTGCAAACGGCTGACCGCCGCCTCGAAACCCGCCCGATCCGATGCGCCGGCCGCGCGGACCCCGGCCACCACGGCGCTCCACAGTGCCCGCTCGGCCGGCGTGTTCGGCGGATACGACATGTTGTCTCCTCTTGGCCCTCGGCACGGGGTGGATGCGGGTTCCCGACGCCCCGGTGTCGGGGACGCCCGCCCTGTAGGTGGCCGGCACGGGCCCCGTAGGAGGGCGAAGGCCCGTGCCGGCCGTGGTGACCACCCAAGTCACCGTCTTCCCGCTCGCGGGCGTCCGGATGGATCGTGTCCGTGTCCGGTCGGCCCGCAGCGGCGTCTTACCCGCCGGGGAACCGTGCGCCGTGGTCGTTGCGGACGCGGCGGCCCCTCGGTGTCGGCGCCCCCGGCGTCTCGGTCCTCTGTGGGTACCCGGCGTCGAGGGGCGATGGTGTGCTGGCCGCCGGGCGTCCGGTGCGATCGAGTAGAACGCCGACGGTGAGCGGCCCGGGTTGTGCCGGCGCCGGCGGACCGGGCAGCAGGCCGCTCCCGGCCATCGGCAGGTACGTCAGCGACGCGAGGGCGACCATCACTCCCGCCCGTCCGATCCGTCGGCGGCGGGTCCCGGTGATATCGACGCCGGTAGAACGGTTCCGGAGGGGAGGGTTGGCGCAGCGATCTGCGGACGACGGGGCAGTCCATCGAAGGAGATGCGAAAGGGCACCGGTCGAGGCTACGAGTCCGCTGACAGTGGGATGTCCTGATTGAGCGATCAAACGGTCCGCGGATGTACCGCTATCTGCATATTCGAATTTTGGGGCATAGACGCGCCAAACACGACATCCGTACCTTGAGTGGATGAACAGGACGACGAGGCGGAAAACACCGGAGTCTTGAGCGACGGAACAGGACGCGGGGGTCGAAAACGCTCGGGCTCGCCGCGAGTGAGGAAGCCTCATACCCGGCGAGCCCGGGCGGTCCTGTGGGTCGGTAGGGCCGCCAGTCTGCGCGCCGCCCGCTGACGGGCTCGCGGCGTCCGACGCCGACGCTCGAAGCCGCCGCTCGCGGACGGCCGTACTTCACAGCAGGGGTTGCATCCCGCCCCAGCTCACACCGAGCCGGATTCTGGCGGCGAAGCTCGTGCCCTGACCGCGGTAGAAGTACAGGTAGCTCGTGGACTTCTCGATGGTGAGCAGATCCGGGTAGCCGTCGCGGTTGAAGTCACCGACGCCGACGAGGTCACGCATGCTGTTCCACGCGGTGCCGACCTGCAGCTTCGTGCCGAGCCCACCTGCCCGTCCCGGATAGAGGAAGAGGTTGCCGGTGGACTTCTGCCGGGCGAGGAGGTCTTGGTAGCCGTCGCGATTGAAGTCGCCGATTCCGGTGAGTTCGTCCATGGTGTTCCAGCCGGTTCCGAGACTCGTTCGTGGACCGAACGACGTGCCGCGGCCCGGGTACAGGTACAGGTATCCGGTGGATGCCTGCACGGCGAGCACGTCCCGGTAGCCGTCCCGGTTGAAGTCCTTGGCCGGGGTGATCTCGCGCATGGAGTTCCAGCCGGTACCGAGGCGGATCCGACTGCCCCACCCCGCCGGCGTGTGCGGATACAGCCACAGGTAGCCGGTCGCCTTGTCGCGGCCGACGAGGTCTCCGTGACCGTCCCCGGTGAAGTCCGTCCGGACGATGACGTCCATGCCGTTCCATCCCGTGCCGATGGTCGTGCGGATGCCGAGGGACGTCCCGTTGCCGGGGTAGAGATACAGGTTGCCGGTGGAGGGCTGGCGGCTCAGCAGGTCGGACCAGCCGTTGCCGTTGAAGTCCCCGAAGGGAGTCGCCGGAATGGGAGCGACGTCAAGGTAATCGTTGTCGATGTTGATCGTCACCCCACCCCACGTCTCGTTGTGGTCGCCTCGGTACTGCTTCATCCGTCGCTGGGGCGACCAGTACGAGCTGGGGATCGCCGGGTCGGACACGGTGGCGACTCCGTCCCAGCGGGCGAAGTCCAGGTAGTCGGGGCGGACATAGCCGGGGGTGTTGTAGGCCGCGACCTGGTCGGCGACGCCCGAGGCCATGCTGCTGTAGAAGCCGGAGAGGTAGCCGAGGTCGTGCAGCCGCGCCGTCCAGGCGCTCATGAACGCGAGCACCGCGGAGCGGCAGGCCGCGTCGTCGGTCCGGTACGCCTCCATGTCGAAGATGAGTACGCTCTCCGGCGCCAGGCCCAGCGTCTTCGCCTGTGCGACCGCGTCGTCCGCCTGTGTGCGTCCCTGCGCCGCCGCGTTCGCTGCGTCGATGAGATAGCGCTTGGTGGACGTCGTGCACGGCGCCTGCAACCCGAGATAGATCGGCACGAGATGCCAGCCCGCCGCCTGCTGCGCGGCGACCCACGAGGGGGTCAGGTTGGGCTGTGCGCACGCGCGGTTGACACCGCCGAAGTAGATGATGATCGCCCGGTAGGGCGAGGCCGCCAGCCACGCCTGCATGGTCGCCGACGATGGGGCGGTGCAGGCGTCGAAGCCCAGTCCGGTGAACGTGCCGGGCGACGGGCCCGTCACCGCGGCCGCCGTCGTGCGGCCGGCGGTGGCCGGGGCGGCGGTGGCCGGGGCGGCGGTGCGGCCGGAGGCCGGCGCTGCTCCGGCCAACGCCAGCAGGGTGACGACGCCGGCCAGGAGGGCGCAGCTCAGGCGGCGCGCGCTTCGAGGGAGATGAATGTTGTCCATGCCGGTCTCGATTCCGGTCCAGATGACCAACCGAGTGGTCCTATCCCTCAGCGGACCAGGTCAGACGTGGTTTCACCAGAGCTGAACGGACTGATTCGGCTGCTGCATGGAGGCGTTCCGAGCGACCGGAGCATGGCCGACGGCGGTACTGGGTCCGCAACGCCTGAGGACGCCGGCTACTGCCGTTCCTGTTGGTGGACGTCGGGAGGCGTGCCGGCGTGATATGACTGCTTCGGCCTGTTACAAATCCGGCAGAACGGGCGAGCCTATGACGACCGGTAGGGCGCGCGGGCTGTTGCGCGGGCGGGGAGATCCCCGGGCAACGTACCTGGAACTGTTCTTTGATCTGGCCTTTGTCTTCGCGCTCGCACAGCTTTCGTACGCGCTGGTCCAGGATCTCGGGTGGAGCGGTGCCTTCCAAGCGTTGGTGCTGTTGCTGGCCGTCTGGTGGGTGTGGTTCACCACGGCCTGGACAACCGAGTTGTTCGACCCGCAGCGGCCGGCGGTCCAGGTCCTGACCATCGCGATCATGATCGGCGCCCTGGTGATGGCGGTCGCGCTGCCCGACGCGTTCAGCGAGCGGGGCCTGATCTTCGCGGGCGCATACGTTGCCATCCACATAGGTCGCGAAATCTTCCTTGTGATCGCTCTGCGGGGTCACGAGCTGCGCCGCGCCCCCCGCAGGGGGCTGTTCTGGTTCGGCGTGTCCGCGCTGCCGTGGATCGCGGGGGCGCTCGCACACGGTACGACACGTGGGGTGTTGTGGACCCTGGCTGTGCTCCTGGACTACGCCGCATACGCGCTCCGGCACCCCACGCCGGGGATCGGCCGCACGCCCACCGCACTGCTACCGAACGTGGCCGAGCATCTGGCCGAACGATATCGGCAGTTCTTCATCATCGCGCTCGGCGAGTTGATCCTGGTGATCGGACTGACGCTTCGCGGCACCGGGTTCGCGGCCCACCGCACCGCAGCCTTCATCGTGTCGATCACCATCACCGTGCTGCTGTGGCGGATCTACATCTACCGCGCCGGGGAGTTGCTCTCCGCAGCCATCGCAGCGGCCCCTGACCAGGCCCGCCTCGCCCGCTCCGTGTCATACACCCACCTGGCCATGGTGGCCGGCATCGTGTTCACCGCCGTCGGCGCCGAGTTCGTCATCGCTCATCCAGTCGGGCACAGCGAGCCGGCCTGGGCCGCCGTGATGCTCGGCGGACCCGCGCTGTTCCTCGCCGGGCGGGCTGCTCTCGAATACACGGTCTTCGCCCGCGTGTCCCGTACCCGGTTGATCGGGCTGGTCGCGTTGGCCGCCCTGACACCCGCGATGCTGCACGTGCCGCCGCTGCTGTCGAGCGTCGCCGCCACCGCCGTACTCGCCGGCGTCGCCATCTCCGACGCGGTCCGCGCCCGTGGACGCCCACCTGAGCCGCCGTTGCCACCCGGCGTACCGGCATGACTGGCGACGGCCAGGTCGACCTCGTTCAGTGATGTGGGGGATCGGTTGCTGCGGGTCGACGAGGAGTGGTCGGCCCCGCCGCTGTTGTCGCCGTCCCGGAGACCCGGTGGTCGAAAGGTCCGGGTGGCGGGTCGCCGGTTACCGTTGCCGGTGTGCGGGCGGAGGCGGGGGAGACGATCGGTTTCTCGGTGCTCGGCTCGATCAGGGTCGTCCGCGCCGGCGTCGAGCTGCATCTGGGTGCCCGCCAGCAGCGCCTGGTGCTCGCGTTGCTGCTGGCCCGGGCCGGTTCACCGGTCTCCCTGGCCGAGCTGATCGACCTGCTCTGGGGCGAGGAGGCCCCGGCCAGCGCCGCGAACGTCGTGCACCGGCACGTCGGGGTGCTCCGGCGGCTGTTCGAGCCCGGCCTGCCCACCCGGTCGGCGGGCCGGCACATCCTCCGGGAGCTCTCGGGCTATCGGTTGCGCGCCGACGAGGACTCCCTCGACCTGCTGAAGTTCCGGTCGCTGAGCCGGCTGGCGGGCCGCAGCCTGCAGGACGGCGACCCCGAGTCGGCGCTGCGGCATTCCCTCGACGGGCTGCGGCTGTGGCGCGGCCGGTGCGCCGCGGGCCTGGAACCGGCCTCCCGCCTACATCCCGCGTTCCTCGCCGTGGAGGCCGAACGCGCCGAGGCCGTGCGCGAGGCCGCCGACGCCGCCGAGCGCTGCGGCCGGATGAGCGCGGTGCTGGCGCCATTGCGGCAGGCCGCCGAGCAGCACCCGCTCGACGAGTCGCTGCAGAGCCGGTTGCTGCTGGCGCTCGCCGCCGACGGCCGCCAGGCGGAAGCCGTCGAGATGTACCGGGTGGTGCGCCGCCGGCTCGCCGACGAACTGGGCGTCGATCCGGGCGACGAGCTGCGGGAGGCGTACGACCGGCTGCTGCACCAGCGCACCCAGCCGGCGCGTACCGAATCGCCGTCGCCGTTTCCCCGGCCCGCGCAGCTGCCGCCGGACCTGCCCTTCTTCAACGGCCGGGACGACCTCGTCGCCGAGGCGCGCGCGGCGGTCGCGCGCCCGGGCGGGCCGGCGGTGCTGGCGATCGACGGCATGCCGGGGATCGGCAAGACCGCCCTCGCCGTCCACCTCGCCCACGAGTTCGCCGCCGGTTACCCGGACGGGCAGCTCTACGTCGACCTGCGCGGGTACGACGGCCGGGAGGCCGCGATGAGCCCGACCGAGGCGCTGCGCGGCTTCCTCGGCTCGCTCGGGGTGCCCCAGGAGGGCATTCCCGCCGAGCTGCACGCCCAGGCGGGCATGTACCGCAGCAGGCTCGCCGGCCGGCGCGTGCTGATCCTGCTCGACAACTGCCGGGACGCCGAGCAGATCCGGCACCTGCTGCCGGGCAGCCCCGGCTGTCTGGTGATCGTCACCAGTCGCAGCCGGCTCAGCACCCTGCTGACCACGGCCGGCGCCCACCCGCTGCCGGTCGGCCTGCCGAGTGTCGAGGAGGCCCGCGCGCTGCTGCTGCCGCCGCTCGGCGCCGGCGGCGCGGCGGACCCGGCCGCGATCGACGCCATCATCGCCAGCTGTGGGCGGCTGCCGCTCGCGCTGGCTGTGGTGGCCGCCCGCATGGTGAGCCTGCCGCCGACACCACCGGCACAGATCGCCGCCGAGCTGGCCCAGGCGCCCGGGAGCCTGGACGGCTTCGACGGCGACGACCCGCAGACCGGCCTGCGTGCCGCCTTCTCCTGGTCCTACCAGGCACTTTCCGCCCCGGCCGCCCGGCTCTTCCGGCTGCTGCCGGTCCATCCCGGCCCCGACATCTCGATCGCCGGGGCGGCGGCCCTGGCCGGCGTCCCGCTGCGGACCGGGCGGGCGCTGATCGGCGAGCTGAGCCGCGTGCACCTGATCAGCGAGGACCTGCCGGGCCGCTACCGCACCCATGCCCTGCTGCTGACCTATGCCACGGAGCTCGGTGAGGAGCACGACAGCCCGGCCGAGCGCGTCGCCGCGGAGCTGCGCTGCCGGCAGTTCCAGCCGGCAGCGGCTGACCGGCGCACCGGGGGCTGCTGGCCTACGCCGGTCCAACCCGATGATCGAGCCGGGGCCGGCGAGGCCCCGCTGCGCTTCGCCGGCCACGGCGACGCCCTGCGCTGCCGGCCCTGATCCCGTACGCGCAGACCGGGGACCGGTCGGCGGCTGGCCGGCCTGCTCGTGGCGGTCACGTCGCGTCCGTGACCGGTTGCGATCGGCGACGGCACTCGATCCGCACTTACGCGTCATTTTATTCGCATCGATCGTCCCTAGGCTCGTGCCTCATTCACCGTTGCTCCTGCCTGTGGGGGAAACATGGTGCTCCGGGCACTCGACGACTCGCCGGTCGGCCGGGCTGAGCGCATGACCGCGCTGCATGCGGACCACGCCCGTGCCGTGCTGCGTCTCCTGCTGGTGTTGACCCACGGTCAGCGGCAGACCGCCGAGGATCTGCTCCAGGAGACGATGCTGCGGACCTGGCGGCACCTCGACTCGGTGCCGGCCGAGCCCGATGCCGCCCGCCGGTGGCTCTGCACCGTCGCCCGGCGGCTCGTGATCGACGGGGTCCGGCTGCGGCGGGGCCGCCCGGCCGAGGTCCATCTCGTCGACATGACCTGGATTCCCGCCGGTGACGACACCACCGGCAGCGCGCTGGCGTCGCACGCCATCCGGCACGCGCTCAGCCGGCTCAGCCCGGCGCAGCGCAGTCTGCTCTCCGAGGTCTACCTGGTCGGGCGGTCACCGGAGGAGGTCGCGGGCCGGCTGGGGGTGCCGATCGGCACGGTGAAGTCCCGGACCCACTATGCGCTGCGCGCCCTGCGCACCGGCCTCAAGGCGGCCTGAACAGGGACGACTCCGCCGACCGGCGATCAGCGCCGCTGAGTCGAAGATCACATTGCCGCCGCGCGCCCGTCGGGCGGCGCGGGCCCTGCCATGCTATGGCGATCGTGGCAACCAGCCCTGTGTGGATCGCATCGAGATGACCACCCCGCTCTCCTTCGCCGTGCTCGGCCCGGTGCGGGCCTGGCGCGGCCAGTCCGAGGTCGATCTGGGCACCCGGCAGCAGCGGCTGATCCTGGCGTTGCTGCTCGCCCGGGCCGGCGGCGCGGTCAGCGTCGCCGAACTCGTCGACCTGCTCTGGGAGTCCGACCCCCCACCCAGCGCGGTCAACGTGGTGCACCGGCACGTCGGGATGCTCCGGCGGCGGTTCGAGCCGGGCCTGCCGACGCGGGCAGCGGGCTCGGTGCTGATCCGCGACGGCGCAGAATACCGGCTGCGGATCGACGGGGAGGCGCTCGACCTGCTGCGCTTCCGGCGCCTGGTCGCCCAGGCCGCCGGCAGTTCCGGCGAACCGGCGGTCGAGCTCTACCGGGAGGCGCTGGCGTTGTGGCGGGACCGGTGCGCCTCGGGCCTGCAGCCCGGGGGTCGGGCCCATCCGGAGTTCGTCGCTGTCGACGGCGAGCGGTTCGCGGCCGTCCGGGCGGCGACCGACGCCGCCTTGCGGGCCGGGTGCGTCCACGCGGTGCTGCCCGCGATCCGGCTGGCCGCCGAATACGAGCCGCTGGACGAGGCACTGCAGGCGCGGCTGCTGCTCGCGCTCGCCGCGGACGGCCGGCGGGCGGAGGCCCTCGCGGCTTATGCCGACATCGAGCACCGGCTCGCCGACGAACTTGGCATCCAGCCGGGCGGCGACCTGCGCGCGGCCCGGGACAGCGTGCTCGACCACGACGCCCCGGCTGACGGCTCCAGGTCGCGGCGCGGCGTCGGTCGCGCCGAGCTGGAGTTGTCGCAGCCGACCCGGGCGGAGCCGCCGGCGCAGTTGCCGGCCGACCACCCCCACTTCACCGGCCGCCGCGACGTCCTGGCCGCCGCTGAGGAGCTGCTGGCCGGGGACCGGCGGACCAGCGCGCTGGTCATCGACGGAATGCCCGGCGTCGGGAAGACCACCCTCGCGGTGCACCTGGCCCACCAGTTGGCCGCCCGCTACCCCGACGGGCAGTTGCACGCGGACCTGCGCGGGTTCGACTCCGGCGACTCGGTGATGACACCGGCGGAGGCGCTGCGCGGCTTCCTGTGGTCCCTCGGGGTCGCGCCGGCCGCCATCCCGGCCGAGCTGCACGCCCAGGCCGGCCTCTACCGCAGCATCCTGGCCGAGCGTCGGATGCTGATCCTGCTCGACAACTGCCGCGACTGGGACCAGATCCGGCACCTGCTGCCCGGCACCGGCGGCAGTCTCGTCATCGCCACCAGCCGCCGCCGGATCACCGGCGTGGCCGGCCAGGCGGGCGCCCACCCGCTGCACCTCGACCTGCTCACCCACGCCGAGGCCCGCGAGCTGCTCACCCGCCGGCTGGGCGACGCGGCCGCCGCCGACCCGGCCGCCGTCGACGAGATCATCGCGCGGTGCGGCCGACTGCCGCTGGCCCTGGCGCTGGTGGCCACCCGCAGCGTCGGCCGGCCCGGGCTCAGCCTGCCCGCGGTCGCCGGCGAGCTGGCCGAGGCCGACGGCCGGCTGGCCGGCTTCGGGGACACCCACGCCGACCTGGAGGCGATCTTCTCCTGGTCCTACCAGGCCCTGACTGCCGAGGCGGCCCGGCTCTTCCGGCTGCTGCCCCTGCACCCGGCCGGGGAGCTGAGCGCGGAAGCGGCGGCCGCCCTGGGCGGCCTGTCCCTGCGCGCCGCCCGCGGCCTGCTCGCCGAACTCGGGTCGCAGCTGCTGGTCCAGCCCGGCAACGGCCGGTGGCGGATGCACGACCTGCTGCGCGCCTACGCCGTGGAGCTCGGGGAGGAGCACGACGACGCGGCCGAGCGGGACGCCGCCATCGAGCGGGTCTACGACTACTACCAGCTCAGTGCGTACGCGGCGCATCTGCCCTTGCAGCCGCAGGTGCCGCTGCCGGAGCCGGAGCCCTCCGAGCGCGGGGTCACCGGGCGCGGCTTCACCGGCCGGGCCGACGCGATGGCCTGGTTCGCCGCCGAGCAGCGGGTGCTGACCGCCATCGTCGCGCGGGCCACGGAGCGCGGCCGGCCGCGTACGGCCTGGCAGATCGCGTTGGCCCTGCAGAACTTCTTCCAGGACACCGCGCAGTTCCGGCAGTGGGCGGCAACGATGAGCACCGGCCTCGCCGCGACCGGGGACGACCCCGCCGCCCAGGCCCTGCTGCACCGCAGCCTCGCCGGCGCCTGCTACTTCCTGGCCGATCTGGACCGCGGGCTGTCGCACCTGCAGCACGCCCGGGCGCTCTTCGAGCGGCTCGGCCGGCGCACCGAGCAGGGCCACGCGGAGAACAACATCGCCGAGATCCGGCTGGACCAGCGGCGCTACCACGAGGCGATCCGGCATGCCGAGGCCGCGCGGGCGCTCTTTCGCGCCGAGGGCAACGTACGGGGCGCCACCAACGCCCTGCTGGTCATCGCGCGGGCACAGGGCTGGCTCGGCCGGCACGCCGCGGCGCTGGGCATGTTCGTCGAGGCGCGCCGGCAGTTCGAGGCCCTCGGCGACCTGCACGGGACGGGCACCACCCAGGCCTGGCTGGCGCACACGTACTCGATGATCGACGACGTGCCGCACGCGATGGCGACCTGGCAGCAGGCGATCGACATCTTCCGCGACGCCCGGGCCACCCACCACACCGCGGAGGTGCTGGTCTCCATCGGCGACTTCCACTCGGCCGACGGCGACCCGGCCCTGGCCGGGCAGGCGTGGAGCGAGGCCCTGGCCGAGCTCGACGGGACGGACTCGCCAATGGCCCGGCGGATCCGCGACCGGCTGCTCTGGCACCGGTGATCCCGGACGCGGCGCCGGTGGGCGCCGCGTCCGGGGGCCGTTCTCAGTACCGGTAGGCGCGGATGACGGTCTGCTTGACGGTGTTACCGCTGGTGTCCGTTGCAGCGGCGCGCAGCGAGACGAAGCCGGTGCCGGCCGGGTTGCGCACCGAGGCGACCGCCTTCTCGCCGGACCGCCGCACGGTCAGCGGCTGCCAGGTCTTGCCGTCGTCGAAGGACGCCTCCACGGTCAGCGCCGTGGTCTGGCCCGGCGCCGCCCCGACCTGACGGTCGAGCGAGACCGGGATCGCGAACATCCGGCCGGCTGGCGCCCGGTTGTCGATGTCGAGCTCCGGGGTGTACCGGATCGCCGTCATCGGCAGCTTCACCAGTTCGCCGTCGCCCACGTGCCCGGACTTGAAGGTCCACTCCGCGTCGACCACCGTCGACAGGGTGAACGCCGGGTCGCTGCGGAACGTCGCCGCCAGCCGGTAGTCACCCGTCTCCGCCGGCACGTTCCACACCCAGGGCGTCTGGTTCGCGTCGCCGACCTTGACCCCGTTGCGGTAGAGGTTGACCTCCACGCTGCCGCCGCGCACATGCCGGAAGCCCATGTGCCCGGTGCCGTCGCCGTGCAGCGGCCCCGGCCCGCCGATCAGGTCGCCCCAGTAGCGGGTGGCGAACTGCTGGCCGAAGTTCGGCTCCGGGAAGACCGGCCCGGCCACCGCGTTGGCCCACTTCACCGTGTACGTGCGCCCGGGCCGGAAGCTGGTCCACGGCGACTCGTAGTACGTGTACCTCAGCTGGGCCGAGGTCGACTTCCACACCGCCTGCTTGTCCTGGTTGTAGTACTCGGTGATGGTGCTCGGCGCGTCGTAGGTGAAGCTCGGCGGGATGTTGCGCTCGTCGCGGTAGATCGGCGAGTTGCCGGGCGCGTGCGCGACCGCGGTCCGCGCAACCGGCACGCCGGCCACGTCCGCGCTGATCTGGGAGCGGACCGTGGCGAAGTCGCCCGCGCGCAGCTTGCGGGTCAGCCCGGTCATCATCTTCTTCGGCTCGTACAGGTAGACCCGGTAGGCGTACGGGCTGTTGTGCAGGGTGAACTCCGGGGTCACCTGGCCCCACATGCCGTTGACGTAGGAAACGAAGCCGGGCGTCTCGCCGGCCCCGATCTGTGCGGTCCGCAGGTGGTCGAAGGGGATGTTCATCAGCACGCCGTACAGGTCGTTGCTGCCCCAGATCTGCGGCTCCTCGGTCCGGATCGTCCAGCCGAACTCCTGGTGGACCGCGGTGGCCTTCGAATTCGGCACCGACACCGCGATCGGCTTCGCCAGGCGGGCGTCCATCGTGAGCGCCTGGTCCGTGGTCAGGTCGAGGCTCGGGCGTACCAGCGTGATGACGTCGTCGCCGCTCACCAGGTAGGTCTGGACCAGGTAGCGGCCCGCGCGGACCCGGTACCCGGTGGTCGCGAGGTCGCCGAACACCTGGATGGTCTGCCGGTCCAGGTCGGTCAGGACGGTCACCCAGCCCTGCTCGGGCGTGGGCGCTCCACCGTCCGGCCCGATGAGCTTGAGGGCCAGATCGTGGCGGGCGATGTCGAGCGCGACCGGGGTCTGCACCTGCGTGCCGCCGCCGGTGGCGGTCACCTCACCGCCGAAGTAGCGGTCGGGCAGGTCGGCGCCGGCCTGCACGGTGACGGTCACGGTGGCGGTGCCGCCGGCCGGGACCGTCACCGAGGAGGCGCTGAGGCTGAACAGGCCGGCCGGCGCCGGGGCGCCCTCGGCGTCCTTGGCGTCGAGGGAGACGGCCAGGGTGAGGGCGGAAGAGCCGCTGTTCGCGTACGTGATCGTGTGCTGCTGCGCCGCGGTGGTCCGCTCGAAGGCGACGCTGACCGGGCTCGCCGTGACGGTCTGCTGGATGGCCCGGGCGACGTCGAGGAAGCCGGCGCCCTGCTCGTAGACACCGATGCCGGCGTTCGGCTGCGCGGCCGCCATCAGCGTGGACTTGATCCGCTCAGGCGACCAGTCCGGGTGCTGCTGGGCCAGGATCGCCGCCGCGCCCGCCACGTGCGGCGCCGCCATCGAGGTGCCGTTGAGGCTGGCGTACTGCGGGTTCTCGTCGTCCGGCCACAGGTCGGAGGTCGAGCTGCGGGCGGCGACGATGCCGACGCCGGGCGCGGTCATGTCCGGCTTGATGCCGGCGTCGCCCGCGCGCGGACCCTGGCTCGAGAACTCGGCGAGCTCACCCGTCTTGCTCACGGCGCCCACGGTCAGCGCCTCGGCCACACCGCCGGGCGAGCTCACCGTGGACTCGCCGGCCTCGCCGCTGTTGCCCGCGGAGACGACGAAGAGCACCCCGTAGCGGGACGTGAGGTCGGTCAGGGCCGCCTCGACCGGGTCGGTCCCCGGGCTGTCCGGGCCGCCGAGGCTCATGTTGACGACCTTGACGCCCTGCTCCGCCGCCCAGGTCATGCCGGCCAGGATCGCCGACTCCGGGCAGCCCTCCGCCATGCAGACCTTGGCGCTGTAGAGGGTCGCGCCGGGCGCCACGCCCTTGTGACGGCCCTGCGACGCGGCCGCGCTGCCGGCGATGGTGGAGGCGACGTGGGTACCGTGGCCGACCCGGTCGAGGGCGTCCGGTTCGGCGGTGAAGTTCTCGGCGGCGGCGACGCGGCCGGCCAGGTCGGGGTGGGTCTGGTCGACGCCCGTGTCGATCACACCGACCTTCACCCCCGTTCCCGTCCAGCCGGCCTGCCAGGCCTGCGGCGCGCCGGTCAGCGGGACGCTGACGTCGAGGGTCGGCTGGCGCAGCCCGTCGAGCCAGATCTTGTCGAATCCGGCCCGCAGCTGCCGCTCCGTGCCGCTCCCGGCGGACGTGACGGTGTTCCAGAAGGACACCGCGTCCGCGCGGCTCTCCGCGACAGCGCTCGCCCCGGAGAGCTGCCGGGTGGTCCGGGCGCCGGCGAGGCCGGCGGCGCCGCCGCCGCCGTGTTGGACGATGAGCGGCAGGGTGGCCCGGGTGTCGTCGTAGCCGAACTCGACCAGCTTCGAGATGTCGAAGAGCCGCGTGTCGAGCTTGCCCCGGTTGAGCAGGCCGACGGCGTCCGCGGGGATGACCCGCACGTCCTTGCCGGCGTTGTGGGTGATGAACGGAATTTGTTCCCGTCCCTTGCCCGGCACCACGTCGACAGTCGTCTGGCCGTTCACGTTGCCGAGGTGGACGGTGTCGCCGGTGAGCAGAGTGATCTTCCGGGGCTCGGCCGCGACCTTGGGTGTGGTCGTCGGCTTCGCGGCCCCGGACTGCGCCGATGCCGGCACACCCCCCGGAGCCGCCGCCGAGACGCCGAGCACCAGCAGTGCCAGCGCCGATATCTTGTGAATTGAGCGCATCATTCTCCCTGGATGAACGCGAGAGGTATCCAGGTGCTCCGGACGTGACCGGTGGGTGAAAGTTCACCCCGTGTGACCTGGGTCACTGTCATGCCCGATCCCCGCGCATCCCGATTCGCGCCGCGCCGCACCTCGACCGCCCCTACCTTGTAGGTCAGGGCGAGGCCGTTGACCACCGCGCTGTCATCGCATCGAGCCCGCTCGGAAGTCCGCGGCGCCTCGCATCCGGTCTGAGACAGGAGCGCACCATGCGGGTGGCGGTCGCCGGCGCATCCGGCAACATCGGGTCCCTCACTGTGACGGCCCTGCAACGTCACGGGCACGACCCGGTACCCATCAGCCGGTCGCACGGCGTCGACCTGCTGACCGGACGGGGGCTGGACGAGGCCCTGAGCGGCGTCGACGTCGTCGTCGATGCGATCAGCGCACCACCCGCCGACCGCGAGGCCACGGCGAGCTACTTCGCCACCACCACGCAGAACCTGCTGCGAGCGGAGCAGCAGGCGGGGGTACGACACCACGTGGTGCTCTCGATCGTCGAGGTACACCGCATCGCGGGAACCGCGCACTATTCCGGCAAGCGCGAGCAGGAGCGCCTGGTGTCCACCGGACCGGTGCCGTGGACCATCGTGCCCGCCACCCAGTTCTTCGACTTCGCCGCCACGGTGGCCGGATGGACCGAACGGGACGGCACCGCCTACCTCGCGCCACTGCTCGTCCAGCCGATCGCGCCGGCTGACGTCGCCGAATTCCTGACAGTGGCCGCAGGTGGCCCACCGCAGGGACGCCATCCTGGTGTGGCCGGCCCCGATCGTCACGACCTCGTGGACATGGCGCGCCGGACCCACCAGGTGTTGGGACGTGACCTGAAGATCGTCCCCACCTGGGAGGCGATCCTCGGCGCGGACATGGCAGGAAACGTGCTACTGCCGGGACCGGACGCCCGGATAGCAGACACGACCTTCGACGACTGGCTCGCGGAGCAGGCGGCGGACTGAGTACGACCCGGGCCGGGGGCCATCACCGGCAACGATCGCTCGCTATCGTGCCCTCGTTCCGGCCACCCGGCCGGCCGCACGGGGGAATCACCATGAAGCACCGCACCACGCTGTTCACGCTGGGTCTGGCCGGCGTCCTGCTCGTCGCGGGCGGGTGTACCGGGTCGACGGAGCCCACCCGGGCCGAGCCGACGGTCCGGGCCGGCAATGCCGCGCCGTCTCCGACGCCCGACACCGCTCGGGCCGAGTTGGTCGAGGCGTTGCAGCGGTCGCAGGGCGTCGCCCACCGGTACGCGGTGCGCGGCGACCTGCCCGAGGGGGAGACCGTCAAGGGCACCGGTGTCTTCGACCCGAAGGCGCGCCGTTTCCAGTCGACGATCGCGGTCACCGGCGGGAAGTACCCCTCTGCGGGTAGCCGGATCGTGATCGGGACCGACAGCTACGTACGGCCGTCCGACGAGAAGGACTGGGTGCACGTCGACCTGAAGCGGGTGAAGCGGGACGACCCCTTCCTGCGCTTCGACTGGGCCGACCCGACCGGCCTGAAGACGTTCACCTCGACGATCACCTCGGCGCAGCGGACCGGCCCGCACTCCTGGACCGGCCGCTTCGACCCGGACGGTGAGGACGTGGAGTCGTTTCTCCCCGTGGGCGCGCCGAGCATCGTCTCGATCGGTATGCCCCTGTCGCCGTTCACGATCACGACCGACGACCGGGGCTGGGTCACCTCGATCAGGGTGGAGCTCACTCCCAGTGAGGGCCCGAAGCTGACGATGACCACCACGATGAGCGGCCACGGGAAGGCGCAACAGATCAAGGCGCCGGCGCGGGCCGGGGAGGCCGCCGACTTCTACTACGCCAGGTGACGCACAGCTCCTCAGCCGCCGGCGTGGCGGCGCCGGTCCCGGCGGGCCGACAGCACGCTCCAGCCGATCGAAACCGACAGGGTCACCACCACCACCAGCAGGGTGAGCCAGAGCGGCAGCGTGCCCACCGGCGTCTCGGCCAGGATCAGCTTCGCCCCGGCGAACGCCAGCAGCACCGCCAGCCCGTAGCGCAGGTGGCCGAAGTGCCGCAGCAGTCCGGCCAGACAGAAGTAGAGGCTGCGCAGCCCCAGCACGGCGAACGCCGTCGCCGTCCAGACGAGGAAGGTGTTGGTGGTGATGGCCAGGATCGCCGCCACGGAGTCGATCGCGAACACCACGTCGGTCGCCTCGATCGCCACCAGCGCCACCAGCAGCAGCGTCGCATGCCGCCGGCCGTCGACCCGGACGGTGAACCGGCCGCCGTGGTACCGCTGCTCGGTCGGCACCACCCGTCGGAAGAACCGGACCACGACGTTGCGGTCGGGGTCGACGTCAGGTTCGCCGCGCACCGCCAGGCGCCACCCGGTCCAGATCAGGAACGCCCCGAGCACGAACCCGGCGAAGGCCAACCGGTGCAGCAGTTCCGCTCCGGCGAAGATGAAGACCAGTCGGAATCCGAGCGCGCCGACCACACCCCAGAACAACACCTTGTGCTGGTATTCCTCGGGCACCCGGAAGTAGCCGAACAGCAGCGCGAAGACGAAGACGTTGTCGACGGAGAGCGCCTTTTCCAGCAGGTAGCCGGAGTAGTACGCGACCGCCGGCTCGCCGCCCCACCCCACCCAGACGATCAGGCCGAAGGCCAGTCCGGCGGCGATCCAGACGGCGCTCCAGATCAGCGCTTCCCGCAGCTCGATCACGTGGTTGTCGCGGTGGGAGAGCACGTCCACCGCGAGCATGACGGCGATGACGGCCCCGATCGCGGCCCAGGCCCAGAGCGGAGCCGGGAACATGCCCGGGTCCATCAGACGCCCTCCGCATCCACCAGAGGAATCGACGGCGGCTGTCGCCGCCGTGCAGCCGGGTCAGGCAAGCGGCTACCGTGCGAGCGGAGCGGTCAGCTGGTGTTCCGTTGCCGCGACGCAACGTCGCTGAGCCTAGCCAGCGATCACGGCGCACCGCCGTCTGCTCGGTCGGCGTCACCCGACCGGGGCGGCCCGTACGCCGGGATCGAATGGCGGGTGCGCGGGAGGCGGGCGATCACCCTGACCTGGCCGGCTCTGCCCTATGCTGCGCGTCTCACCAATTCCCCACCCCGACGGAAGGGCGGCACATGAGCCGTCGGCTGCCGGTGGTTCTCGCCACCGTACTGATCACCGCCCTGGTTGCCGGGTGCGCCGCGCCGCCCGCGGGCACCGACGGCGATCTGATCGACGACTGGCGCTCGCTGGCGGCCGCGAAGCAGTTCACGCCCAGGGTCGGCGACTGCCACGCTGTCTCCGATCCCACCGTTCCGGAGAATTACGAACCGGTGGACTGCCGGCGAACCCACGTCCTGGAGACGATCCACGTCGGTACGTTCACCGGTGCCCTTGCTGATCGTCAGACCCCGCCCCGCTTCTGGTCGACCGCCATGCGTCCAGCATTCAGCGAGTGCGACGCCGAGGCGCGTGAGTTCGTCGGCCAGGACTGGCGCAACGGGCGGTTGGCAGTGCAGGCGGTACCCCCGTCGATCCAGGGCTGGCAGGGCGGGGCCCGCTGGTTCCGGTGCGATGTGTTCGTGCTCGGCGCCCAGAGCAGCGCCAACGGCACGAACGATGCGCCGATGAAGCAGTTCGACAGCCTGCGCAACGCGCTGAAGGGACCCTCCCCGCTGGCGCACACCTGCTTCGATCTTGATGGTTGGTACCAGCTGGACCCGGTCACCTGCGCCAGCCCGCACCGCTACGAGTACGTCGGCATCTGGACCTCCCCGTTGGAAAGGCGAGAGGACGCCGGACGCGACCAGAAAGCGGTGCACGCGCGGTGCCGGGAGCTGGTCTACCGGTTCGCGAGGGTGCCCGTCGGCGGCGAGGTCCGCACCGGCACCCTGTATCGGCTGCCGTCGGAGCAGGGCTGGGCGCGCGGCGACCGCGGCGTGCGCTGCTACTTCTGGACGGGCGGCCCCATGACCAGCCGTTCGGTGCGAGGGCGCGGTGCCTCGGCCGTCGACATCAGCTGAGACGGGACGACCTGCCGGTCAATCACCTGCCGCTCCGCAATCACCGTCCCAGCAGCCGTGCCGATCGCCCTGGGGCCAGGCCGTCTCCCGCGAAGGCATCGTCCGTCAGTCGGGCAGGCCGGTGCAGGCCGCGCCGTCGATGGTGCAGGCCGTGGGAGTCGAGCTGATCGGCGCGCCGCTGACCCGGAAGGTGACCTGAACGGAGCTGCCGGCCGCCACCTCTGCGGTCGTCTCGTCCGGCACGAAGGTCCAGGTCGCGCCCGCGCGGGTGGCTCGGGCGCCGGTGACCGAGGAGATTTCGAGGGATTCCCGAGGCAGGGTGATGACCAGGATCCAGTTCGTCACCCTCGTCCGACCGGCGTTGCTGATGGTCACCTCGGCGCCGTAGCTGAGCAGGGCGCGCTCCTCGATGGCGAAGGCGGCGCGCAACGCGGCCGGGGTGCTCGACCCCGCCGCCGCTGACGGGGTGCGCGCGGACGGTGCCGTCGCCGGCGGGGCCGCCGCGCCGACCGGCGGGCCGGCTGCGGCCGTCGTCCGCCTCGCCGCCGCGGGGCTGGAGGCGGCCGGCCTGGCCTGCGGGTCGGGCCCACCGACCGCGGGGTCCGCGGGCAGGGCGACGTCCGGCGGCGGGTCGAGGGCCACCGGGGCCAGCCGTTCCGGCGTCCGCAGGACCAGGACGACCGAGGCCGTCGTCGCGACCAGGACCACCAGCGTGGCGGCCAGCAGGACCCGGGTACGCCGGGACGAGGCCCCGAGGCCGCCGATGGCGCGCCGCGCGTGCCCGGCCAGGGCCACGGTCTGGTCGAGTAGGATGACCGCTACGGTCCGCCGTGGCTGGGGCGGTGATGACGGCACGTGCGCTTCTCCCTCAGATCCTTCACCGTACGCGCGTCCCCGGCTCACGCCGTCGGTCACAGCGCCTGGAGCCCGGTGAGCATCGCTTCGAGTAGCTCCCGGGACGGCAGCTCGGACAGCGTCGGCGACACGTGCGTCTCGATCAGCCCGGCGTCCAGCAGCTCACCGAGCAGTACCCGAACCGTACCCAGCGGCAGGTCCAGTTGCGCGCCGACCTCCGCCACCGACAGTGGATGCCGGCACAGCTCGAGGATTCGCGCCTGCTCGGGAAAGAGCGGCGTGGCCGCGGGAACCGCGGCCCGGGCCACGACCACGGTGATGAGGTCGAGACGCCCGCCGTCGTCCGCGCCGGCCGCACGGGTCACCACGTACGGCCGGGCCAGGAGCCCGGTGTCGTCGTCGTACCAGGCCTCGTCAGGGTCGCCGGCGGTCGGCATGTGTGTCTCCGCTCGTCGCCGTCGAGGACCGTTCCAGGTCGTCCCGGGCGCCATTGTGGGGGATCATCTGTGGTCCTCTGCTGCGGTCGTGGTGGGCATCTGCGTGGGGTCGGCGATGTCGGGCCGGGGCGGCGGCGGTCCACTGTGGGCCGGCACCGGCAGTTCGTCGCCGTGCTCACCTGACTCCCGTATCGAAGCGAGGTGCGGCCCGGCGGTTGCCTGCTGTGGCGCGATCGGCGTGACCAGGCCGGCGGGGAGCAGCACGACCGCCGCCGTGCCGCCGCGCGAGCCGGAACGCAGCGAGACCTGGGCGCCGCAGCGCGCGGCGAGCAGCGCGGCGGCGTGGAGCCCGGCCCGGCCGACGGGCGGGCCGGTGGCGGGCGGGTCGGCCAGCAGCTCGTTCGCCTCGGCCAGGTCGGTCACGCTCAGGCCCGGTCCGTCGTCGGTGACCACGATGGCGCAGCCCTCCGCCTCGGGCTCACCGGCGACCCGCACCGTGGTGTCCGCCGGTGACCGGAGTGCGTTCTCGATCAGCTCGGCCAGCAGGTGGACGACCGGAGTGACGGCGGGCCCGGCGAGGGACCAGGGCCAGTGCGGTGCGACCAGCACCCGCTGGTAGTCCGCGACCTCGGCCATCGCGCCGCGCGCCACCTCGAGCAGCGGCACCGGCCGCCGCCAGCGCCGGGCCGGCGTCGCGCCGCCGAGGATGATCAGCTTCTCGACGTTGCGCCGGAGCCGGGCGGCGAGGTGGTCGAGCTGGAACAGGTCGCCGGTCTCCGCCGCCGAGGACTCCCGCCGCTCCATCGCGTCGAGCAGGGTGAGCTGGTCGCGCAGCAGCACCTGGTTGCGCTGGGTGAGCCGCAGGAACAGCTCCCGGGTGGCGTGCTCGGTCAGGTCGGGTCCGGCCGGCAGCGCGGGCGGGTCCGGTCGCCCGATCAGCCGGCGGACGGTGCCGGTCCAGGTGAGGAGCAGGGCGAGCACCGTGATCAGGCCGAGCCCCAGCACGGCGCCGGTGCGGACGACCACCAGGACCGCGTCCGGCGTGGCCCGCTCGGCACTGTCGCGGGCGGTGGCCCGCACGAACTCGTGCAGCCCGGTCAGGGCCGCGTCCGCCGTCGCGCGCCAGTCCTCCTCGGTGACCACCGGCTGGCCGTCCTCGGCGCGGAGCAGCGCGTCCTCAAGGGACAGCAGGCCGGTGAAGCGGGTGCCGTCCACCAGCGCCTGGTAGCTGTTCCGGTCGACCGCCGGCAGTCCGGCGACGGCCACGCCGCGGGCGTACCGGTGGTTCGCGACCAGCTCGGCGAGGCGGCGCCGGTCGTCGGCGGTGATCCGGTCGCCGGCCAGCGCGGCGGTGAGCAGGGTGTCCTCCCGGGCGAGCAGCTCCCGGGCCCGGGCCAGCGCGACGATCGCACGGGTCTCGGCGGCCGACTCGCTGTCCCGCACGCTCCATTCCGGGCCGTACACGGTGAAGGCGGTGTCGATCAGCCGGTCGTAACCGGCGACCGCGTCGGCCCGGCCGGCGTCGGCCACCGCCCGGAGGCCGGCCAACCCACCCAGCTGCCGGATGAGTTCGTCGGCCCGCTCCCGGCCGCCGGCGGTGAGCAGCCCGAGGTCGTCGGCGACGGAGGCGCGCAGCCCGGCGACCGCACGGTCGGTGCCGTCGCGTGCCCCGGCCAGCGCGGAACCCGCCCGCCCGCCCCCGGCGACCGTCCGGGCGGTGAGCCGGCGCTCGACCTGAAGTTCGAGGATCAGCCGGTCGGTGGGTTGGCCGAGGGTCTGGGCCAGCGCCCGTACCCGGAGCAGGTCGGCCGCGTCCCGGCCGGTCAGATACGCCGCGTACGACCAGAGCGTGATCAGAACGACCGCCAGCGCGGCGAGCCGGGTCCGCATGCCGTGGTCGCCGGTCCGGGGCCGGCTCACGACGCGGACCGTTCCGGCCAGGGCTGCCCGGCCGCCTGGCGCGACCGGTCGGCCAGGATCGTCCGCAGCAGGGCCAGCAGCTCCGTCCGGTTTGCGCAGTCGAGCCGGGACCGCATCCGGGCGACGTGGTGCTCGACGGTCTTGGCGGAGATGAACAGCCGGTCCCCGATCTCCCGATAGGTCAACCCGGCCAGCACCAGCTCGGCGACCTCCCGTTCCCGGTCGCTGAGCCGGTGCGGGGCCGGACCGGCGAGAGCGTCGACGGACGCCGGCTGCTGCCCGGCCTTCGCCCCCGCCGGCCGACCCTGCAGCATCCGGGCGCAGTCGAGCAGCGTGGTCATCGCCCGCCGGTCCGAGGTGCGGATCGCTGCCTGCCCGGCGAGGCGGGCGCCGTCCCAGCACAGACCGGCGTCGTGCAGACCGCGGGCGGCGGCCTCCACCCGGACCGGGTCGACCATCCCGCGCAGCACGTCCACCCAGGCGGCGGCGGCCGCGGCGACCACGGCCGCGTACCGGTTGTGGTCCGCGGCGGCGAGCAGGGCGGCCACGTGGCCGTCCGCGACCGCCGGCTCCTCGGCCAGGATCGCCGCGTGCAGGCCGCTCCAGTGCAGGGGCGTGCTCCACAGCGGCGGGTCGCCGAGCCGGGCCAGCAGCAGGCGTGCCTCCCGCAGGTACGGCTCCAGCCGGCCGAGGTCGCCCAGCCGGGCCCCGGCGATGGCCAGCTCGCCCAGCGGCAGCAGCGTGAACAGGTCGACGGGGTGGCGGACGACGGCCTCCAGCGCGTGGCCCCATCTGCGCTGG
Organism: Micromonospora sp. A200; assembly: GCF_029893845.1. Taxonomy (NCBI): domain Bacteria; kingdom Bacillati; phylum Actinomycetota; class Actinomycetes; order Micromonosporales; family Micromonosporaceae; genus Micromonospora; species Micromonospora sp. A200. The sequence continues at coordinate 42,052 of NZ_JARXXY010000029.1, read as the reverse complement.
AGCGCGCCGAGGTCGCTGTTGCGCCGGGCGATCCCCAGCTCCAGCGCGGAGGCGAAGAGCAGGTCCCGGGACTCGAGCGGCCGACCGTCGCCGGTCACCGCCGCGAGGTGGTCGGCCGCGACGACGGTACGGCCCCGGACCATCGCGATCCACGCCTGCAGCAACCGGTGGCGGCGGGCCATCAGGGGGCCGCCCGTCCCGCTGGTGGTGGCGCGGTCGAGCACCCGCTCGGCGATGTCCAGTTCGCCGCAGTGCAGGCCGGTCAACGCGGCGAGCGCCGCCGGGCTGTCCGGCAGGAGCGCCGCCCGGCCGGCCGGCTCCAGCAGTGCGGCCGCCTGCACGAGGGTGGAGAGCGCGGCGGTCGGTGGGCCGGCGACGCTGTCCCGGATTCCTTCGGCCATCAGCCGGGCAGCGCTGGCGTGCAGGGTGGGCGGTCCATCCGCCCGGTCGTCCCCGGGCGGCGGCGTCCCGTCGGCCGGGCGGCCGGCCGCGAGCGCGCCGACGGCGGCGAAGGACTCCGCCGAGGATGTACCCGACCATCGGTACAGCTCGACGCTGCGACCGACCTGACCGCGGTGCGCCAACGCGGTCGCGGCGACCGCCGCCGCCTCCGCCCGGTCGGCCGGGGCGGCCGTGGCGAGGAGCCGGTCGGCCAGCCGGAGGGCGGTGTCCAGGTCGCCGGCCAGGGCCGCGGCCACGGCCTGCCGGACCGCGGCCGGCCGCCCGGCGGCCGTGGCCGCCGCGAACAGCTCCGCCGCGAGGGCCGGCTCGCCGGCCAGCGCCTCCTCCGCCGCGGCCGCCAGCGTCGGCGCCGGACAGTCGGCGGCCACGTGCGCCGCGTACAGCGAGCGGACCAGCGGAAGCACCGGCCCACCCCGGGCGAGCTGAAGCTCGGTGAGCCGGCGCCACACCGCGCCGCGGTCCGCGGCCGGGCTGAGCGCGGTCACCGCGCGCCGCACGACCGGGGCGAGCCGGCCGTCCGCGCCGAGCAGGCCGGCCGCCCGGGTCGCGGCGATCAGCTCGTCCACGTCACCCGGCTCCCGGCCCAGCAGCGCCCCGAGCAGGTCCACCGGCAGCGGTACGCCGGCGGCGACGGCGAGCAGGAGCCGGCGGACGTCGGGCGCCAGGTCCTCCAGGTCCGGTCCGAACTGGAGGACGGCCTGCCGGGGCGGCTCGGTCGGGACGCCCGCCGGGATCTCCGTCCCCCGCAGGCCGCGGACCAGCCGCTCGACGTCGCGGGGGACGCCGGCGGTCTGCCCGTGCACGAAGTCGACCAGGTCGGGCCGCCGGCCGACCTCCGGCACCGCGCTGAGGTAGGCGGCGGTCCGCTCCCGGGTGAACGGGGTGAGCAGCACCAGGTGCCCGTCCCGCCGGAGCGCGTCGGCCAACTCGACCAGCGCCGCCGGCCGGGGCCACGGCCGGTAGCCGACGGCGAGGCGGTGCCGGCGGGTGACCACCAGTTCGCGCAGCGCCCGGAGCCGGGCGTCGTCGAGCAGGTGCGCGTCGTCGACCACCAGCACGGCGTCCGGCTCGATCTCCTCGGGTCGGTCGGGGGCGCTCTCCAGCACGGTGTTGCCGGCCCGCCGGTGGACCCGGGCCAGCTCCTGGAGGTACGCGCTGCGGCCGTGACCGCCCGGCCCGGTCACGCCGAGCGCGAGCGGCGCGTCCGGATCGGCCGCGACCGCGTCGAGCAGGGCCTGCGGTCCCCGGTCCAGCACCAGCCGGGACCCGGCGACGCTGCTCATGATCATGGTGGTCATCCTTCACGTCCCCGGCCGCGGGCCAGCACCAGGCGGGAGGCCCTCGGCAGTTCCAGCGGGGTGATCCGGACCGGGGGACGGGGTGGTGGCTCGCTGCGGGCGGAACGGTCGTGGTCGGGTCCACGCTGCGCCGGGACGGCCGGCGCGGTGGCCCGTCCGGCCTCGACGGCCGGGGCGGGCCCGCGGTCCGGCTCCGGCCGGCGCGGGCGGGGCGACACCACCTGGCAGGCGGCCAGCGCCGCGCCGGTGGCGGCGGTCAGCTGCGGATCGGGCTCCACCTCCACCGGTACCGGGAAGGCCGCGGCGAGCAGCTCGACCACCAGGGGGATCCGGGTGGAGCCGCCGGCGAGCAGGACGCCGTCGAGCTGCGCCGGCAGCAGCCCGGCGGAGTGGACGGTCCGGGTCAGCAGGTCGACGGTCGCCTGCACGGCCGGCCGGATCATGTCCTCGAACCGCACCCGGCTCACCGGCACCCGGACCGGCCCGGTCGGCAGGGTCAGCAGCACGTCGGTCTCCGTGCCGACGGTCAGTTCCCGCTTGGCCCGGTCGCACTCGGGCAGCAGCGCGCGCAGCGTGGCGTGCGTCTGCCGAGGTCCGGCCGCGGCGAGTTCCCGGGCGAGCACGGTACGCACGTGCTCGGCCAGCGCCTCGTCGAAGTCGGCGCCGCCGATCCAGTCCAGCTCCTGCGGCAGGCCGAACGTCTCGTACGTGCCGCGGGGGGTGCGGCGGACCAGGGCCGCCTCGAAGGTGTTGCCGCCCAGGGCGTAGACGGCCGCCGCGCTGCCCGGGAAGCCGCGTGCCGCGTGGCTCTCCGCCACCGTGACCGTACGGGGCAGCAGCGTCACGTTACCCAGGCCGAACTGCCACAGCGCCTCGTGCAGCAGCTCGCGCCGGTGCCGACCCCAGCCCGCGGGGTGGCTGAGCACGACGGCCTCGGCGGGCTCACCCTCCCGGTCGAGGACCTGTTCCACCACCCACGCCGCCAGCAGCGCGGTCAGCATCTGCGGCGGGCAGGCCTCGTCGCCGAGCAGCAGGGGAACGTCGTCGCCGACCCGGCGGACGAACCCGCGTGCGATCCGGCTCCCGTCCTCGACGGGGGGTTCACCGACCACCAGCGTCCCGTCGGCTGCCAGGTGCAACACCGACGGCACGGTCACCGACCCGCCGTCCAGCGCGACCACCTCGGGTCGCGCCCAGGTCGCACCCCGTCGCCGGGCCACGCTGGCCGCGGTGTTGGTGCTTCCGATGTCGATCCCCAGGACGTACGGCATCCGCAATCTTCCTTCACCGTGAGTTGGCCGGCCGGTGGCGACGGTGTCGGCACGTGCGGCGACCCACCCCCGGCGACACCCCGTGGGCTCCTACGTTCGTACCAGAGATCGCTCCCGCATCGGGACCCTAAATCTGGCCGGCCCGGTTCCCCCAGTCCCCCTAACGTACGAGGCGGTGGGCACCCTAATCCGGCGGGGCGGATTGCGGGCCGATCCCCGATGACCGGATGCCGCCCGCGGCCATAGCGTCCCTGTCGACGATCACGGTCGCTGACGCCAACGTCCGAGGAGAAACCGGCACATGGACCAGACCCTGCACGACTTCGTGCTCAACCTGCTGACCAACCCTGACGCCAAGTCGGCGTTCGACCTCGACCCGGAGGGCGCGCTCCAGGCCGCCGGGCTCACCGACATCACCGCCGCCGACGTGCAGGACGTGGTTCCGCTGGTCGTCGACTACGCCCCGGTGCACGGGCTGGCACCGGTGGCGCCGGTGGCCGGGCAGCTCGGGCTCGACCCCCTGCTGGCCGACACCACCGACGTGGTCGCCCAGCTCCAGGCCGTGCCGCAGGACATCACCATCAGCAGCTCCTACTCCGGAGTGGACGTCAAGGCCGGCGTGCTGGGCGCCATCGCCGTCGACCCGACGGGCATCGCCGCCGGCGCGACGGTGCTGCCCGGGATCGGCCTCGGCATCGGGCCGAGCGGCATCGAGACCGACGCGACCGGGATGCACGACGTGGCGCACACCCTCGACGCCGACGTGGTGGGCGCGGTGAACACCGTGGCCGACCCGGCGGTCGGTGACGTGGCCGGCATCGCCGGCAACCCGGACGCCCTGCTCGACGGCACCGACGCCGGCCTGCTCGGCACCCCGGACGGCCTGCTCGGCGGCCCGCTCTCGGGCACCTACGGCCAGGTCGGCGGTGTCGTCGACTCGCTCGGCGTCGACGACACCCTCGGCGGGCTCGGCGTGACCGACACCCTGGGCGGGCTCGGCGTCAGCGGCTCCGGCGGCCTGGTCCCGCAGGTCGACGTGTCGTCCACGGTGGGCGGCGTGACGCACCAGGTGGACGGCGTCGTCTCCGGCGTCACCGGCACGGTGGGCAGCGTGACCGGTGACGTCAACGGCGGTGTGAGCGGCGACTCCGGGGTCCACGCCGATGCCTCCGCGTCGGCCGGCGGCGGGCTGCTGGGTCTCGGCGACGGCCTGCTCTGATCGGGGTTCAGCGGAGACGGAAAGCCGGATCGCCACTGGCGATCCGGCTTTCCACCTGATCCTGCTCAATTCACCACTTGATAATTAATCCGAAACCCGCACACTTGGTGCGGTGATGGCGGGGATCTGGCTGGACGCGCTCGACGGGATCGCCCGCACGTGCCGCGAACACGGGCGGGCGGACCTGCTCCAGGCGGTCCGGCAGAAGCGCGCGCAACTGCTCGACCCGAAGCTGCGCGTCCTGGTCGTGGGCGAACCGCACCAGGGCAAGAGTCAGCTCGTCAACGCGATCGTGAACGCGCCGGTGTGCCCGGTCGGCGACGGCCGCACCACCGTCCTGCCGACCGTGGTGCAGCACGCCGAGGTCGCGTCGGCCACGGTGGTCCAGGCGGCCTCCGCCCCCGGGCGACCCGCCGGCGGCTCCGTCGCGACGACCGCCGAGCGGACCCCGGTACCGCTGGACCAGATCGCGGCCGGGGTGGCCGGCACGCTGGGGCGGCGGTCCGGCGGCGGCCCGGCGTACGTCGAGATCGGACTGCCGCGCGCGCTGCTCGGCGCGGGACTGGTGCTGGTGGACACGCCCGGCACCGACGAGGTGGCCCTGATCGGTGCCGGCGCCCCGGCCGCCGCGCTGAACCGCGCCGACGCGGTGCTGGTCGTCTCCGACTCGACCCGGGAACTCTCCGTCGCCGAGCTGAACATGCTGCTGCACGTCACCCGGTCGCACCCGAACGTGGCGCTGGTGCAGACCAAGATCGACCTGGTGCCGGACTGGCGCGCGGTCGCCGAACGCAACCGGCAGCACCTGGCCGAGGCGGGCGTACCGGCGGCGCTGATCCCGGTCTCGGCGGCGTTGCGCCTGCGCGCGGCGGTCACCGACGACCACGGGCTCAACGCGGAGTCGGGCTTCCCGCAGCTGATCGCCCGTCTGCAGCGGGATCTGGCCGGCAAGGGCGACGTGCTGGCCCGGGCCTCGGTCGCGATGATCGCCCGCACCGTGGTGGAGCAGCTCGCCGCGCCGCTGCGCGCCGAGCTGGAGAGCCAGGAGGCGGAGGAGCAGTCCGGCCCGATCTCCCGGCTGCACGCGGCCCAGCGCGAGGTCGACGAGCTGCGCCGCTGCTCCACCCGCTGGCAGAACACCCTCGCCGACGAGATGGCCGACCTGCTCTCCGACATCGAGTACGACCTGCGCGACCGGACCCGGCAGATCCTGCGGATGGTCGACGAGGCGTTCGACACGGCCGACCCGCTGGTCTCCTGGGACACCTTCCAGGAGTGGTTGCAGCGCAGCCTGGTCGAGGCCGCCGAGGCCAACCACGAGTGGTTGGCCCAGCGCTGCGACTTTGCTGCCCGGCGGGTCGCCGGCAACTTCGCCCGGTACGGCTACGACGTGCTGCCGCCCTGGTCCATGAGGGTGCCGGAGGACCTCGTGGACCGGCTGCCGGAGATGGAGCGGCCGACCATCGACCGGTTCACCGCGAGCCAGAAGGTGATCACCGGCATGAAGGGCTCGTACGGTGGCCTGCTGATGTTCGGCCTGGCGATGACCCTCGCCGGCATGCCGATGATCAACCCGGTCTCGATCGGCGCCGGTGCGCTCTTCGGCGGCAAGAGCATCCGCGACGAGAGCAGGCAGCTGCTCCGCCGCCGCCAGGCGAGCGTCAAGACGGCGATCCAGCGGCACGTCGACGACTTCTTCGTCCGGACGACCAAGGACTGCCGGGACACCGCTCGGCAGGTGCAGCGGATGCTCCGGGACCACTTCACCGCGCTGACCGAGGAGTTGCAGGAGGCCATCGTCCAGTCGTTCCGTACCGCGAAGCAGGCCGCCGACACCGACGCGGCCGCCCGCGACCAGCGCCAGCGCGAGATCCGGCTGAAGATGAGCCGGTTGGCCGCCGTCTACGAGCAGGCCCAGCAGTTGACAGCCGCCCGGCCCGCCCCGGCGCCGTTGGAGCCCCGGGCATGACGGTCGGCCTGCGGCTGGACGAGGCGGTCTGGGGGCTGCTGCACCAGGCCCTCCAGCTCTACCGGGACAACCCCCGCGCGACCGGTCACCTCCGGCACCAGCTGGCCCGGCTGGAGCAACCGCTGCGGGTCGCGGTCGCCGGCCCGTGGCGGTCCGGCAAGTCGACCGTGCTGAACGCGATCATGGGCGAGGAGGTCGCGCCGATCGACGGCCCGGACGGCAGCGGCATCTTCACCTGGTACGAGGACGGTCCGCAGCCGCGCGCCACCGCCTACTCCAGCAGCCAACCCCCGCAGGAGCTGACGGTGCTCAAGTCGGCGACCGGGATGCGGGTGGACCTCGTGGGCTGGCGGGAGGGCGAGCTGCGCGACATCGTGGTGCAGTGGCCGACCCGGGCGCTGCGGCAGGTCACCCTGATCGACACGCCCGCGATCGTCGGTGCCGACGAGCACGGCCGGGCGCCGGTCATGGACCGGGTGCTGCGCGACGCGGACGCGGTGCTGTACCTGACCCGCGACGGTCGCGGCACCGACCTGCGGATCCTGGAGTCCACCCGGGACAGCCGGGTCGGGCAGGCCGCCCCGGTGAACGTGATCCTGGTGTTGTCCCGGGTGGACGAGACCGGCGGCGGACGGATCGACGGGCTGCTGACCGCCCGCCAGCTCGCCCGACGGCAGCACCGCGACCCCCGGGTGAACGCGCTCTGCGTGAACCTGGTGGCGTGCAGCGGGTTGCTCGGTCTCGCCGGACGGGTGCTCAGCGAGTCGGACTTCGCCGCGCTCGCGCAGCTGGCCCAGGTGTCGCGGGAGGAGCTGGACCCGCACCTGCTCTCCGCCGACCGCTTCGTCCGCGCCGAGCTGCCGGTACGGCTGGACACCGAGGTACGCGCCGCGCTGCTGAACCGGCTCGGCCTGATCGGAGTCCGGCTGGCGACCACCCTGGTCCGTACCGGCTGCGACAGCCGGGGCAAGCTGGCCGCCGAACTCATCCGGCGCAGCGGCCTGACCGAGCTGCGCGAGTCGATCAGCCGGTTCTTCGTCGACCGACGGGACACGCTCAAGGCGCGCTCCGCGCTCGCCGCGGTGGAGGCGCTGCTGCAGGCCGAGCCCGGCCCGGGCACCGAGGAGCTGCTCAGCGCGGTGGAGCAGATCCTCGCCGGTGCCCACGAGTTCCGGGAGCTGCGCCTGCTCGCGGCGCTGCGGACCACCCGGCTCGGGTTCGACGCCGAGCTGGCGGCGGAGGCGCAGCGCCTGGTCGGCGGTGACGGGGTCGGCCTGGCCGCCCGACTCGGCCTGGAGCACGACGCGCCCGTACAGCGGCTCTGGGAGGTCGCCGCCGACGCGCAGTGGCAGTGGCGCAACCGCGCGGAGGATCCGCTGCTCCGGCTCTCCCAGCGGCGGGGCGCGCAGGTCGTCGTCCGCAGCTGCGAGGGGATGCTCGCCGAGCTGGCCGAGGGCGGCCGGTGACCTGTCGCCGGCCGGCGGGCAGGGTTCGGGGCGCCCGGCGGTTCGCCGGGCGCCCCGATTTCGCCGGTCAGCGCGGGGCGCACTGTCCCGAGGAGCCACCGGTGACCGTGCTGGGCAGCCCGTTGTCGCGGGGCGCCGGGACGTTGTCGGCGCAGGAGAGCGCGCCGGTGACCGTGCTGGCGGCGAGCAGCGGATCCGCGTTGCCGACGAGGCCGACCGCGCCGACAACCTGACTTGCCTCGATGGCGACCTCGCCGGTGGTACCGACCACGGTGACGCCACCCCGCACGGTCACGCCGTGCAGCACCACCGCGTCGGCACCGCTGGCCGACACCCCGCCGGAGAGCACGCCACCCCGCACGTACAGCGCGGCCCCGGGCTGCACGGTCACCGTCCCGTTGACCGTCGCGCCGGTCAGGCACGTCAAGCCGGAGGTGACGGTCAGCGCGGCGTCCCGCCGTCCGCTGATCGTCGAGGTGCAGGCCGGCGACGGCTTCGCCAACAACTCCACCTCCGCGAGCGTGGCGGCCGGGTCGGCGGCGGTCACCTCCAGCCGGTAGTGGGCGTACCGGCCGGGCTGGTCGACCTGGAACGACCGGGTCTGCGACCGCCAGGGGAACGACTCGCCGGCCCGGTCGTCGAGCACCGTCCAGTTACGGCCGTCGTACGACCCCTTGAGCTGCCAGCCGTGCAAGTCGCCGGCGACCTTGCCCGAGGTGAGCGTGTAGTGGGTGACCTTCTCCGGCGTGCCGGAGACCTTCCACTGCACCGGGTCGTCGACCGCGACGCTGGTACCCGAGCTGTCGTCCCGCAGCGCGGCGGCCCCGCCGGTGACGGTGACGTCCGCCAGCGGCCGGGCGACCGGGCCCGGCTTGCTGAGCGAGGTCGGCAGGTCTTCGGCCGCGGTCGCCCAGGACGACGGGTACTCGCCCATCTCGAAGTCCAGCACCGCGCCGTCGGCCAGCTCGCCGTGCGAGATCGAGGACTTCCGGTGGGTCTGCCCGTCGACCTTCAACCCCTGCACGTAGACGTTGCGGGCGTTGTTCCCGGGTGCGTTGACGACGATCTGCCGGCCGTTGGGCAGGTGCACCGTCGCCTTGCGGAACAGCGGTGAACCGATCACGTAGTCCGCGCTGCCCACCTGCAGGGGGTAGAAGCCGAGTGCGCTGAAGAGGTACCAGGCGGAGGTCTCGCCGTTGTCCTCGTCGCCGGCGTAGCCCTGGCCGATCTCGCTGCCGAGGTACATCCGCGACAGCGCCTCCCGGACCTTGGCCTGCGTCTTCGCCGGCTGTCCCGCGTACGTGTACATCCACGGGATGTGGTGGGCCACCTGGTTGCTGAAGCCCCACATGCCCATCCGGACGTCCCGCGCCTCGATCATCTCGTGGATGGTGCCGCCGTAGGAGCCCGGGAACTTCGCCGTCTCCGGAGTGCGGAAGAACTCGTCCAGCTTGTCGGCCATCTGCTGCCGACCGCCGTACAGGTTGGCCAGGCCCTGACCGTCCTGCGGGACGTGGAACGCGAAGTTCCAACCGTTGGTCTCGGTGTAGTCGTGCTCGTGGCCCCAGACCCGCGGGTCGTACTCCGCCGGCGTGGACTTCCACTTCCCGGCGGCGTCCCGCCCCTGGAAGAAGTCCACGTGCGGGTCGAACATGTGCACGTAGTTCTGCGCCCGGTCGCGGAAGTACTCCGACTCCTCGCGGTAGCGGGCCCGGTCGGCCTCCGGGGTGGCGGGGTCGTCGGCGAGGGCCGCGCCCATGTTCGCGATGCCGAAGTCGTTGATGTAGCCCTCGAGCGCCCAGGAGACCCCCTCGGGTACGTCCGACGCGGTGTACCCCTGGAAGATCGACGTCTGGAGTCCCTTGCGACCGACGCTGGTGTTGTTGGGATTGCTGCCCGGCGGGCTGACCGTGGCGTTCTTCACCGCCGCCTCGTACGCGGCCTTGACGTCGAAGTCGCGCACGCCCTTGACGTACGCGTCGGCGAAGGACACGTCCGAGCTGGTGCCGGTCATGAGGTTCGCGTACCCGGGCGACGACCAGCGCGACACCCAGCCGCCGTCCTTGTACTGCTGCACGAACCCGTCGACCAGTTCGCCGGCGGTGTCCGGGTCGAGCAGCGTGTACGCCGACCAGGTGGTGCGGTACGTGTCCCAGAAGCCGTTGTTGACGTACACCTTGCCGTCCACGACCGGGGCGCCGGTCCGGGTGGAGGTGGTGCCGGCCGGGATCGTGCTCGACGTGGTCGACTGCACCGCGTGCTTCCAGACCGGCGCCTCCGGCGTGCCCACGTTCTCGTGCGCCGAGTTGGGGTAGAGCGAGAGCCGGTAGAGGTTGGAGTACAGGGTGGTGAGCTGGTCCTCGGTGGCCCCCTCGACCTCGATCACCCGCAGCTTGTCGTCCCAGAGCCGCTGCGCGCGCTCGCGGACCGTCTCGAGGGTGTCGTCGCGGCCGATCTCGTTCTCGAGGTTGCGCCGGGCCTGCTCCACGGAGATGAGCGAGGTGGCGATCCGCAACTCGACGCTCTTGGTCTGCCGGGTGTCGAAGGCCAGGTAGCCGGTGACGTTGGCCCCACCGCCGCCGGCGAGCCGGCCGCTGGCGGTGACCGGGGCGTCGACGACGCCGTAGACGAACATCCGGCCGGCGCCGTTGGACAGCCCGCTCCGCACGTCCGAGTAGCCGCTGACCACGCCGTCGGCGCCGAGGGTGAGGCCACCGTTGTTGTTGACGTTGTCGAAGATCAGGTTGCCCTGGTCGCCGGTGAAGGTGAACCGGAACAGCGCGGCGTGGTCGGTCGGTGCCAGCTCCGTCCGGAGGCCGTTGTCGAAGGTGACGCCGTAGTAGTGCGCCTTCGCCACCTCGTTCTCGTGCCCGAACGGCAGCGCCCGGGCGGACCGGCCGGCGGCGGGCACCCCAGTGGCCGGTGACGGCATCACCTGGAACGTCTGCCGGTCACCCATCCACGGGCTCGGCTCGTGGCTGACGGTGAACGCCTGCAGGGCCGGGCGGTTGGTGGCGGTGTTGCGGCTCTGGTAGTCGTACAGCCAGCTGATGGAGCCCGCGTTGGTCATCGGGGTCCAGAAGTTGAAGCCGTGCGGCACCGCGGTCGCCGGGATGTTGTTGCCCCGGGAGAAGCTGCCGCTGGAGTTGGTGCCGCGGGTGGTGAGCACGTGGTCGGAGGGGCGCGGCTTGGCCACCTCGGCCGGGTTGCCGGTGATCCGGATGTCGTCGACCCAGCCGTTGAACAGGCCGGTCCCGGTGGTGCTGTCGTACGCCAGCAGGACGCGGTCGACGCGCTTGCCGGCGGCGACCGCGCCGATCCGGGACCGCTTGAGGTTCCACTGGTCGGCGTAGAGCGACTTGGACTCACCCTGGGCCTGCGGGCTCAGCCCGAACCCGTGCTGGTCCACCGCGCCCAGCTCGCTGAGGTAGGTGCCGTCGTCGAAGGCCAGGTCCACCGCCGCGTAGGTGCTCGGGTAGTCCAGGTCCTGCCCGGTCAGCTCCGGGAAGATGACGTACGACAACTCGGTCCGGTCGGTCACCGTCAGGTCGACGTCGAAGACCTTGTTGTACGCGTACCCCCGCCCGCTGACGGTCTGCCCGCCGGAGTACTGCAGCGCGCGGACCCCGGTCCAGCCGACGTTCGGCTTCATGGTCGGGCCGTTGACCGGGCCGCCGCTGCTCATGGTGCGCATGTTGCTCGGCGGCGGGGGAGTGGTGTCGCCGTTGGAGAGCTGAAGCTCGGCGAGCTGGGTGATGCCGCCCCCGCCGATCGCGGTGACGTTGAGGCGGTAGTAGGGATACGCGGTGGCGTTGTCGAACCGGTACTCCCTGGTCTGGAAGCGCTCGGTGAACTGCTGCCCGGTCCGGGTGTCCAGGGTGGTCCAGTTCTCCCCGTCCGCGGAGCCCTGCAGGGTCCAGTCCTTCGGGTCGCGTTCCGGTGCGTCGTTGGCGGAGGTCAGCGCGTAGTGCACGACGGCGACCGGGGCGTCGAGTCGGACCCGTACCCAGCCGGTCGGCGTGAAGGTCAGCCACTTCGTGCTGACATTGCCGTCGATGACCCGGTCCGCGGTCTCGCTGGGCGGGTTCTCCCCGTTGGCGGGGACCTCGGTGATCCGGCCCGCCAGGTTGCCGGGGATTCCCTTGACCGGGCTGCCGGTCACCCCGGAGGTCTTCTCGGCGCCGCCGGCGTCGGTCTCGCTGGTGTTGATCCAGGTCGGCTGGGGATCGCCGGCCTCCAGCGAGGTGGAGAAGTCGGTGGCGGGCGCTTCGGCCGCCAGCGCGGGCAGCGGTACGGCGGGAACCGCGAGACTCGCCACCACCACGACCGGCACCAGGAATCTGCGTCTACTACGCCTCATGCGGAAACCTCCAGAGAGGACGACCGAATGCGACGGTCGCGCACCCGGTTGGAGATTTCGTCAGCGTTCGTGGCGCATGACAAAGCTGTCAAGAGCCTTAACAAAAGTCCCGGGCGCGAGTCGGTCAGGCTGTCCGCCGGCCGCGGCCGATCGACAGCAGCAGACCGACGGCGGTCAGGGCGGCGCCGGCCACGGCGGCGTACCCCGGGAGGCCAGCGGGAATACCGAGGTAGACGGTGATGCCGAGGATGCGGGACAGGCCCCAGGGCAGCAGCGTCAGCTGGTCGTTCCACACCGTCAGCGCGCGCTCCAGCCCGACCGCTGCGACCAGCCCGGACTGCAGTCCGAGTGGGACACCCGCGGCGGTCAGGGTCAGCCCGACGGCGCTGCGGCGCCGCAGACCGTACCGGTCGCGCAGCACCACGGCGGTGGCCACGAAGAGCCAGCAGAACGCCGCGAACGCGACGGTGACGTAGACCGGGTGCCCGTGGCCGGTCCGGCCGTGCTCCGCGTACCGGCGGCTGGCTGCGCGGTGGTCGCGGTCCTGGCCGGTGGCGTGCGGCCCGGCACGGCCGGGTTGACGACCGGGCGGGGCAGGCCGCGGGCGACGAGCGCGTCGGCGACGGCGGCCGCGGCCTTGATGGTGCGCGGCTCGTCCGGCACGACCATGGACGCCAGCGGCGGCGCGGGTGCGGCCACCCGCTGCGGCGCGGCGGCGACGTCCTCGCGCGGCACGGCGGCGGGGGTGTGGCTCAGCCCGAGCGCGTCCCCGCCGCCCCAGGCCACGCCCGCGCCGAGCAACACCAGGACGATCGCGGCGGCGAGCAGCGGGTACGGCCGCCGGACCGGGACAACGTGAATCACGCGCGCAGCGTAGGGGTGCGGTTGACCTGTTGGACAGGACCGAAGTGGTGGCGGGCTGCCCGGTCGCGGCCCGGTGGCAGGTGCACGTCGGCGCGCGCTCGGATCGAGCGCGCGCCGGCATCTGGTGGGATCAGGTGAAGTTGGCGCCACCGTCGACCAGCAGCGACTGGCCGTTGACGTAGGCGCCGTCGTCGGAGAAGAGGAACGCCACCATCGCGGCGAGGTCCTCCGGCTTCCCCAACCTCGGCGAACGGACCATCGCGAGCATCTGCTCACGGAACTCGACGGTCGTGGTCTCGAGCGCGGCGCCGGTGAGGATCACGCCGGGCGACACGAGGTTGGTACGAACGCCGTGCTTGCCACCGAGGGTGGCGGTGTGCCGGGTCAGGCCGATCAGCCCGCTCTTGGCCGCCTGGTAGGCGACGCGCTCGGTCTCTCCCAGCCACACCGCGCTCGACATGGTGTTGACGATGGCACCCTGGCCTTGCCTGATCATGATCGGCAGGGCGTGCCGGAGACCGTACATGTAGCCGGTGAGGGTGACGTCGATGGTGTGCTGCCAGACATCGAGCGGCACCGAGGTGACGTCGCTGTCGCGCCCGATGTTGTTCGGCGAGAGATCCGCGGCCACGTTGAACAGGCCGTGCAGACCGCCGAACCGCTCGACGGTGAAGTCGATCAAGTCCCGGTAGGACTGCTCGTCGGCGATGTCGAAGCCGCGGGCCACGGCCGTTCCGCCGGCCGCGGTGATCTCGTCGACCACGGTCTGGGCGGCGGCCTGCTTCAGATCCGCCGCGACGACCAGCATGCCCTCCTCGGCGAGCCGGATCGCGGTCGCGCCGCCGATGTTGCCCGGCGCCGCACCGGCGACTAGGGCGACCTTGCCTGTGAGTCCACGCATTGTCCGTCCCTTTCCCCATTCGAAGCTCAGTTCCGGTAGCGACGGCTACCGGTACCTGCGGTCGATCACTTGGTGCGCAGCGGCTCCAGGGCCTCGCTCCAGGCCACGACCTGGTCGAGGGCCGCGGTGAGCGCGTCCCGCTGGAAGTCGTTGGGCTTGAAGGTGCTGAAGTTCTCGAAGTCGGTGAAGAGCGACAGCGCCACCTGGGACCGCACGTCGGCCATCTGCAGTTCGCCGGCGATGAGCCGCAGATGCTCCACCGCCCGGGCGCCGCCCACCGAGCCGTAGCTGACGAACCCGACGGCCTTGTTGTTCCACTCGTTGTAGAGGAAGTCGACTGCGTTCTTCAGGGCGCCGGACGTGGAGTGGTTGTACTCCGGCGTGACCATCACGAACCCGTCGAACGACGCGATCTTCCTGGCCCACTCCAGCGTCTGCGGCTGCTGGTACTGCCCCATCGACGGCGGGTAGACCTCGTCGAGGTGCGGCAGCTTGTAGTCGAGCAGGTCGACGATTTCGAAGTCGGCGTCGGTGCGCTGCCGGGCGACGTCGTGGACCCACTGGGCCACGGCGGCGCCGTTACGCCCCGGCCGGGTGCTGCCGATGATGATTCCGATCCTGGTCAGGTGCTGCTCCTCCGTGGTGACCGGACACCCTCCGGATGCCCTTGCTTCGCGAAGCAACCATAGCGCTGGTAATTGCTTCGTCAAGCAAGTATGGTTGAGGCATGTCCACCGTCACATCACAGCCGCCAGGCACACCGCACGGGCCGAAACCTCTCAACCCGGACGAAGAGGCCGTCGTCCGGGCGCTCCCGCGCGTCATTCACGCCCTACCCCGCGCCATCGACGCCGACCTCGTTCGTGAGCAGGGACTGCCCAGCATCGAGTACGAGACCCTGATGCATCTCTCGGAGGCGCCCGACCGGCGACTGCGCATGAGCGAACTCGCCGCCGCCTGCGAGATGTCGCTCAGCGGCATGAGCCGCGTCGTGCAGCGGCTGGAACGGCAGGGGTACGTCCAGCGGGTCAGGTGCGCGCAGGACGCCCGCGGCTGGAACGCCGTCCTCACCGACGCCGGCTTCGCCCGCCTGACGCAGGCCTGGCCCACCAACCTGGCCGCCGTACGCCGGCACTTCCTCGACCACCTGGCGGGCCTCGACCTCAAGCAGCTCGCCGAGGCACTGGGAAAGGTGGGCACCTGAGCCGACGGTCGGCTGCGCTCCCTGGGGGATTCCTCCGTCGCCGCCTGCCGGCTCGACCATCGCCGGTCGACCGGCGGCGGGAACCCGGCGGCCGGGGCGCCCCGACCATCGACAAGGAGAAGCCAGTGGAGGTCCTGCCCGTGCAGCCGTCCGTCAAGGGACCGGCGGAGATGTTCACCGGCGATGTCTACTTCGACGTCATCGCCAAGGGCGAGGAGCCCTCCCGGATGCGGGTCAACACCGTCCGTTTCGCGCCGCGCGCCCGCACCGCCTGGCACTGCCATGCCGTCGGTCAGACCCTGCACGTCACCGCCGGCGTCGGCCTGATCCAGTCCCGTGGTGGCGAGATCATCGAGATCCGACCCGGCGACACCATCCACACGCCACCCGGGCGAGTGGCACTGGCACGGTGAGGCCCGCGGTGCAGCGCACCCGTGGCCCGGCGCCCCGCGACATCCCGGGCGGCCGCTACTCACGTGGTCGCACGGACACAGACCCGGCTATGAGTGATATGCCCCTGAGTCATATTTATGCCTCTGGGGTATATCGCCCACCAGGCATACGCGCTCCCCAACCCGACACGCCTGCTGGCGCTCACCCGATCGCGGGCGTGGCGCGACCACCGTCACCAAAGGAGGTCGGAGGCGGGTCTCGGTAATCAGGATCGGCCCCCACGGACGCCGACGGCAACGCCTACTCCGAACCTCGGTACCGTTCAGCGGGCGCCGACGATACGGAGCGCCATTTCGGCGTACTGGGTGGCGATGTACTCGGGGCTCCAGCCGCCGTCGTCCCGGTACCACCGGCCGAGGTCGACGCCGAGGGACAGCAGGGCCGCTCCCGCGATCCGGGGATCCGGGGTGTCGAAGACACCGGCGGCGACGCCCGCCTCCACGAGCTGGCGGAACGCCTGCTCGATCCGGTGGCGCACGGCACGGATCTCGGCGAGATGCTCGGGGCTCAGCGCGGCCAGCTCGTAGTTCACGACCCGGGTGCGGGTGTGGTCGCGGGCGTGCGAGACGACGAAGTCGTGGACCGCCCGCCGCAGCGCCGTGGCCGGGTCCTCGGACGACGCGATCGCCTCCTGCACGAGGCGCAGCACATGGTCGTGTCCTGATCGTGCGATCAGGTAGAGCAGCTCCTCCTTGGATTTGTGGTGCACGTAGAGCGCGGCCGGGCTCAGCCCGGCCGCGGCGGCGATGTCGCGTGTCGTCGTGCCGTGGAAGCCTCGCTCGGCGAACGCGTCGACGGCCGCCTCGAGCAGCCGGGCGCGGGTCGCGTCGGCGCGAGAGTGATCGGCGGTGTAGGTCAACCCGCGTCCATCCTTCCTTCTGCCTGGCCGGCATTGATACCACAACGCCCCGGTGGACCGGCCGGATGTCGACCACCGGGCCGGACCTGTTGACGGCAGCCGCCGCGGCGTCGCACACTTCATCGAGCCTAACGTAAGCAAGCGCTTAGTAACCCTGAAGGGGAGGCCCGTGTCCCAAGCTGCAGCGACGTCCACGAGATTCACCGGACGAACGGCGATCGTGACCGGTGCCAGCCGAGGCATCGGCCTGGCCATCGCCGAGCGGCTGGTGGCCGAAGGCGCCAAGGTCGTCATCACCGCCCGCAAGCAGGAGGCGCTCGACCAGGCCGTCGCCCAGCTGGGCCCGGAGCACGCGCTCGGCATCGCCGGCCACGCCGACGACGCCGACCACCAGGCCGAGGTCGTCACACGCGCGATCGACACCTTCGGCAGCGTCGATCTGCTGGTCAACAACACCGGCATCAACCCGACGTACGGCCCGATGGTCGAGCTGGACCTGGCCGCGGCCCGCAAGATCTTCGAGGTGAACTGCCTGGCCGCCCTGTCCTCGGTGCAGCAGGCCCATCGGCGCTGGATGAAGGAGCACGGCGGCGCCGTGGTCAACGTCGCCTCGGTCGCCGGCCTCCGGCCCGCGCCCGGCATCGGCTTCTACGGGGCCAGCAAGGCGATGCTCATCCACCTCACCCAGGAACTCGCCGTCGAGCTCGGCCCGGACATCCGGGTGAACGCGGTCGCCCCCGCCGTGGTGAAGACGAAGTTCGCCACCGCCCTGTACGAGGGCCGGGAGGAGCAGGTGGCCGCGGCGTACCCGCTCAAGCGGCTCGGCGTCCCCGACGACATCGGAAGCGTCGTCGCGTTCCTGCTCTCCGCGGACGCCGCCTGGATGACCGGCCAGCTGCTGGTGGTCGACGGCGGCGTCACCCTGACCGGGGGTGTGTGATGCCGGTACGGAACAAGGGCGTCGTCGTCACCGGCGCCGGCCAGGGCATCGGCCGCGCGCTGGCCACCCGACTCGCCGCCGAGGGCGCCCGGGTCGTCGTCAACGACCTCGACGCCGAGGCGGCCGTCCGGGTGGCAGGGGAGATAGGTGGGTACCCGGCTCCCGGCGACGCCGCCACCGAGCAGGGGGTCGCCGCGCTGGTCGAGGCGGCCCGAGGCCACCTGGGCAGCATCGACGTCTGGGTCGGGAACGCCGGAATCGACCGGGGCACCGGGCTGCTGGCCACCGAGGAGGACTGGGCGGCCAGCCACGAGGTGAACGTCCTGGCCCACGTACGGGCCGCGCGACTGCTGGTCCCCGGCTGGGTCGAGCGCGGCTCGGGTCGGTTCGTGGTGACCGCGTCGGCGGCCGGGCTGCTCACGATGATCGGGAGTCCGACGTATTCGGTCAGCAAGCACGCCTGCGTGGCGTTCGCCGAGTGGCTGTCGTTGACCTACCGGCACCGTGGCGTCGTGGTGCAGGCGATCTGCCCGCAGGGGGTGCGGACCCGGATGCTCGACAACGCCCGGCCGTTGCAGGAGTTGCTCAGCCACGATGCGGCGCTCACCCCCGAGGACGTCGCCGAGGCGACGTGGCAGGCCCTCCACGACGACCGGTTCCTCGTCCTGCCGCATCCCCAGGTGGCCACCTACTACGCACACCGCGCCACCGACACCGACCGCTGGCTCAACGGGATGAACAAGCTCCAGCGACGACTCGAGGACCAGGGGGCAGCCCGATGAAGGCATGGCGGGTCGTCGACCTCGGTGAGCCCCGCGACGTCCTGCGGCTCGTCGACGTGGCCGAGCCGGAGCCGGGCCCCGGGCAGCTCGTGGTGCGGGTGCTGGCCGCTCCGGCCAACTTCCCGGACGTCCTGATGTGCCGGGGCGAGTACCAGGTCAAGCCGGAGCTTCCGTTCACCCCGGGGGTCGAGCTGTGTGGCGAGGTCGTCGCGCTCGGCGAAGGTGTCGACGGGTTCGCCGTCGGCGACCGGGTGCTCGGCGGCGCGACGTTGCCGTACGGGGGGTTCGCGGAGTTCGCGCTGCTGGCTGCGGCGGCCACGTTCCCCGCGCCCGCGCAGCTCGACGACGCCGAGGCGGCCGCGCTCTACATCGGGTACCAGACGGGCTGGTTCGGCCTGCACCGGCGGGCCGGGCTGCGCGCGGGCGAGACGCTGCTGGTGCACGCCGCGGCCGGCGGCGTCGGCAGCGCCGCCGTCCAGCTGGGCAAGGCGGCCGGCGCCCGGGTGATCGGCGTCGTGGGCGGTCCGGAGAAGGCGGCGGTGGCCCGGGCGCTCGGCGCCGACGTGGTCGTGGACCGCCGGGAAGAGGACTTCGTCGAGGTGGTCAAGGCCGAGACCGGTGGTCGGGGCGCCGACGTCGTCTACGACCCGGTCGGCGGCGACACCTACCAGCGTTCGACCAAGTGCGTCGCCTTCGAGGGCCGGATCCTCGTGGTCGGCTTCGCCGGCGGCCAGATCCAGTCCGCCGCGCTCAACCATGCCCTGGTGAAGAACTACTCGATCGTCGGCCTGCACTGGGGTCTGTACCACCGCTACGACCCGGCGGCCGTCGCCGAATGCCATCGGGCCCTCACCGCGTTGGCCGCCCAGGGCGCGGTACGACCCCTGGTCAGCCAACGCCTCGCGCTCGACGAGGTGGCCGACGGGGTGCAGGAGCTCGCCGACGGCGTCACCGTCGGCCGGGTGGTGTACGTCTCGTGAGCACCGCCAACCAGGTTGACGCCGTGGTCTTCGACTACGGCGGGGTGCTCACCGGACCGGTCCGGGACTCGATCGCCGCGTGGCTGCACGCCGACGGCATCGACCCGGCCTCGTTCTCGCGCACGCTCAAGGCCTGGCTGTCCCGCGCCGCCCCGGACGGCACCCCCGTCCACCGGCTGGAGACCGGGGCGCTGAGCGTCGACGAGTTCGACGCGCTGCTCGCCGCCGAACTCACCACGCTCGACGGGCGTGCGGTCGATCCGGTCGGCGTCCTGGCCCGGCTCTTCGCCGGGATGCGCCCCGACCCGGCGATGTTCGACCTGGCCCGGCAGTTGCGCGACGCCGGCGTGCGCGTCGGCCTGCTCTCCAACAGTTGGGGCAACACGTACCCGCGCGAGCTGATCGACGGGCTCTTCGATCCCGTCGTCATCTCCGGCGAGGTCGGCCTGCGCAAGCCGCTCGCCCCGATCTACGCGTTCACCCTGGAGCGGCTCGGGCTGCCGGCCGACCGGGTGCTCTTCGTCGACGACGCCGAACCGAACGTGCTCGGCGCCCGCGCGGTCGGCCTGCGGGCGCTGCTGCACACCGACGCCGACAGCACGCGGGCCGCGATCGCCGAGCTGCTTCCCGCCTGCCGCAACGGCCTCCCACGGCCGCGGCCCGGAGCCGACCTGCCCCATCCCGCCCGCACCGAGGAGTTGACCCCATGACCGTCACCCGCACCGCAGTCGTCACCGGAGCGGCCCGTGGCATCGGCGCCGCCGTCGCCAAGCGCCTTGCCCAGGACGGCTTCGCCGTCGCCGTCGTCGACCTGGACGAGGCGGCGGGCAAGCCGGTCGTCGAGGAGATCCAGGCCGGCGGCGGGCGAGCCCTGGCCGTCGGCGCCAACGTCGCCGACGAGCAGGCGGTGCAGGCCGCCGTGGACCGGATCGCCGAGGAACTGGGCGGGCCGACCGTGCTGGTCAACAACGCCGGCATCACCCGCGACAACCTGCTGTTCAAGATGACCGCCGACGACTGGGACGCCGTCCTGAACGTGCACCTGCGTGGCTCGTTCCTGATGAGCCGTGCCGTGCAGGGCTACATGACCAAGGCCGGTTGGGGGCGGATCGTCAACCTGTCCAGCACCTCGGCCCTGGGCAACCGGGGTCAGGCCAACTACGCGGCCGCCAAGGCCGGCCTGCAGGGCTTCACCAAGACGCTCGCCCTGGAACTCGGGAAGTTCGGGGTCACGGCGAACGCGATCGCCCCCGGCTTCATCGAGACCGAGATGACCGCCGCCACCGCGGAGCGGGTCGGCATGGCCTTCGAGGACTTCAAGAACGCCGCCGCGGCGCAGATCCCCGTCGCCCGCACCGGCACGCCGGAGGACATCGCGCACGCCGTGTCGTTCTTCGCCAGCGAGGGGGCCGGTTTCGTGTCCGGCCAGGTGCTGTACGTCGCCGGCGGGCCGAAGGCCTGACCGGGAAAGGAGAGATGATGAAGGTCTTCCACGGCATCAATGAGCTGGAGCAGGCGGTCGGCACCCACCTCGGCTACTCCGACTGGCACACCGTCACGCAGCAGCAGATCGACGCCTTCGCCGAGGCGACGGGTGACCGCCAGTGGATCCACGTCGACCCCGCGAAGGCGGCGCACGGCCCGTTCGGCAGCACCATCGCGCACGGATACCTGACCTTGTCGCTGGTGCCGATGCTGGTCTGGCAGGTGTACAAGGTGGAAGGGCTCAGCATGGGCGTGAACTACGGCGCCAACAAGCTCCGCTTCCCCTCCCCGGTCCCCGTCGACTCCCAGGTGCGGGCCGGAGTGGAGCTGCTGTCGTTGCTGCCCGGCGGCGGTGGCTACCAGCTCACGGCGAAGGTGACCGTCGAGCTGGCCGGCGCCGAGAAGCCGGCGTGCGTGGTCGAGACCGTCAGCATCCTGGTGCCGTGACCGCCGACGAGCGGCCCGACCCGCCGGGCCTCGACCTGGCCCGACTCGCCGACTGGTTCGCCGCCGCGGTTCCCGAGGCGGCCGGGCAGCTCACCGCCCGGCTGGTCGCCGGCGGCAAGTCCAACCTCACCTACGAGGTCGGTGACGGGCGGCGGACCTGGATCGTCCGGCGGCCGCCGTTGGGGCACGTGCTGGCCACGGCGCACGACATGAGCCGGGAGTACCGGGTCATGTCGGCGCTGTGGACGACCGACGTGCCGGTGCCGAAGACGTACGCGCTCTGTTCCGACGCCGACGTGCTGGGCGCCCCGTTCTACGTGATGGAGCGGGTCGACGGCACGGCGTACCGGCACGCGGCCGAGCTCGAGCGGCTCGGTGCGGAACGTACCCGGGTCATCTCGACCCGGCTGGTCGACACCCTGGCCGCGCTGCACGCGGTCGACCCGGTGGCCGTGGGGCTGGCCGACTTCGGCCGGGCGGACGGCTTCCTGGCTCGGCAGGTGAGTCGCTGGAAGAAGCAGCTCGACGCGTCGTACTGCCGGGACCTGCCGGCCGCCGACGAGCTGCACGCCCGCCTGGCGTCCGGCGTACCGAGCGAGTCGACGCCGGGCATCGTGCACGGCGACTACCGCCTCGACAACGTCCTCACCGACGATCGCGACCGCCTCGCGGCCGTCATCGACTGGGAGATGGCCACCCTCGGCGACCCGCTCACCGACCTGGCGCTGCTGGTGCTCTACCAGCGCCTCGGGCGGCTCGTCGGAGTGGCCGTCGCCGACGCCTCGTCCGCGCCCGGCTTCCTGACCGAGGACGAGATCCTCGACCGGTACGCGGCGAGCAGCACCCGCCCCCTCCCGCCCCTCGGCTTCCACCTCGGGCTGGCGGCCTTCAAGCTGGCCGCGATCCTCGAGGGCATCCACTACCGGCACCTGCGCGGCCAGACCGTCGGCTCCGGCTTCGAGCGCCTCGGCGAGGTCACCGAGCTGCTGCTCGACGCGGGCCTGACCTACCTCAAGGAGCACTGATGGACTTCGCCCTGGACCCGAGGACCGAGGGGCTGCGGGACAACCTCCTGGACTTCATGGACAGCCACGTCTACCCGGCGGAGCACGCCTTCCACGAGCAGCTCGGGCAGCTCGGCAACCGCTGGGCCTGGGACGCGGTGCCGGTGCTCGCGGAGCTGCGGGCCGCCGCGCGGAAGCGCGGGCTGTGGAACCTCTTCCTGCCGGGTACGCACGGAGCCGGCCTGACCAACCTGCAGTACGCCCCGCTGGCGGAGATCACCGGGCGTAGCCACCTGGCGCCCGCCGCCCTGAACTGCGCCGCCCCGGACACCGGCAACATGGAGGTGCTGGCGATGTTCGGCACCGAGCAGCAGCGCAAGCAGTGGTTGGAGCCGCTGCTGGACGGTCGGATCCGATCGTCGTTCGCCATGACCGAGCCGGACGTGGCGTCCTCGGACGCCACGAACATCTCGACCCGGATCGAGCGGTCCGGTGACCAGTACGTGATCAACGGCCGCAAGTGGTGGATCACCGGCGCGATGAACCCGAACGCCCGGATCCTCATCGTCATGGGCAAGACCGACCCGGACGCCGAGCGGCACCGGCAGCAGTCCATGGTGCTGGTCCCACGGGACACCCCGGGCCTGGTGATCAAGCGGGGCATGGAGGTGTTCGGGTACGACGACCACGACCACGGCGGGCACGCCGAGCTGGAGTTCCACGACGTACGCGTGCCGGTGGAGAACCTGATCGGCGGCGAAGGCGACGGCTTCGCGATCGCGCAGGCCCGGCTCGGCCCCGGGCGCATCCACCACTGCATGCGCTCCATCGGCGTCGCCGAGCAGGCCGTCGAGCTGATGTGCGCCCGCGCCGAGCAGCGGACCGCGTTCGGCCGGCCGCTGGCCGAGCAGGGGGTGATCCGCGACTGGATCGCCGAGTCCCGGGTGCGGATCGAGCAGCTGCGACTGCTGGTGCTCAAGACGGCCTGGCTGATGGACACCGTCGGCAACAAGGGCGCGCACACCGAGATCCAGGCCATCAAGATCGCCACCCCCGAGACCGTCCTGTGGATCCTGGACAAGGCGATCCAGGTGCACGGCGCCGCCGGCCTCTCCCAGGACTTCCCGCTGGCGGGCGCCTACGCCCGCATCCGCACCCTGCGCTTCGCCGACGGACCCGACGAGGTGCACAAGAACGCCCTGGCCCGCCACGAACTGCGGCGCCAGGCGGCGAGGCGGGCCAACCTGGCCTGACCCACCGGAATCCGCTGCCGGATCGCCGGTTGACCGCCGTCGCCCGGCTGTGACCTGCGTTACCTGTTCGGCGATGGGGAATCAGATCACCGGATCCGGATTTGGATTCAGGTGTGACTCCTGCCCCGCACCCCGCCCGGCTCCGTGACGGCCGATCGGAGACGACCCGATGACCGTCGACGCCCCGAAGCGGCGGGCGGTCCCGCTGACACCGGGCGACCTGATGACCCCTCGACAACGCCTGCGGCTCGTCCTGGTGCTCGGGTCGCTGATCGCGGTGGGTCCGCTGACCATCGACATGTACCTGCCCGCGCTGCCCGCGATCGTCGCCGATTTCCGGACGACGCCGGCGGCGGTCCAACTGACGCTCACCGGCACGCTGGCGGGCCTCGCCGTCGGCCAGTTGCTGATCGGCCCGCTGTCCGACGCCGTCGGCCGACGCGCGCCGCTGATCGCCGGCATCGCGCTGCACGTCGTGGCGTCGATGCTCTGCGTCGTCGCACCGAACGTCGCGGTTCTCGGTGCCTTGCGGGTGGTGCAGGGCCTCGGCGTCGCGGCTGCCTCGGTCGTCGCGATGGCCGTGGTGCGGGACCTGTTCGACGGCGCGGCCTTCGCCAAGCTGCTCTCCCGGCTGCTGCTGGTCATGGGGGCGGCGCCGATCCTCGCGCCGACCCTCGGTGGCGGGTTGCTGCGCTGGACCGACTGGCGTGGCGTGTTCGTGGCCCTGGCCGCCTTCGGTGTGCTGCTGGTCGTGGTCGCCGCGCTCGGCCTGCGTGAGACGCTGCCGGCCGAGCGTCGTCGGCGCGGCGGGGTGGCCGCGACGCTCACCGTGTACGGCGGGCTGCTGCGGGACCGGACGTTCGTGGGTCTGGTGCTGGTCGCCGGGCTGGCCATGGCGGCGTTGTTCGCCTACGTCGCCGGCTCCTCGTTCGTCCTGCAACAGCAGTACGGGCTGGACGAGCAGCAGTTCGGGCTGGCCTTCGGCGCGGGCGCGGTCGGACTGATCGCGGCGACCCAGTTCAACGTACGGCTGCTGCGCCGCCACTCGCCGCAGCGGATCCTCGTCGTCGCCCTCGGCGTGGGAACCGTGGCCGGACTGGCGCTGCTCGCCTTCGCCGCGACCGGCCTCGGCGGGTTGCCGAGCCTGCTCGTGTCGTTGTGGGTGGTGCTCGCGGCGGCCGGCCTGGCGATGCCGAACGCGCCGGCCCTGGCCCTGTCCCGGCACGGGGAAGCGGCCGGTACCGCCTCCGCCCTGCTCGGCGCCGTGCAGTTCGGCGTCGGCGCGTTGGCCGCGCCCCTGGTGGGCGTGCTGGGCACCGGCGCGGTGGCCATGGCTCTCGTCGTCGCCGGTGGCATGGTGGCGGCGATGGCGGTGCTGCTCGTCGTCGTGCGGCCGGCCCGGCTCGCCGGCCTGGCGCCGGAAGCGGTGGTCGTGGCAGCGCACTGACGCCCCGGTGAGCCAGCACCGACGACCCGGTTCGTCCGGGCCGTGGTGCCCGGGAGCGTTGCCGGCCTCACACCCGGTTCCGCAGGCAGCCGTGCTTCGATGGTGGAGTGGAGTTCACCGTGAATGACGCGCCGGAGCGGGAGCGGTTCGAGGCGCGGGACGAGTCGGGTGCGCTGGCCGGCGTGGTCACCTACCAGTTGACCGGCACCATCATCGCCTACACGCACACCGAGGTCGATCCGCAGTTCGAGGGCAGGGGCCTCGGATCGACCCTCGCTCGCGCGGTGATGGACGACGCGCGGGCCAGGGGCCGGACGGTGGTGCCGATCTGCCCGTTCCTCGACAAGTGGCTGGGCAAGCACCCCGAGTACGACGACATCGTGGTGCGATCCACTCGTAAGGTCCGATAGCCGGCGCCCGACAGGGCTGCGCGCCGGCCAACAGGGCGTCGCTGAGCCGGTCCGTCCGGTGAGTGGGTCACCCGACAGAACCGGCGGGCCGTACGGGCGGTGCCGGCGCCAAGCGCCATGATGAGCCGGTGAAGATCCTCTCCATCCAGTCCTCGGTCGCCTACGGCCACGTCGGCAACTCCGCGGCCGCCTTCCCGCTGCAGCGGCTCGGGCACGAGGTGTGGCCGGTGGTGACGGTCCACTTCTCCAACCACACCGGGTACGGCGCGTGGCGCGGGCCGCTGCTGGCGCCGGCCGACGTGGCCGAGGTGGTCGCGGGTATCGGCGACCGCGGGGTCCTCGGCACCGCCGACGCGGTGCTGTCGGGCTACCAGGGTGACCCGGCGATGGGCGCGGTGATCCTCGACGCGGTCGACAAGGTCAAGGCCGCCAACCCGGACGCGGTGTACTGCTGCGATCCGGTGATGGGCGACGCCGGCCGCGGGATGTTCGTCCGGCCGGGCATTCCGGAGTACCTGCGGGACACCGTCGTCCCGCGCGCGGACATCATCACCCCGAACCATTTCGAGCTGGACTTCCTCGCCGGCCGGGCGACCAACTCGCTGGCGGAGCTGTTGGACGCGGTCGACGTGGTACGCGAGACGGGACCGCGGCACGTCCTGGTCACCAGCGTCCTCCACGGCGACGTGCCGGTGGGGTCGCTGGAGGTGGTGGCCGTCTCCGACGAGGGCGCCTGGGCGGTGACCACCCCGCTGCTGCCGATCAGCCCCAACGGCGGCGGCGACGTCACCGCGGCGCTGTACCTCGCGCACCTGTGGACGACGGGTTCGCCCGCCACGGCGTTGGAACGCACCATCGCCTCCGTCTTCGCCGTACTGGAGGCGACCCTCGCGGCCGGGACCCGGGAGATCCAGCTGATCGCGGCCCAGGACGCGATCGCCGCGCCACCCGCCAGGTTCGCCGCCCGGCGGCTGCGCTGAGGTACGTCCCTCGGGGGCGTCCACCGCGCAGGCGGGCCGGATCGGGGGTCAGGAGGGGGACCCGAGTAGGTGATCCAGCGGCCGGGGTACCTGGTTCGGGTCGAGGGCGTCGACGAGCGCGCGGGCGTACCGGGATTTTCGACCGCTGGTCGTACCCATGAAGCGGCGCAGTTGCCGCTCGATCGCGCGTCCCCGCTGCGCGGGCTGGTTCTGGAAGACCCGGAAGCGGGCCAGATCCTGTTCGGCCGCCAGGACCCGCTCGACCCCGGCCGTGCCCAGCGCGCGGATCAGCTCGTCCTCCAGGTCGGCGACGCACACGTAGAAGCCCAACGCCTCCATTCCGGGGCGGGTCAGGTCGCTACCGAGGCCGGCCTGCTCCAACCCGCGCCGGAAGTAGCCCTCTTCGGCCTCGTCGCAGAGCCCCCGGATGGTCACGGCGAGCCCCTGCGCGCCGAAGAGTCGCAGGAAGCGACCGACGCTCATCGCGCCGCCGATCGGCAGGACGCACACGCCCTCGCCGGCCAGGTCCCGGTTGCGCCGGACGGCCAGCGCCTCCACCGCGCTCCGGTCGCTGACCCCTTCGACGAGGACGACCGTTGCCAGGCCGTCCTCGGCCAGTTCGCGGGCCACCGCGGCCGCCGCCACGGCGTCCGTGCCGCCGGCTGCCCACGTGCGGACGGCGGCGCGGAAACGGTCCGGCTCTCGCACAGAGCAGAGTCTCGCAACGGCCGGTCCCGGACCGCCACCGGAATTGTGGTCGGGTAGCAGCGTGGCGAGGTGACGCCGGAAACCTCCGGGACGACTTCCCGGTGGACCCACCGGCCTTAGCTGACCGTTAAGTAACCCTCCACCCGGTTCACCCCGCAGGGCAGCACTGGGCAGACTGGGGCAATGCCCGCCGCCGATCCGCCCGCTCACCGCCGTCGTACCCGCGCACTCATCGCCGTCGTCGCCGCGCTCGCCCTGGCGGTCGCGGTCGGCGCCTGGTCCGTGCGAGAGCGGGTCGTCGACGACGATCGCGGCGCCGTGGCCGCCCTCGGCCCGGCGCCCGCCGCTCCCAGCTGCGCCGACCGGGCGGCGCGGGCGCCGCGCGAGTTGCGCGGCATGTGGATCACGACGGTGAACAACATCGACTGGCCGAGCCGGCGCGGGTTGCCGGCCGAGGCGGCGCGGGCGGAGTTCCGGGGCTGGCTCGACCTGGCCGTGCGGCGCAACCACAACGCCGTCTTCGTGCACGTGCGGCCCAGCGGGGACGCCCTCTGGCCGTCGAAGTACGCGCCCTGGTCGGAGTGGCTGACCGGACGCCGCGACGGCCGCGACCCGGGCTGGGACCCGATGGAGTTCATGGTCAGCGAGGCGCACGCCCGCAACCTGGAGTTCCACGCCTGGTTCAACCCGTACCGGGGCGGGCAGCCGGCCACCGTCGGTGGGCCGGGCCCCCGGCTGGACCAGCTGGCGCCGACGCACCCGCTGCGGCGGCACCCCGACTGGGTGGTGACCTATCCCAGCGCCGACCGGCCGGGCAGTCGCCTCTACTTCAACCCCGGCATCCCGGAGGCGCGCACGTTCGTCGAGGACTCGATGCTGGAGGCGGTCCAGCGCTACGACGTCGACGGCGTGCACTTCGACGACTTCTTCTACCCGTACCCGGAGGCCGGGCAGGACTTCCCGGACGACGCGGCGTTCGCCCGGTACGGCCGGCGGTTCGCGGACAAGCACGCCTGGCGCAGGGACAACGTGAACACGCTGGTCCGCGAGATGAGCGAGCGGATCAAGGCGATCAAGCCGTGGGTCAAGTTCGGCATCAGCCCGTTCGGTATCTGGCGCAACAAGCGCACCGACCCGGCCGGCTCACCGACCGCCGGTCTGCAGAGCTACGACGACATCTACGCCGACACCCGGCTCTGGGTCCGACAGCAGTGGCTCGACTACGTGGTGCCGCAGCTCTACTGGCACATCGGGTTCGACCGGGCCGACTACGCCAAGCTGCTGCCGTGGTGGGCGGCCACGGTGCAGGGCACCCGGGTGCAGCTCTACATCGGCCAGGCCGACTACCGGGTGGGGGAGCGCGGCGCCTGGCGCGACCCGGCCGAGCTGGACCGCCAGCTCGCCCTCAACCGCCGGCACGGGGTGAGCGGAAGCGTGCACTTCAGCGCCCGCCAGGTGCGCGCCGACAAGCTCGGCGCGGTCAGCCGCTACAGCGCAGCGCACTACGCAGGCCCGGCGCTGGTGCCCGCGATGGCGCAGCTACCGGCGGCGGCGCCCGCCGTACCCGCGATCACCGGCGCGCGGCGCGACGCCGGCGGGGTGGCGCTGACCTGGCGCGGAGACGGTGCCGCGAGCTTCGCCGTCTACCGGGTGGACGGCGACGCGGCCCGGCTCGTCGGCACCGCCCGGGGGACCGGCTGGGTCGACCGCACCGCCCCCGCGGACCGCTCGCTCTCCTACTGCGTGTCCGGCCTGGATCGCAGCGGGAACGAGGGCCGACTCAGCGCGCCGGTCTCCGTCGATGTGCGGTAGGGGACGTTCTGCTCGGTGCGGCGGCGGAGCCGGCCAATCAGCCCGCACCACCTGCCGGGGGTGGACGAGCGCCGGTCACCCCGATGACCGATTCGTCGGGCTGAGCCACCCCGAGATCAGCAGGATGACATTGCCGGTGGCGCTCCTGAGGGGCTGCTCCGGGCCCGGCAAGGACTAGGCTTCTGCCCGTGATTGGCGTGCAGGGTGGCGGGAGCGACGAGCGGCTGCGCCGGATCGAGGCGATCACCGACGCGGCGCTGTCCAAGCTTGACGTCGACGATCTTCTCGACGAACTCCTCGACCGGGTCGGAGAGGTGTTGCGGGTCGACACCGCCGCCATTCTGCTGCTGGACGTGCACGCCCGGCAGTTCGTGGCCACCGCGGAGAGAGGGTTGGCGGACGAGGTCCGGCCGGGCTCGCGGATCTCCGTCGGCCGCGGGTTCGCCGGCCGGATCGCCCGGGACAAGCAGCCCGTCGTGCTGGACGAGGTCACGGCCGCGGACGACCCAGCGCTGTTCGACAGAGGGGTCTGCTCCCTGTTGGGTGTGCCCATGCTCGCCGGCGGCGAGGTGATCGGCGTGCTGCACGTCGGCTGCCTCCAGCCGCACCGATTCACCGACGACGACGTGCAGGTGCTCCAACTCGCCGCCGATCGGGCGAGCCTGGCCAGCCGGAGCCGGGCCAGCAGCATCGACCGCACCGCCGCCCTCGCCCTGCAACGCAGCCTGCTGCCCACCCACCTGCCCGATGCGCCCGGCGTGGACATGGCCGCCCGCTACGTGCCCGGCCACGACGCCGGCGTGGGCGGCGACTGGTACGACGTGTTCACCCTCCCGTCCGGCTGGCTCGGCGTCGTCATCGGGGACGTGTCGGGACACGGGCTGCGCTCGGCGGTCGTGATGGGGCGCCTGCGCAGCGCGCTGCGCGCGTACGCCCTGATCTGCGACGATCCGGCGAGCGCGCTGACGCTGCTGGACCGCAAGATCCACCATTTCGAGGCCGGGAACCTCGCCACGGTCCTGTACGCGATGATCTCCCCGGACCGCACCACCATCCGGATGTCCCTCGCCGGGCACCTGCAACCCGTGCTGGCCGCACCGGGACAGTCGGCCGATACGCTGAACCTTCCAGTCGATCTTCCACTGGGCGTGCGCCCGGATCGACCGGCCCGCCGATACACCGAGGTCGCGTTCCCTGCCGAGGCGGTGCTGGTCTGCTACACCGACGGGCTCGTCGAACGCCGCGGCGAAGTCATCGACACCGGCATCGAACGGCTCTGCGCGGCCTT
Organism: Micromonospora sp. A200; assembly: GCF_029893845.1. NCBI lineage: Bacteria > Bacillati > Actinomycetota > Actinomycetes > Micromonosporales > Micromonosporaceae > Micromonospora > Micromonospora sp. A200. The sequence continues at coordinate 12,190 of NZ_JARXXY010000029.1, read as the reverse complement.
CGAACCAGGTGCCGCCGAAGCGGTCTGTGCCCGCATCATGACCACGCTCGCCGGCGAACAGCCGACCGACGACATCGCCCTGCTCGCCATCCAGGCAACCGGCAGGTCCCGCCCGGGCCCGGGCGTCGACCGTCAACGCCGGGCCGCCGCCGGCGGGACTCGTCCGCTCCGGCAGCGGCGACAGCCAGGGCCGGGCCCGCAGCGGCAGCCAGGGCCGGGTCGGGTCTGACCGGCCGTTACGTCGCGCCGCCCGTACACTTTCAGCTGACCGGTGCCAACCAGGTATCCGGACTGACGCTGCGGTGGCCCGACGAGGCGGCTGGACCACGCACTCGGAGGCTGCCGCATGAGCATCTCGGTCGCCACCAGGACCGACAGTTTCGTCCACCCCGCCCTCTTCTACGGCGACCGCGAGGAGTACCTGGCCGGCACGGTGCCGTTCATCCACGCCGGCCTCGCCGCCGACGAGCCGGTCATGGTGGCGGTACCGGGGGACAACCTCCACCAGATCCGTACCGCGCTCGGCGTCGACGCGGACCGGGTGCAGTTGCACGACATGAGCGAGGCCGGGCGCAACCCGGGGCGGATCATTCCCGGCGTCCTGCTCGCCTTCGCCGCCGCGCATCCGGGCAAGCGGGTACGCATCATCGGCGAACCCATCTGGGCCGGCCGTAGTGCTGTCGAATACCCGGCCTGCGCCCAGCACGAGGCCCTGATCAACGCGGCGTTCGCCGGCCGGCCGGCCACCATCCTCTGTCCCTACGACACCAGTCGCCTGGACCGGAGCTGGCTCGACGACGCCTGCCGCACCCACCCGGTCCTGCAGAAGGACGGTGCGGAGTGGGCGAGCCCGTACTACGCGGACCCGGTCGCGGTGGCCGCCGGGTTCAACCTGCCGCTGCCGGATCCGCCTGCCCGGGCGACCACCATCGCCATCGACGTGCACGCTCTCCCGGCCATCCGCCGGTTCGTGACCGCGCACGCCGTCGCCGCCGGGCTGCACCCGGACCGCGTCTCCGACCTGACCCTGGCGGTCAACGAACTGGCGGCGAACACGGTCAGACACACCACCGGGGGCGGTACCCTCGCGGTCTGGACCGACAGTACGCGCCTGATCTGCCAGCTCACCGACACCGGGCACATCACGAATCCGCTCGCCGGCCGGCTTCCCGTGCCGCCACGGCAGCCGGGCAGCCGAGGACTCGTCCTGGTCAACCAGCTCTGCGATCTCGTGCGCGTCCACACCAGGCCCGGTGCCACCACGATCCGCCTGCACATGCACCGCTGAGCCGGATGACCGCTTCCGGGCACAGCTCGACTCCCGCAGCCACCTTCTCACCTTTGTCCCCGCTTCCGCCCACGGCGTCGGGACAGGTATGGCGGTGACGTTCATGGGTAAGCGGCTGCCCCCAACGGAGGAGGAGCGGACCCATGAGTGACGCGGCAGCGGGACGGTCCGGCGGAATCGGACGGGCGGCCGGTCCGACCGACCGCTTGGCTTCCGAGGTGGCGGAGGTGGTGCGGGCGGAGGTCCGCGAGGTACGCACGCACCTGCTGAGGGCGGTTCGTCCGGCGGGGGTCGGCCTGGCGCTGCTCGCGACCGCCGCCGGGTGCGTGGTCCTGGGAGCCGGGGCTGCCTCGGCGACCGCGCTGCGCCTGCTGGAGACCTTCCTGCCCCGCAAGCTGGCCACCGCGGGACTCACCGGGGGCTACTTCGTCGCCGCCGTCGTGCTGGGTCGGGCCGGCCTGACGCAGCTGCGGGCGGCCGGCAGTGGCCCGGCCTGGCTGGCGGACGAGATGGAGGACGCCGTCTCCGCCACCGCGAGTCAGGTGGTGCCGGCCGGTGCCGCCGCCGTTCGCGAAGAATTCGACCGGTGGGCGTCCGACCGGCCGGGCCACTGACGTCACCTCCCCGTCTCCGCCGCCGGCAGCACCAGCCGTCCCGGGGGATTGCCGCTGGTAGGAGCGCTACGACCGCCGCGGTGCGCGGCTACGGCGTCGCAAGCCCGAGGCCGATCGTCTTGGTCAACGTCGCGTTGTCGTCGTCGCCGTCCAACGACCAGACCATCGCTCCGGCCAGGCCGGCCCGCCGGATGTACAGCGTCTTCTGCAACACCACCGCCGGATCGTCGTACGTCCAGAAGGTCGTGCCGTCGAACAACCAGGCATGCCCGGCACGAAGGTCGCGGTGGACGGTGAAGCCGTTGCCGGCCAGGGTCTTGAGCCGCCGGTAGTCCTCGTACCCGGCCTCGAAGGTGGCCGGCGCGGGCCCGGTCGCGGGCTGGAAGAGACCGTTGCCGCTCCCGCTGACGCCGGTCCAGCCACGGCCGTAGTACGGGATGCCCAGGACCAGCTTCTCGCGCGGCGCACCGCGGGCGAGCCAGCCGTCGATCGCCACCTCGGCGGAGAAGTCCGGGTTGTCCGGCGCTCCGGACGGTACGCGCAGCGCCGACTGCTGGTTGGTCACCGGGTCCCACGCGCCGTGGAAGTCGTACCCCTGCACCGTGGCGAAGTCCAGGTATCGGAAGATCTCGCGACCCTCGTATCCGGCGTCCATGGCCGCCTGGTTGGCCGGCAGGAAGGCGGTCAGCGGGTGGTGCCTGCGGGTCGTCCGGCCGTAGGCGTCGAGTTGCCGGCGGAACTCGGCGACCAGCTTCGTGAAGTTCTGCCGGTCCTCCGGGCGGACCACGTTGCCCGGTTCACCCGGCCAGTTCGGCCACTCCCAGTCGAGGTCGATGCCGTCGAAGACGCCGGCGGCGGCACCCGGGCCGCCACTGCCACCGTCGAGGACCGGAAGGTTGCCCTTGAGGTAGAGGTCGATGCAGGAGGCCACGAACGCCTTGCGGGAGGCGTCGGTGCGGGCGGCGTTCGAGAAGTACGTCGACCAGCTCCAGCCGCCCAGCGAGATCATCACCTGCAGGCCGGGGTGCTTGGCCTTGAGCTTGGCCAGCTGGCCGAAGTTGCCGTTGAGCGGTTCGCCCCAGGCATCGGCGACGCCGTCGACGCTCTCCTCCGCCGGGACGGGACGCTGGTAGTCGGCCCAGGCGTCACCCTCGCCCGGCCCGCCGTCCACGAAGCAGCGCCCGTCCTCACTGACGTTGCCGAAGGCGTAGTTGACGTGGGTGAGGCGGCTTGCCGCCCCGGAGGTGTCGAGCTTCTTCACCGGGAAGGCCCGGCCGTAGATGCCCCACTGGGTGAAGTAGCCGACCCGGTGGTATCCGGCACGGCGGTTCCTGCTGTCGTCCGCGCCGGCGGCCGCCGGCGGGGCGGCGGTGACCAGCATGGTCGCCAGGGCGACGACGGCGGTGAGGCGGCGGTGACGGAACGGTCGCATCGGCACTCCCACGACGGTGGAGAGAATTAGTAAAGAGACCTTTTTGATTGATGAACCTAAGCGGACCGGCATTCCGGGGTCAAGAGGGTCGACGGGGGCAGATGTTGCCTTCAGCTCGACAGCGGCGGCGGAGGTGGAGTAGCGGCGGACCGCCGTCGTTCCGCGTCTGCGGCACGCTCGGCTGAGACGCTCAACCCCGTCCGGGTACCCGGACGGGGTTGAGCGGGATCGGATCCGGGATCAGGCGAAGTCGAACAGGAGCGGGAAGGCGAGGACGACTGTCCAGGCCCAGACCGCGTACACGATCACGTAACGGGTCTGCCACTGTTCCAGGCGGGCGAAGGGCATGCGGCCACGGACGAAGCCGAGGAACAGCCAGGCCGACCAGGCCAGGTTGGTGAGCAGGATGACGTTCTCGCCCAGGGCCGCGGTCTTGTTCGGACTGAAGCCCCATTCGGTGATCCGGCCGGTGATCGCCAGCAGCACCAGGGCGTCGATGGCCAGGGCGCTGACGACGAGCGCGAGCTGCAGGCGGTCGAAGAGACCGGCCCGGGCCGTGAGGTCACGGGCGGAGATGGCGTACAACAGCAGGCCCAGCACGACGACCAGCAGCAGGTCGAAGAGGATGAGCGCGTCCCGCTCGACGTCGATGCCGTTGCTGGTCCAGACGATGGCGACCAGGAAGGCCAGCAGGGCGGCCGCGAACAGCGGCGTGAAGACTCGGGTCAGCACCGGCGCCATGTTCTCGATGACGCTCTGCTTGGCTTCCACCAGCCAGGCCGCCACGATGACCGCGGCGGTGGCGCCGCACGGCATCAGCCACGATTGAATGAATCCCTCGGCGTCGAGGCCGATGGCGTTGAAGGTGCCCGCCGTGAAGGCGGCGAGCACGCCGCCACCCAGTCCGATGAGGGCGAAGTAGATCAGCCATTCCCCGGTGAACCGGATGAAGTCCATCCGCCGCCGGTCCGAACGCCAGTCGCCACCCGCGTAGGCGACGCCGACCACCAGCCACAGCGCGAGCGGCAGGTGGATCGCCGTCAGCACCAGGGTCTGCGAGTCGTCCGCCAGCGGGTACGCGTTCGCGGCGACCGCGCCGAGCACGAACAGCGCCGCGAGCACCCCGATGACGCGCGGGCCGACCCGGCGTTGCCAGGCGAAGTAGGCGGCCAGCGCCGGTAGCGCGAACAGGCTGACGTTGCGCGCGTAGAAGGCGCCGTGGTCGCCCGAGGCCAGGTCGAGGCCGAACAGGGCCGGCACCTTGATCGAGAGCGCCGCGACGGCCGCGCAGAGCACCATGACGGGCAGTTCCCGCCGGGTACGGGCGGCGGCGGGGGTGTCCGGCTCCCCGGGCAGTACGAGCTGCTTCCACAGCCGCTCGGAATGCTCGCGGGCGAACTCCCGCGACAGCTCGTCGAGGCTGCCCATCCGCTTGACCGCGATGAGGAAGGCCTCGTCGGCACGCAGGCCCGCCTCGGTCAGCTCGGTGATCCGGCTGCGCAGGTGGTCTTCCAGCTCCTCGGCATCGGTGTGGTGCAGCTCCCGGCGGCGGTGCGTGTAGGCCCGCCACTCGGCGATCTGGCCCTCCAGATCGTTGTCACTGTTGACGCTCATCGTCCCGCCTCTCAGGCCGGTGCCGTGATCGGCGTGATGGACTGGGTGGCGTTCCAGACGCCCCGCAGGGCGTCGACGACGGCGGCCCACTGGCGGCGCTGCTCGGCGAGCTCGGCCCGACCCTGGTCGGTGATGCGGTAGTACTTGCGGCGGCGGCCCCCGGGTGGGGTCTCCCAGGCCGACTCGACGTGCCCCAACCGCTCCAGCCGGTGCAGCAGCGGGTAGAGCAGACCGTCGGTCCACTCCAGCTGCCCGCCCGACAACTCGTTGACCTGCTTGAGGATCGCGTAGCCGTAGCTGTCGCCCTCGGCGAGGATCCCCAGCACGAGCGGGGTCGCCGAGGCCGCGACGAGATCCTTGGTGATGTGCATGTGACCACCTAACCCTAGAACTGCAATGCATAGTAGTTCTAGGTATGGTGGCCGCGCAACGGATCCCGGGCTGGCTCTCGCCGTACGCGATATCCCGGATGTGGTGCGGCGCCGCCCGGAGTCAGCGGCGCTTGAGTTCCGACTGCAGCCGTTGGACGAGCGTCTTGCGGTTCTTGCCGGCGCGTTCCTGCTTCAGCGCCGCCTTGAGCTCGTCGGTGTCGAGACCACGGACCAGCCCGGCCGCCTCGGCGACCGTCACCTCCGACAGCCGGTCGACCGACGTGGCCTCCTTGCGCGCGCGTTTGGCGGGCGCGGTGTTGGCGACGAACTGCCGGCCGGACCTGGACGCCTCGCGCTTCTTGGCGTCCGTTGCGCGCTGCTCGTCCTCCGAGAGTCGTTCCCAGGCATGCTTGGGCAGGTAACGCTTGGTCTCGCCGCCCTTGCGGGCCCGGGTGGCGCCGTTCCTGGTCTGCCAGTCCTCGGCGCCCCACCGCTGCAGAGACTTCTGCCGCTCATCCTTCGGGCCCTGATAGCCGCCGCCCCGCTTCTGGTACTCCTTGGTGAGCAGCTGCGACTTGCGCGCCGACCACTGCCCCGGCCTGCCGCCCTTGTCGGAAGCCTGCAGCTCTTCCTTGATCTGGTTCCTCAGCTCGGGCTTCGTGTACCTGGCCATACGCAGCATTTTCCCGAGGCGACCGGGCCTATGCGCCCCGCCGCGGCCACCCCCGGCTGACCGGGATCGGCCGCCTTGTCCAACGCCGCGCGGAAGTCGCGCGAAGAGATGCGCCATTCACGTCGCGTGCGACGTGGCGCAAGGGGTACTCCGCTGCGGCCTTTCAGCGGGAGAGCGTCCGGATCGACCGCGCCGGACCGCCGCTCGCAGCTCACCTGAGGAGCACGTCTGATGCAGAACGCCGGACAGGGGCGGCTCTCGCCGGGTGTCGCCCTGTTTCTGCTCGCCTCGATCCTGGTGTCGTTCCTGGCCGCCTCGGCGGCCCCGACCCCCCTGTACGGGATCTACCAGGAGCGCTGGCACTTCTCGCCGATCACCACCACGGTGGTGTTCGCCGTCTACGCCCTCGCGGTGCTGGCGTCCCTGCTCACCTTCGGCAAGCTCTCCGACCACGTCGGGCGGCGGCCGGTCCTGCTGGTCGCGATCGCGATCCAGATGATCGCGCTGGTCATCTTCGTCTTCGCCGGCGGCGTACCCACGCTGGTGGCCGCCCGCGTCGTACAGGGGCTCGCGGCCGGCGCCGCCACCGGTGCCGTCGGGGCCGCCATGCTCGACATCAACCCCGCACGCGGCACGCTCGCGAACTCGATCGCCCCCGGGATCGGGACCGGGACCGGTGCCCTGCTCTCGGCGGTGCTCATCCAGTTCTTCCCCGCGCCGACCCGCCTGGTGTACGTCGTCCTGCTCGTCGTCCTGCTGATCCAGGGCGTCGGGGTGGTGCTGATGGGGGAGACGGTCACGCCGATGAGGGGAGCGCTGCAGAGTCTTCGACCGGAGATCACCCTGCCCCGCGCCGTACACGCGCCGGTACTCGTCGTCGCTCCGGTGGTCTTCTCCGTCTGGGCGCTGGCCGGCTTCTTCGGCGCGCTCGGTCCGGCGCTCACCCGCGCCCTCATGGAGAGCTCGATCGTGGCCGGCGGCCTGGTCGTCTTCGTCTTCGCCGTCTTCGGGACCGTCGCCATCCTGCTGCTGCGCAACGCCCCCGCGCGGACGGTGATGCTCACCGGAATCAGCGCTCTCATCCTGGGCATGATCATCACGCTGGTGTCGGTCACCACCGAATCCGTCGCCGGATTCTTCGTCGGGCTGGCGTTCGGGGGCGTCGGCTTCGGTGGCGGATTCCAGGGCAGCCTCAAGACGATCGTGCCGCTAGTAGAGGCGCACGAACGCGCCAGCGTGCTCTCCCTGCTCTACATCGTCTGCTACGTCGGCTTCGGCCTGCCCACCGTCATCGCCGGCTTCCTCGTGGTTCACGGCGGCCTGCTCCGGACAGCCAAGGAGTACGCCGTCGCCGTCATCCTGCTCGCCCTGGTGGCCCTGCTCGGGCTGCGCAAGGCCAACAGGCCGCCGGCCGGCCGATGACCCACGGCGGGGACATCACCGCCTCATCCGGGCGAGACCTCGACGGCCGTGGCGCCGACGATCGCCTTATTGCCGTGGTGCTGCACATAGCCGACCACCGAGGCATGTCCGGGATCGAGGTCCGGTGGCACCGCCAGTTCGACCCGGCCGCTCGGGGCGTCCAGGCCCACCGACGTGAAGGCGCGCACCACGTTGTCCTGCCGCAGCGTCCGCCCGGCGTTCTCGCCCCGGGGGACGTCGTTCTCCAGGCCGCGTTCCACGACCGCCACGTTCAACACCGCCCGCCCCGGTGGTCGCTCGGCCTGGTAGTCCACCACCACCCGGTGCCCGTCACCCCCGGCGGCGTCCTCGACCGAGAGCGCGAGCGGCGTGGTGGCTGCCTCCGTCAGGGCGGCGGCGATCGCGGTCGCCGCCCGTCGGCGGTCGGAGCCGACGAACTCGACGGTGCCGTTCACGATCATCTGCGGGGTGTACAACCCCCCGGAGCCGAAGGCGCGCGCGTACGCCCCCTGCCGCGTGGTGTACGCCCCGTCGGCGAACGGGTCGGGCCAGCCCAGGTCGTCCCAGTAGTCGACGTGGAATCCGAGGGCGTAGACGGGCTGTCCCTCCTGTCGGGCCTCGCGTTCGATCTCGGTCAGCAGTTCCTCCGCCGGGGGACAGCTGTTGCAGCCCTGGGAGGTGAACATCTCCACGACGGCGAAGCCGCCGCCGGCCGGCCCGAGGTCCCGCTCCTGTGGCGAGGACTGTGGCCGAGCACTGGTCGACCCGGTGCGCGATGGGTCCGTCATGGCGTGTCTCCTCCGTCGGTCCTGCTGGCGGCCCTGCGATTCCCGATCCGGCCGCGACCATGCCCGGTCGCCCGCCGCTCCACGGCAGGTTGGGCCGGCGGGCTCTGGCCGGGCCGGCTCGGGCTGGGATCGCCGATCACGACCTGTAGAGGGGGTGGGCGACGCCGCCTGTACACGATCTTGACTGATTCCAAAAACCGGCGACACTGCGCTCGTGGCCAAGACCCGGTGCGGCGCAGCCCTCCGGACCCGGGTCCGGCTCCTCGCGGTCAGGCTCGCGGTGCCGCCGGCTGCTCGTACGGCGACTCCTCGGGTGACCGGGGCGCCGGCGGCCTGGTGTCCGCCGCGTGCAGGACGCGGTTCAGCAGGGTGGCGGTCGCCGTGGACCAGGGCAGTTCCCTGGCCAGCCGGGCGCGAAGCTCGGCGATCCCGGGGAACTCCGCTTCCCGGTTGCGCAGTGCGCCGTCGATGGCGTTGCTCCAGTTCTCGACGTCGCGCTCGTCGTCACCCGTCGTCGGTACCACGATCCGGGCCGCCTCCTCCGGCCCGAGCCGCTCCTCCAGCAGCTCTCCCAGGCCGCTTTCGCTGCTCACCAGCACCGGCGTGCCGGCGAGGATGGCCTCCACCGCCACGAGGCCGAAGCCCTCGGCCCGGGAGGGCATGAGGAGCAGGCTGGCCGCCCGTAGGTCGGCGGCCAGCCGCTCCGCCCTGGTCGAGTACGGGCGCACCCGCACCGGCAGCGACGCGTCTGCGGCCCAGCCCCGCATCCGGTCCTCCAGAGTGGAGCACGTCTCCGGAGGAGCGCCGCGGACGAGGAGTTCGACCCGGGGAGTGCCGGCGCCACGCCGGCGGCGCGCCAGGTTGAAGGCGCGCGCCGCCAGGTCGAGCCCCTTCAGTCGGTCGTCCTCCGTCCGGCCGACGAGGAGCACCGTCCAGGGCCGGCCCTGTGGTGGCTGGCGGGGAGGTCCGACGCCGAGGTCGATGCCGGGATCGAAGCGGATCAACCGCGCCGGGTCGACGCCGCGAGCCTGGACGCGGGGGTGCTCGCCGAGGAACGGCAGGAGGTCGAGCTGGCGCTCAGCGCCGAGGCCGACCGCGCCGTGGCGGTCGGGCCGCGGATGTACTACTAGTTCCTGCGGGACCTGTACCCCGCGGTCCGCCTTGTGGCGCTCGATGTCGTCGGGAATGACGTGCAGGAAGTGCAGGCGCTTGGCGTGCGGGAAGTCGTCGCCCAGGTGGTGGGCGGCCGGGCCGGTCCACCGGCCGTGTCCGATGATCACGTCGGGAACGGTGCCCTTGGGAAGCGGCGGCCGGCGGGACAGCCGGTCGACGTCCGAGGCTCCGGGCGCCTCCGGCGCCTCGATCAGCGTGACGCCCGCCGAGGTGGCGTCCCGGCGCTCCTCGTCGGTGGCTCGCAACACCACGCACGTCACCCGGGCGTGCGCGGTCAGCGAGCCGCACAACTGCCGGTTGAAGGTGCTCAGGCCGCCGAGCGACGAGGACCACTCGGTGGCCAGTGCGAGGACGTGCGGCCGGCCGTCCCGGGTCGCCCCGGCACCGCCCGGCTGCTGCCGAGGCAGGACGGGGTCGCCGTACTGCGGCCGGATGGCGATGGTCGACAGGCCGCTGAGGGCGGGCGGCAGGATCGGAAACACCAACGAGGGCGGGGAGGTGAAGTCCAGGCGGCCGACGCTGGTGTCCCAACTGTGGAGCAACAGCGCGCGGATCCCGTCCGGAGCCGAGACGGCGACGTCGCTGCCGAGATAGGTCCGGACCAGTTCCGACGCGTCCGAGGTCCGGCCGAGTTGGAGGGCGACGAGGGCCGCGCACCAGGTGGAGGCCGACGACGTGGAGAAGCTCTTCTGGGCGGGGTAGTTGTCGACGGCCTCCTGGGCCCGCCCGGCGTCGCCGAGCGCGAGGTGGCACAGCGCCTCGTGCAGGGAGAAGTTGATGTATCTCGGGCTCAACCGCCGACCGTCGGCGAGAAGCGCGAGCGCCTGGTGCCAGCGCTGCCCGCGTTCCAGCAGGTACACCTGCGCCAACCGGTACTGGACCTCGAGTTCCGGTTTCTCCCGCAACCAGGCGACCACCTCCTCGAGCAGGTCGTCGGTGGGCGCGCCGGCCGCGTACTGGGCGGCCAGCGCGGCCAGTCGCTCGGTGTTGCCCCGGGCGCGGTCCACACCTTGGCGCAGCGCCGCGATGGCTTCCCGGGTACGCCGCCGTTCGTTGAGGTAACCGCCGAGTTGCTGGTACACCGAGAAGAGGCTCTTGGCCGGCGCGACGTGGGCGGTGGCCTCGCGGGCCACCGCGATCGCCGCCTCGGCGCCGTCCACCGCCCAGACGAGCTTGGCCCACAACACCCAGGGGTCGGCGTGATCCTGGGGGGAGCCGGTGGCGGCTCGGTGTGCCACCTCGGCCCGGGGATCGCGACGTCGAGGCGGCTCAGTCGGCCGTGCCGACGCGCTGGAACGCGCTGGCCAACCGGGCGAGGTCGAAGCCCTCGAAGTGGTCCAGGAACCGCCGCCGCACGGCGGCCAGGTGGCTCGGCCAGGACTCCTCCAGGCGGGCGAAGCCGGCATCGGTGAGGACGGCGTTCCAGCCCCGCGCGTCCTCCCCGCTCCGGACCCGCTCGACCAGGCCCTGGGTCTCCAGGCGGCTGATCGTGCGGCTCATCCCGCTCAGGGAGAGTTGGCAGGCGGCGGCGAGTTCGTTCATCCGCAATCGCCGGTCCGGCGCCTCGGAGAGGATCCGCAGGGCGTTGTACTCGGTGAAGGGCAACTGGTGTGCGCCGACCATGTCGGCGTCGATCGCCCGGGGCAGGACGTACATCAGCTGGCCCAGGGCGCGGACCAGCGCCTCCTCGTCAGGGCTGAGAGGTCGCAGAGGTGTGGCGGAGTTACCGGACATGCCACCCATTCTAGTTGCTTGACCAAACAATCGCCGGCCGCCGCTGTGACGGTTGGCACGGGCCTGATAATTGCTTGACCAAGCAAGCAGTGGCTAGCCTTCACGGTGCCAGTCAAGGACTTCTGAAAGGCACCGCCATGACCAGGATCGGAATCATTCTCGGTAGCACCCGCCCGGGGCGTAACGGAGAAGCCGTCGCCCGCTGGGTCCTCGAGGTCGCCAAGCAGCGCTCCGACGCGGAGTTCGAGCTCGTCGATCTGCTCGACCACCAGCTGCCGCACCTCGACGAGGCGTACCCGCCGGCGATGGGCCAGTACACCCAGCCGCACACGATCCGCTGGGCCAACACCATCGCGTCGTTCGACGGGTTCGTGATGGTCACCCCCGAGTACAACCACTCCACCTCGGGTGCCCTCAAGAACGCCATCGACTTCCTCTACGCCGAGTGGAACAACAAGGCCGTCGGCTTCGTCAGCTACGGCTCCGCCGGCGGCACCCGGGCCGTGGAGCACCTCCGCCTGATCGCCGGCGAGCTCCAGATGGCCGACGTGCGCGCGCAGGTGGCGCTGTCGCTCTTCACCGACTTCGAGAACTTCAGCGTCTTCAAGCCGACCCAGTTCCAGCAGGACGCGCTCACCACCACGCTGGACCAGGTCGTGTCCTGGAGCACCGCGCTCGCCCCGCTGCGTACCCGCTGACCGCGTCGGCACCCTGATCCGGCGATCGCCGCGGGGTCTGCCGCGCGGCAACCTGTCGAGACCGACGGGTCCCGCCGGTCCGCCTCCCCTCGAGGTCGGATCGGCGGGATCAGGTCGTCCCTCGCCGGCGACTCCCGAGGAGAAGGCCGCGGAGCCGGACGCCGGTCCGGGCGGCCGCCGGTGCGCCCCGCGCCGGAGAACGAGCGCCCGCCGCACCGACTTCTGCCGCGAACCCGGCGAGCTAGTGCCGTGTCCACAAACGTTGGCCGGGTGGGGTCGGGTTGGGAAAATGTCGTAGGGGTGGTGTTGGCTTCGGTTTATGCCTCGCCGTCGGGATCCCGCCGCCGAGCGGGTCGTGCACCGCACCGCGCGTGTCGCTGTGC